>NZ_JBYVMD010000049.1:0-42038 GCF_058145955.1 Pseudomonas sp. A39
GACCTGCGCTGGAGTAGGCCGGTGACCCTCGCGTGGTTGCAGCCAGTGTTCGCCGAGTACGGCACCAGCCTCGGCTACGACCAGGGCGTGATCAGCCATGGCCGCTACAACGCCGAACAGCACGGGCGCATGACCAGCAACTCCGTGGACTTGTTCGCGCGCGGGCAGAACGTCGCCGCCACGGTGACCTTTGCACACTCTTTGGAACGCCCGGGGCCGATCACTGAGCGTGAAGCGCCGGTTTATTTCCGCCTGGATTTCTTTCTTTAAATTTTTTACTGCCTTCGGGCATTGAGACATGACATGGACGTTCGCCAGTTCGCCTTCCTCGCGCGCCAACCTTCTGCGGCCCTGAAAAGTCGTTCCAACTTCCTTGGATTGCCCAAGCGTGGCGTGGCGTTAGTGTTGGCCAACGCGATGTTCTGGCAACCGTTGCTGGCGCAGGCGGACGGGATTGTGGTCAGCGCGCCTGGCACCAGCCTGGGCCAGGCGGCGAATGGTGTGCCGATCGTCAATATTGCTGCACCAAATGGCAGTGGGCTGTCGCATAACCAGTTCAAGGATTACAACGTCGGTCAGCAGGGCGTGATCCTCAACAACGCGACCGGTCGGACCCAGTCGACCCAGTTGGGCGGGATCATCCTCGGTAACCAGAACCTCAACGGTACGGCTGCCAGCGTGATCCTCAACGAGGTCAACGGCGGCAGCCCCAGCCAATTGCGCGGTTTTACCGAAGTGGCGGGGCAGTCGGCGCATGTGATCGTGGCCAACCCGTATGGCATTACCTGCAACGGTTGCGGCTTCATCAACACCCCACAGGCCACGCTGACCACCGGCAAGGCCGTCATCGAAAACGGCCAGATCACTCGCTACCAAGTCGATCAAGGCAGCGTCACCGTTGAAGGCGCAGAGCTCAACGCGAACAACATCGACCGCTTCGAGATCATCACCCGGTCGGCCAAGATCAATGCCGAAATCCAGGCCAAGAACCTGACGATCATCGCCGGCGCCAATGACGTCGACGCGAAAACCCTCAAGGCCACCGCCCGCGCTGCAGCCCCGGCGACTAAGCCGCAACTGGCCATCGACTCCTCGGCGTTGGGCGGTATGTACGCCGGTGCCATCAGGCTGGTCAGTAGCGAAGCCGGCGTAGGGGTAAAACTCGATGGCAAAATGGTCGCCAGCGGTGGCGATATTCAACTCGAGGCCAACGGGGACCTGAGCCTGGCGCAAGCCACGGCAGCTGAAGCGGTTGTCATTAACGCCAGGAGTCTCGATGCCCAAGATGCGATTTATGCCGGTACCCGTGTCGAAGCCACAACCCAAGGCACGCTGACCAACCGCCGATCCATCGCGGCTCAGGACAGCGTCAAGCTGACCAGCGACGGTCAGCTCAACAACCTGGGCATGATCGAGGCCGGCGTTACCCCGGAGAACACCCGCAACCAAACCGGTGATGTGACCCTCGCCGCCAAGAACATCGACAACCGTGGCCAGAGCGTCATCGCCAGTCGCGACCTTAAGGCCACCGTCACCGAGACCCTCGACAACCGCGCCGGTACGCTGTCGGCGAACACCGGGATGGTCCTCAACGCCGAGGACCTCGACAATCGCGGCGGCACCCTGATAAGCCA
The DNA here is from genome assembly GCF_058145955.1 of Pseudomonas sp. A39. Lineage (NCBI taxonomy): Bacteria > Pseudomonadati > Pseudomonadota > Gammaproteobacteria > Pseudomonadales > Pseudomonadaceae > Pseudomonas > Pseudomonas sp. A39. Next base: position 1,635 of record NZ_JBYVMD010000049.1, read on the forward strand.
GGGTACGGTCAAAACTACCCTCGGTGGTACGCTCGATAACCGCGACAACGGTACCCTCGCCAGCAGCGGTGAGCAGACACTGACAGCGGCAGCGGTGAAGAACACCAACGGTGTCGTCAGCAGCCAGGACACCCTCGGCCTGGACGTGGCCAGCCTCGACAACAGCAGCGGCAAAATCACCGCCAAAGGCGCACTGACTCTGGGCGGCACCACCGTCGAAAACGGTAAGGGCCAGATCACCAGTCAGGGAGACATCCTCGCCACCGCCAAAACCTTCAATCAGCAAGGCGGCAAACTGATCAGCCAAGGCCAGCTCACTCTGGTCGCCGACACCATCGACAATAGCCTCGACGGCTACATCGCCTCCGCCAATGCCATGGCCCTCACAGCTCACGAGCAGTTGACCAATACCGGCAAAGGCATCATCAGCACTCAGCAGGGCCTGACAATCAATGGCGGTGCGGTGGACAACACCACAGGTAGCCTGCTCAGCCAGAGTGGCATCACCGCCACCTTGAGCGGTGGACTGAATAACCAAGATGGTAGCGTCATCACCCAGACCGATAACCTCAACATTGAAGCCAACAACGTTGATAACCGGGGCGGCGTTTTGGCCAGCGTTGCGGGCACGCTTAAAACCACCCTGGCGACGGTGCTGGACAACGGCAAGTCGCTGACGGCCCCGAGTGAAGCGGGACTGATCCAGGCCCAGTCGCTCAACCTGGGCGCGCAACAGTCGGTGCTCAACAACGGCGGCCAGATTTCCGCCCTGACCGGCGATACCGAGATCACCACCTCTATCCTGGACAACCAGAACGGTGCATTGCTGGCAAAGCAATTCCTGACCGTACGTGCGACCGATCTGAACAACACCCAAGGCCGTGCGGCCGCTGATGCCATCGATTTCGGCCTGACCGGCGAGCTAAACAACCAATCTGGCCTGGTCGAAGGCAGCAGCGGTTTGCTGATTGACGCTGCATCCATCAACAACCAGAACGGCAAGCTGCGCTCACTTGGCCAACAAGGCACCGCCAGCGTAGCCAGCGCGCAGTTACTGGATAACCAGAGCGGCACGATCGAAGCCGCCAACCATGACGTGTCCCTGCGCATGGCCAGCTTCAAGAACTCCGACGGTAATGTCCGCCATGTCGGTACCGGCACTTTTGGCGTTGATCTGGCGAAGTTCAGCAATATCGGTGGTAGCGTCGCCACTGCCGGCACACTGACCGTCGACGCCGCGACCTGGGACAACAGCACAGACGTTCAAGCTGATGTGCTCAACGTCACCGTAGGCCAGTTCAACCAGGCAGCCACCGGCAAGCTTGCCGCCAGCCAGAGTTTCACCGGTAAGGGCGACACGTGGACCAATGCCGGGCGCATCACCAGTGGCGGGGCGTTCTCCCTGACCGCTACCAACGTCACCAACACCGGCACCCTCGGTGGTGCGGGAGCAGTTGAGCTGAACGCCGATGCCGTGCGCAATGATCGCGGCCTAATCTTCAGCGGCACCGACATGGCGCTGCGTTTCAAGAATCTTACCAACTACTACGCCGACATCTACAGCCTAGGCGGCCTGAGTATGATGGGCCGCGATGGCGTCGCTCGCAGCGGATCGCTGGAAAACGTCTCCAGCCATATCGAAGCCGCCAACGATGTGCTGGTACGCAGCGACAGTGTGATCAACCGCAAGGATGTGTTCAGCACTGTCGACGAGGCGGTGTCGGGTAGCCTTAGTGTGCGGTGCTACGACTGCAGCGGTGACCACCACAACGTCGACTACATTGCTAACGAAGTCTCCAAAAGTGTGGTGGCGACGGATTCGGCGAGCTCATCGATCCAAAGCGGTGCCAAGCTGACCATTGATGGGTCAAGCGTGCTCAATAAATACAGCACCATGGCCTCGGGCGCGGATCTGCTGATCACCGCCGACAACTTCGCCAACATCGGCGCTACTACCGGTATCAGTACACGCACGCGTACCTGGAACACAGGCCGAGTGACGGATGGCACTGATGAGCGCTTCCGTGCCAACTGGATCAACCCCTATAACGCCCAGCCCAACCCAAAAGTATTGCCGGTTGGCGCGCTCAACTCGTTCAGCCTGGTGGGTGACACCACCACTGTGACCCCAGGCGATCCGATAGCTGCGGTGATTCAGGCCACCGGTAACGTCAATATCCAGGCAACCCAGCAGCTGGAAAACAGCAGCATCGTGCAGTTCACACCGCCCAAACCGGTCGGGGATAAGGGCGGCGCCACTACCGTAGCCCAGCCCGCAGTCGTTGTGCTCAACCCGCAACTGCCACCCGACCTGGCGCAACAACAAGTCAACCCGACCACCATGCCCGGCTTCACGCTGCCGACCGGCCAGAGCGGCTTGTTTCACCTGGTCGACAGCGCCGCTGCTGCCAAAAGCAGCCAGGACTTGAGCCAGGCCAACATCCAAGCTTCGGACGCCAGCCGTGTCATCACCGGGCCGAAATACATGGTCGTCACAGACCCGGCGCTCACCGACCTCAAGCAATTCATGAGCTCGGACTACCTGCTGGGCAAGCTCGGCTACGACCCGGAAACCAGTTGGAGGCGCCTGGGCGATGGCCTCTACGAGCAACGCCTGATCCAACAAGCCGTCACCGCCCGCACGGGCCAACGGTTCATCGACGGCCAGACCACCGATGAAGGCATGTTCAAGTACCTGATGAACAACGCCATCGCCAGCAAGGAGCAACTCAACCTCGCCGTCGGCGTGACCCTCACCTCCCAACAAGTCGCAGCGCTGACCCACGACATCGTCTGGATGGAAGACCAAGTCATCAATGGCGAGCACGTGCTGGTACCGGTGTTGTACATGGCTCAGGCGAACAACCGCCTGACGGCGGATGGGGCGTTGATTCAAGGCAAGGATGTGACGCTGATTGCCGGGGCGGATTTGAAGAACGCCGGGACCTTGCGTGCCAGTGAAAATCTGTCGGCAGCCGCGGGTAACAATCTGGTGAACACGCGGCTAGCCGAGGCTGGGGAGAAGCTAAAGCTGGTGGCGGGCAAGGACCTGGTGAACATGCAAGGCGGCATCCTCAAGGGCAAGGATGTTGAGCTGAGCACGTTGACTGGGGACATCCGCAATGACCGGACCGCCACCACGATTGAAAACAGTGGAAAAGGATTCAGCTCCAAGACTGCGGTTGTGGATAGCGCCGCAAGCATTGAAGCCGGAAACAACCTGACGATGCACGCCGCGCGCGATCTGCTGAATGTGGGCGGGGCCATTACAGCAGGAAAGAACGCGGAGTTGAGCGCGGGTAATGACGTGGTGATTGCGGCGGCTCGCGAAGAGACCGGGTCTATGCGTCAGGACAAACGGCATTTTTGGGAACAAAGCCAGACGGTGCAGCATGCCAGTGAGATCAAGGTCGGTGGGGATCTCGATGTTGTGGCGACGAATGAGCTGACGATGGTCGCCAGCCATGTAAAGGCGGGGAGCGACGTCAACCTGTCTGGCAAGGATGTGAACCTCCTGGCGGCTGCCAACGAAGAATCAACTGAGTATCGCTATAAACGCAGCGGCAAGAAGGTCAATCAGGAGGAAGACCATATTCGGCAGCAGGGTACGACGATTGATGCCGGTGGAGATGTAAACGTCGCTGCGCTGAACGACGTGACGATGGTCGCCAGCAAAATCAACGCCGGTAATGAAGCGTATCTTGTTGCCGGTAACCAGATGAATTTACTGGCTGAGCTCAATCGCGACTACTCCCTTTATGACATGACCAAGAAGGGCAGTTGGGGGAGTAACGCTGCTAAACGGGATGAGGTAACACAGCACACGAACGTCGGGAGTGAAATCAAGACGGGCGGCGATCTCACGCTCAAGAGCGGCGGCGATCAACGTTATCAAGTGACAACCCTGGACAGCGGAAAGGACCTGACACTGGATAGCGGTGGCCGCATCGTGTTTGAGGGTGTGAAGGACTTCCACGATGAGAGCCATACCAAGAGCAAGGGTGACTTGGCTTGGTACAAGATGAAAGGCGAAGGGAAAACGGATGAGACCCTTCGGCAAAGCGCTCTGATCGCTCAAGGCAAGCTTGTCATTAAAGCGGCCGAAGGCATTCGTATTGACATCAAACAGGTCGATCAACAGAGCGTTAGCCAAACCATCGACGCGATGGTTCAAGCTGATCCGAACCTTGCTTGGATGAAGCAGGCGGAAGCTCGGGGCGATATCGATTGGCGCCAAGTAAAAGAAATTCACGACAGCTTCAAGTATGAATCGTCCGGGCTGGGAGCCGGCGCCAAGATTGCCATCGCAATTCTGATGTCTTTCATACTTGGCCCTGCGGGTCTTGGGTTGAGTGGAACTAACTTGGCCGTCGCGGCCAGCTTGAGCACTACTGCAGTCACAAGCACCATTGATAACAAGGGCAATCTTGGTCTGGCGATTAAAGATACGTTCAGCGCGGGTAGCCTGAAGAACGCTGCGATTGCAGGGTTTACTGCTGGGTTTCTTGATTACGCCGACGATAAATGGTTTACGGCAGCCGATGGTGCTGGGTCCGCCACACAGGGTATTCAACCCACCGATGGTGCTGCTGTAAGCGCAGCTAACCCTTCCAAAGATATCTTCCGTTGGAGCAATGCGACTGATGCGGCGACTCGTACCGTTGGGCGGGCGCTCATCTCTAGTGGGGTGTCCTCGGCTATTGGGGGAGGCAGTTTTGGCAGCAACTTCAGCGCTGCTTTGATGGGTGAGGCCGGCAATATGGCCATGGCCTCCGGCTTCAACTGGATTGGTGATAACGCCATTCGTTTTCCAGACGGTAGCGTCCAAAAAGTTGTTGCTCACGCGATTATGGGCGGGTTGTTGGCTGAGCTGACAGGCAGTGACTTCAAGACAGGCGCAGCGGCTGCAGGGCTTAATGAAGTCTTGGTCAGCTCGATGGGCGACCTGGGCCGGGATAACAAAGAGCTGAGGTTGGTTCTATCTCAACTTACCGGCTTGGTAGCGGCTGCGGCAGTGGACGGTGATCTGGACAAGGGCGTCGCCATTGCCAAAAGCGCTACTCAGTACAATCATGACCTGCATGAGACTGCTGCGAAACAGATGGCTGAGCAGGCCCTAGACCATTGTCGCAAAAACCCACAGATATGTGATCTGGGTATCGATTTCAACAAGTTGACTGTCGACGACGTTGTTCTTGCCATGCGTGTAGAGGGGGCTCACGGAAAGGGGATAGAGAACGTCAAACCTGAAGCGATCGATTTTGTTGACGGATTTATATTCTCAAGAGCTCCGAACCTTCGTGACGTTTTGTACACTGAAACAGAGTCTGAGCGGAGTCGGCTTGATGTTGAAAATAAGGCGACCCTTGCGCTTTCGGTCATCAGTCTGGGGAATGCGGTTCGCAATTTTGGTAATTTGTTACAAGGTTTGGTGAAGGCAACTCCTTCAGGTGTGCCCATCATTAAAACTGGAGAAGAACTTGCGGCAAAGGGCGGGGCAAAAGGCACAGCGGGAACCCCAGTAACGAAGGGGCCTTGCTGCTTTGCTGCGGGTACGAAAGTTTCTACACCGCAAGGCGACCGCGTTATTGAGTCGCTCAAGGTGGGAGATGTTGTCTGGAGCAAGCCTGAGAACGGGGGCAAGCCGTTCGCTGCTGCCATTCTGGCAACGCATCAGCGTTCGGATCAGCCGATCTACCGCCTCAAGCTCAAAAGTGTTCGTGGCGCTGGCGCAGCGGAAGGCGAAACCCTGCTGGTTACGCCGAGCCACCCCTTCTATGTACCCGCCAAACGTGATTTCATTCCTGTCAAAGATCTGGAACCGGGTGACCTGCTGCAGTCACTGGCTGATGGCGACACCGAAAACACCTCGTCCGAAGTCGAATCGCTTGAGCTGTACCTTCCCGAGGGCAAAACATACAATCTAACGGTCGATGTGGGGCATACGTTCTACGTTGGCGAGCTCAAGACCTGGGTACACAACACTGGTCCTTGTGATTTGCCTCCGGATTATTTTGCGGGTGGTGCAAAAGGAACTGGGGCTGTTGTAGATGACACAATCAAGGCATTACCAGCCCCAAGACAAATAGATGCATCGTGGAGCGCGAGCACTTATAACAAAGGCGGTTTGATGACAGGTATTGAGCATGTATTCTATCGCCATGGACCTGACTCAGGATTTGCGAATGTTAGTAAGTTCTCGCAAGGAACATCTGTTAAAGATGTCTCTAGTTATGTTGATAACGCACTGAGATATGGGAAGGTAACTCCTAATGGCCCAGGTGGGCACGTTATTGAGTACAACGCAGGTAAGGTGATTGGAACAAACGTCTCAGGCGCTCCAACATCGACAATCAAAATAAATGTTCGGGATGGTGTGATTCAGACTGCATTCCCGTACTAGTTAGGAATGGTTATGAGCAGTGGCGGCACAATAATAGAACGATTTGTCGCCCAAGAGTTGGACGACAGCGTTCGCTCTATTTTGAAAGATGCCTTTGATGAGCGGATTTGCTCAAAGAGCGTTCTGTTCAGGGAGTTCGAGTTTAATTGCTTTGACGTTTCTTTGGACTTTGAAAAAGGCATCGTCACATTGCAAGATGTTCTTTCCGCTGGAGAGAGTAGCTTTCTTGATATACCGATACGTGATTTTATCTCTGCTTGTGGTTTGAATGTCTCTTGTTAATTGTAGAGGCCTAGATGTGATCTGACGCCGGCCTAGCGCTGGTGTTTTTGCACCCAATCTGCACCCTTTTTGCCGCCTTCTTGCATCCTTTCTGCAGTCAAGTTGCATCCCTTTTGCACCCACCCTGACGACCTACGGTCTAGCTGCTCAATACGCCCTTTTTGAGCATGATTTTTCGCCCCTTAACAGGAGCAAAATCTCAATACACAACACGCACCTCTTGCGAGGTGGGTATTTTCTATATGTATCAATTGGTTATCCGGTTTATGTCTTCTAGGCGCTGCTATACACTTGTAATACGAAATGCAGGTTTCACCCAATAAACACTGACGTATGGCGTATAGCTTTTGCTATACGCAGCAGCGAAGCATGGGGGGCCGGTTTACTCTTTCAGATCGGCCCTTTTTTCTGGTTACGCACTGGGTGGTCGGCTCCTGTTATCCGCCCCCATGATTTTTGATGCCTGGTACTTGAGAATCATCCCATCGAGCAGTGCTTTGATCACTGATTTCTCGGCTTCGGGCATATGGCTGACGGCCTCAAAGCGGAGGCGCAAATCGTCGGACGGCCCGCGTTCTCCTTCAGCGAACACCAAATCATCCAGACTGACGTGCAGAGCCTGAGCAAGCCGAATTAGGGCTTCTAAGGTTGGTTGCGCCGTCCCTGCCTCATAACGCCGAATCTGATTAACGTGCACTGACGCGGTGTCAGCCAGAGTTTGCTGGGTTAGATCGGCGGCTTTGCGCAGCTGAATCAAGCGTGTGGGGAAATGCATGGGTAGGAACCAGATCGTTTCGGATTCCATAACTGTATGCCCTGTCTCTGATAAGGTTTGACTTTGAGACAGTATAAGGTATTAAAATAAAACCTCAAACGAGCGTTGACGTATTTTGGAGAAAACCCGATGGCCCGCATCCCCGAAGCTGAACTGGAACGCCTCAAGCGAGAGGTGTCACTGGTTCGGCTGATCCAGTCGCAGGGTCATGAGCTGAAAAAGCGTGGTAAGGATTGGGTGATGCACTGCGTATTCCATGACGAAAGCACGCCCAGCCTGTCGGTCTCCGAGGAGAAAAATCTCTATCACTGCTTTGGCTGCGGGGCGGCAGGTTCGGTGATCGATTGGGTGATGAAAACTCAAGGCGTGTCGTTGCCGCACGCGGTCCAACTGCTACGCAACGACGCGCCGCTGGAGAACACGGAAAAAGTCGGTGTGACACGCAGCCACGCTCGACACCTCCCTTCTTTAGCTGCGGGCTCTTCTGATCTTGAAGCCGCGGCGCTGCTGCGTTCGGTGGCCGAGTTCTATCACGCCAATTTCAAACAATCCCCCGAAGCACTGGCCTATCTGGAATCTCGCGGCCTGAACCATCCCGAGCTGATCGAGTATTTCCAGTTGGGCTATGCCAACAAAACCCTGACCTACCGCTTGCCTGCCGGGCACACCCAGGCCGGTCGCCAGGTGCGTCAGCAGTTGCAGACCTTGGGTGTTTTGCGTTCCACCGGGCATGAACATTTAAACGGTTGTCTGGTCGTGCCGGTGCTGGGCCTGGAAAGCGGCGCCCAGCCGGAGCAATCCGGGCGAGTGATGCAGCTTTACGGACGGCGAATGCAGCCGAACAACAAAATTCCGGCTAACCAATCTCGGCATTTGTACTTGGCCACGCCGTTGCGCGGAGTCTGGAACGAAGCGGCGTTGTTGGCCAATCTGGAAATTATTCTCTGTGAGTCGCTGATCGACGCCATGACCTTTTGGTGTGCGGGTTTTCGCAACGTCATCAGCGCTTATGGCGTGAACGGGTTTTCCCAAGATCACTGGCAGGCCCTGAAACACCACGGCACCCAACGGGTAATCATTGCTTTCGACCGCGACTCAGCGGGAGACGCAGCAGCCGAAAAACTGGCCGAGGAACTACGCTCAGCCGGCATCGAAGTGTTTCGTTTGTTGTTCCCGCAAGGCATGGACGCCAACGCTTTCGCCTTGCAGGTGGAAAACCCGGCCCAGGCGCTGGGCGAGTTGTTGCAACAGGCGCTGTGGCAGGGCAAAGGCACGCCGGTATCGGTCGAGCCAGAAACCACTTTTTCTTTAGCCGCTGCGCCGCAGGCAGCCGCTGAGTTGCCACCGGTGCCGGGTGTTTCCGATTCGGAAACTTTGACGGTCGCGGGGCCAGTTTCCGAATCGGAAACTTTTAGCGAAAACGCCCAGGGCGATCTGTTGTTGACCGTGGCCGACCGTCGATGGCGGGTGCGCGGCTGGAAAAAGAACCTTGGCCCGGAACAAATGCGGGTCAATGTGCAGGTGCGCCGCGAGGTCGCCGAAGAGCACGTAATGGGCCGCGAAGCGGCCTATTACGTGGACAGCTTTGACTTGTACGCCGCCAAAGCCCGATACAGTTATTTGAAACAGGCGAGCATCGAACTGGGCGTGCCGGAAGAAATCATCAAGCGCGACCTGGGCAAACTGTTGCTCAAGCTGGAAGGTTTGCAGGAGGCCTCAATCCAGGCGGCACTGGCCCCGAAAAATCCCACTCCGACACTGAGCGCGGAGGATGAACTGGCCGCGTTAAACCTGTTGCGTGCGCCCAATCTGATCGAGCGCATCGAGGCGGATTTGACCCGCTGTGGGGTGGTCGGTGAATCCTACAACCTGCTGGCCGGGTACTTGGCCGCCGTGTCCCGAAAGCTGGATCAGCCCTTGGCCGTGTTGATTCAGTCATCAAGCGCGGCGGGCAAAAGCTCGTTGATGGACGCCGTTTTAAACCTGATGCCGGAAGAAGAACGCATCCAGTACAGCGCCATGACCGGCCAGAGTCTTTTTTACCTCGGCGAAACGGATCTGCAACACAAGATTCTGGCCATCGCCGAGGAAGAGGGCGTTCGCCAAGCGGCCTATGCCCTGAAATTGCTGCAATCGGACGGCGAATTGACCATTGCCAGCACCGGCAAGGACGAAGCCACCGGCAACTTGATCACCAAGCAATACACGGTCAAAGGCCCGGTGATGCTGATGCTCACCACCACGGCCATCGACGTGGACGAGGAACTGCTCAACCGTTGTTTGGTGCTGACCATCAACGAAAGCCGCGAGCAAACCGAAGCGATTCATGCCGCCCAACGTAAAAAACAAACCCTCGACGGCCTGCTGGCCGACGCCGAAAAACAGGCGATTACTCGCCTGCATCAGAACGCCCAGCGGCTGATCAAAACCGTGGCGGTGGTCAATCCGTTCGCCGATCAGTTGACCTTTCTCTCGGACAAAACTCGGACCCGGCGTGACCACATGAAATACCTGACGTTGATTCGTTGCATTGCCTTGCTGCATCAGCATCAACGCCCGGTCAAACACGTCGAGCACCGAGGCAAATCCTTGGCTTATATCGAGGTCACGAAGGGCGACATCGTGTTGGCCAACCGGCTGGCCCACGACATTCTTGGGCGCACCCTGGACGAACTGCCGCCGCAAACGCGGCGTTTGCTGGAGCTGCTACTGGGCTGGGTCGAGGCCAGAAGCCAGGTGCAGGGGCTTAAAACCAGTGAGTTTCGGTTTGGTCGCAAGGATGTGCGCGAAGCCACCGGTTGGGGTGATACCCAGTTGAAAATCCACCTGGGCCGGTTGACCGAACTGGAATATCTGCTGCTGCACCGCAAGGGGCTGGCCCATGAATACACCCTCACGTATGACGGCAAAAGCGGTCATCAACCGCACTTGATGGGCCTGATTGATGCCGACCGGCTCGACAACAAATCCGCTCGGTCGGGGCAGGAAGATCAGCGGTCGGACTCAGGTCGGACCATGGTCGGTACTCAGTCGGACACCCTGAACCACGCGCAACGCCACGCGGTTTCTGGCCTTGAGCCGAAAGCGGTCGGCCTGAATCAAAAACCACTGATCCAGCCGCCACAAAATAACCACTCCGCATTGTCCAGCGCCGTCTAAGTCGAGGTGGTTATGCCGAAAAAAGGCGAGAGCACAAAGCAGCGAGTTTCGGAACAAATCATTGGCCCACTGGGCGATCCCGGCAGCCTGTATTTTCAGATGAAACAGTTTCTGCAATACCAGCGCGAGCGCAGCTACTCCGAACGCACCGTGGGCAACCGCGAACACCTGCTGATTGCGTTTATCCGTTGGTGTGACGAGCGGGGTTTGACCCGGCCGCAAGAAATCACCCGACCGATTTTAGAGCGCTACCAACGGCATCTTTTTTTGTATCGAAAAGCCGATGGCGAAGCGCTGTCAGCCCGCAGTCAGACGGTACGTATCACGCCGATTCGGGTGTGGTTCAAGTGGCTGACCAAAACCAACCGCATCCTGTACAACCCGGCTTCTGACCTTGATCTACCGAGGATGGAACAGCGCTTGCCGAAACATATCCTCAGCAGCGACGAAGCCGAACGCATCCTCAATGTGCCGGACACCCAAACCCCGACCGGCATCCGCGACCGGGCCATGCTGGAAACCCTTTACAGCACCGGCATGCGTCGCATGGAACTGATTAGCCTGAGCTGGAGTGCCATCGACTACGAGCGCGGCACGGTGATGATTCGTCAGGGCAAGGGCAAAAAAGACCGGATGATTCCCATCGGTGAACGGGCCTTGGCCTGGATCACCAAATACCGCGACGACGTCCGGCCCCATTTTGTTTTGGGCCAGGACGATGGCTCGTTGTTTTTGACCCAGCAGGGCGAAGGATTCAGCCCCAATCGACTGACGCAACTGGTGCGCGAACACATCGAAAAAGCCAACATCGGCAAGCGTGGCAGTTACCATTTGTTCCGTCACACCATGGCCACGTTGATGCTGGAGAACGGCGCAGACATCCGTTTTATCCAGGCCATGCTCGGGCATGTCAGCCTGAACACTACGCAGATTTACACCCAGGTCAGTATCCGGGCGCTTAAGGAAATTCATACCGCGACCCATCCGGCACGCTTGCAACGTCAGAACACAGCCAGCCAAACCATGGCTGAACCCCTTCCTGACGACCCCGTCGAAGCTCTGTTAACCGCTCTGGACGCCGAAGCGGATGAAGAGAGCGAGCAGGCCTGACCAATGCCAGACAAACACATGACAAGTGCCTGACAAGCACCTGAAGCCATGACAAATGCCTGACAACCTCCCTACAAATGCCTGACAGCCCCGCAGGCCGCGAAGCGGCCTCAATCAACGGCAAAAAATACAGGCACGCCAGGGAGGTATACACCTCCCGTGCCAAAGGGTGCCCCTTTGCAACCCGAACAGCCCGCCTCTACGAGTCGAATAGCAAAAGCCTAACGCGCTGCGCTTGTTGGCCCCTGGCTGCACGGCGGCTTCGCCACCGAGCCACCAGGGGCTGCGCATTTTCGTTTGAACAGTCACACCCTGGCGTGATGAAGAACTCTCACACCAGGTTAGTGGGGCGACGGAGCGCTTGTGCCAGCGGGCCATAGGTGTTCAGAACCCGTTCGCTGTTGGCCTGATCCTCGATGCGCAAGGCATCGCGTTCGTCGTCCAAACGTCCCTGCTCCTGTAGCGACAGGGCAACCAATGATTGATCGGGTTCAGGGCGCTGCCGCTCGGTATGGATCAGCTGTGCATAGTGGCTGATCATCAAGTCCAGACACCACTCGGCCTGGTCGAATGCCTTCCAATTTTGTGCTGTGGTCATGATTGCGCTCCTGGGGTTGAGGGTTGCGGTTGTTAGATCGCGTCGCCGGTGAAGGTTCGTGCAGATGCCCGGTTGGGCTGAAAACCCGCGTCGGGGTGGTTTTGTGGGGTGACAGCGCGCCACCTGATCCGACCGGCGTGCAGGCCGCGCCACGTCTGGCGTTGCGCGTGTAGACAACGAAAATCGTGTCGGGTGATACTGTTGGTGCAAAAGGCGCAGGTGAGGTTGCCTCTATAGGCGGAAAGACCTGTGTTTATAACTGCGTTGTTGATGGCGTGACTCGTTATGTTGGAATAACCAACGACATAGTTAAGCGCGGTCAAGCTCACCTCAGAGAAAAAGGCATCACGATTGACAGAATAGAGGGTTTACAGAACCTGTCACGTGCTGACGCACGGGCAGTCGAGCAAACACTGATCGATTACCATGGCCTTGGTAAAGATGGCGGCATGTTAATCAATAAGATCAACTCTATATCGTCTGTCAAAAATCCAACTAAGTATGAGCAGGGTTTGATTCGCGGCGCCGAGCTGCTGAAAAAAGCTGGATATGAAGGATTTTAAATGGCTAAGAAGGTAAAGCTGGGCGATATTTTGCAGGTGTTAACCTCGCAGGGTGTCGCATATGCGCAAGTTACTCATAAACATCCGGAATTTGGTTTTTTAATTCGTGTTTTCCCCGGATTTCATAATGAACAACCAAAAGATTTTTCGGTTGTTGTTGATGGTGAGCCACAATTTTCCGCATTTTTTGTTGTTCAAAGTGCGGTAAATCAAGGCCTTCTATCCGTTGTGGCAAATGTTCCGGTTCCTGAAAGGTTACAAGTGTTTCCTACGTTCCGTTCCAGGAATGGCGGGCCGGGAGGCTCTATTTGGCTGTGGAATGGAAGCGAAGCACTTCGGCTGGAGAGAGAGATTGGCTCGGAAGAGCTGAAGCATTCCACAAGAGGAATTATCAGTGCGCCATTGCTTGTTGAACGTATTGAAAATAATTACAGAGCTGAGACTCATGAGGTCTGGTGAGTTGTTGAAGTTTCAACTTGATCTGACACTATCGACACCGGCCTTGCGCCGGTGTTTTTGCACCCTATCTGCATCCTAATTGCACTCTTTTTGCATCCTTTCTGCAGTCAAGTTGCATCCCTTTTGCACCCACCCTGACGACCTACGGTCTATTTGCTCATTACAGAACACGCACCCCGTCCGGGGTGAGTGTTTCCTTGTAGATCAATGGATTAGCCATTTTTCGTGCTGATTGATGGCTATACATTTGTAATAAAAAAAAGAGCTAACTATTTGATTTGTCTAGGATCATGTGTATAGCTTTTGTTATACATCGCTCCATAGCTTCGCTTGCTTAGCTCTTTCGCCTGTCCCGAGCCTTTTCCAACGGATCAACCAGTTGCTCTGTCATCGCCAGCAGAAAGAATCCCCAGACGATAGCGGCATAAGCCCAAAAGCTATTGAGGTACTGTAGCCAAATGAAATGATCGTGACCAAATATGCTCAGCAGAGCATAGGCAAACAACAAAGCTGCGATAACTGGAAAGAGCAGAAAATTTGTCTTTAGGTACAGCTCAAAATGTAGTTCGGCAATTAGTTTGTAAGTGAGAAGTGCTATTCCGCCGGACCAAATGGCTTTTAGCCCAAAAATAAGAAAGAATCGTCTCGTCTGAACAGCTTCTGAGAGGTGATCTGGTATGCCTAACCATATGCTGCCGTCAACCGAAATCTGTGGGCCACTTATTAGAAAATAAGCGACTGCCAGCATTGGCCAAGCAAGGATTTTTGAAAGGTCTTGCAGGTTTTTTACATCAGTGAGTTTCGGCATTACGTCAGCCATATTCGAGCAGTCCTTAGTTTCGTATATCTACCCGTCCTTGGTTTTCTCGGTTATGCGCCGGGCAGCCTATTGTTATCCGCCCCCATGATTTTTGATGCCTGATACTTGAGAATCATCCCATCGAGCAGTGCCTTTACCACTGATTTCTCGGCTTCGGGCATATGGCTGACGGCCTCAAAGCGCAGGCGCAAATCGTCGGACGGTCCGCGTTCTCCTTCAGCGAACACCAAATCATCCAAACTGACGTGCAGAGCCTGAGCAAGCCGGATGAGGGCTTCTAAGGTTGGTTGCGCCGTCCCTGCCTCATAACGCCGAATCTGATTGACATGTACTGACGCGGTGTCAGCCAGAGTTTGCTGGGTGAGATCGGCAGCCTTACGCAGCTGAATCAGGCGTGTTGGGAAATGCATGGGTAGGAACCAGATCTTTTCGGATTCCATAACTGTATGCCCTGTCTCTGATAAGGTTTGAATTTGATACAGTATAAGGTATCAAAATAAAACCCCAAACGAGCGTTGACGTATTTTGGAGAAAACCCGATAGCCCGCATCCCCGAAGCCGAACTGGAACGCCTCAAGCGTGAGGTATCACTGGTTCGGCTGATCCAGTCGCAGGGCCATTAGCTGAAAAAGCGCGGCAAGGATTGGGTCATGCACTGCGTGCTCCATGACGAAAGCACGCCTAGCCTGTCGGTCTCCGACGAGAAAAACCTCTATCACTGCTTTGGCTGCGGGGCTGCTGGTTCGGTGATCGATTGGGTGATGAAAACACAAGGTGTGTCATTGCCGCACGCGGTCCAACTGCTGCGCAACGACGCACCGCTGGAAAACACGGAAACAGTCGGTGTGACACGCAGTCATGCCGACACCTCACTTCTTTAGCCGCGGGCTGTTCGGCTTCTGCTGCGCCTGAGCTCGAAGACGCCGTACTGCTTCGTTCGGTGGCCGAGTTCTACCACGCCAATTTCAATCAATCCCCCGAAGCACTGGCCTATCTGGAATCTCGCGGCCTGAATCATCCCGAGCGGATCGAGCATTTCCAGTAGGGGTATGCAAACAAAACCCTGACGTATCGCTTGCCCGCAGGGCATACCCAGGCGGGTCGGCAGGTGCGACAGCACCTGCAAGATTTAGGGGTTTTGCGTTCTACCGGACACGAACATTTGAACGGTTGTCTGGTCGTGCCGGTGCTGGGTCTGGAGGACGGCGCACGGCGCACGGCCGGAGCAGGCAGGGCGAGTGATGCAGCTTTAAGGACGGCGGATGCAGCCGAACAATAAAATTCCGGCCGACCAGTCCCTGCATATGTACTTGGCCACGCCGTTGCGCGGGGTAGAGACGCCTGCAGAGATGCAGGCTTTTTTTTGCCTTTCTCCGGCGTGATCAAAGCGCACAGCCTGACCAGCATGGAGCCACCTCTAATCCTACGATTCAGAGGTAAACATCCTGAAAAGTCGCTGCAGTCGTTTCAACCAAAGGCGGGCCGGGTAAAACCACGGTCGGCGTCAACCTGGGCGCGTTCTGCGCCGATGCAGGGATCCGCATCCTGCCCATCGATCTGGATAATCAGCCGTCGCTGTCGTCGTTTTATGCGCTATCGCATGAGGCGCTTGAAAGGATTGACTACCACTTCAATGAGGGCGAGAGCATTACTGGCATTCCCAGTGGTTTGGAGGTGATGCGCCATATCACAGGCGGCTTTCAAGATGCTGATTTGATCGTCATTGCGGCGCGTCCTTCTATGGGGAAAACCAGTCTGACATTTAGTGTCGTGGATGCCACGCCACAACAGAAGCCAACCAACACGGTCCAGATCTATAGTCATGTCGATGGGAGACAAACGGCCTCCAGCACAGATCAATCCGATAGCGACCGCAGCGCTTACCCTACAAGACTCCCTTGAAGCAGTGATGGCTCGGAGACATCACTGCTATCAAAGCGTTCCTAAGTTGTACAAAAATAAATATATGTACAGCTTTTCATAAAGTTCTCAATCTCAATGCCGACAGGATGTCTGAAACGTTCAATTACATAAAACGTGATTAGCCGAATGAGCCAGACAGAGCCAGGCATTCGAGAAAATGGAGTGTTCTCAACTACACATCAACTACAAACCGTCCCATTCCGGGCTGTGAGAACTCCATGAACATCCTTGCTCCTGCCGTACACCTGGCTGACCGATTACGCTTCTCGACGAAATTCGGTGTGCTTGCAATCATCGTCCTAATCCCTTTGGTTCTGCTCGGTACGCGCGTGATCCATCAGATCAACGGAAGCCTTGAGGTCATTCGCTCGGAACAAGTAGGCCAGCGCTATCTATTGGATGTAACGCCTGTACTACGCCTATCGATGTTGCAACGCGCACTCACCAACCGCTTGCTCAGCGGGGATAGAACCGCTCAAGCCGATCTGTCGGCCAACCAGTTGAAGTTGGAGGACGCGTTTTCGAAACTGGCTGCAACCGACCGACAACTCAACACACAGCTGGAAACCGGTGATCGAGTGCAGCGTCTGCACTCTGGGGCGCAGCGTTTGATTGAGCTGGCGAAAGCGGATGCCAACCAGAGTGCCATCTTCGACGACTGGAACGATCAGCTCACCGAGACGTTGAACTTCGTGTACTACGTATCGGCCACGTCGGGCATGGTGCTGGATGAAGATTACGCATCGTTGTTCATGATCGATCAGAGCACCTTGAGGCTGCCACGACAAATCAATATCGTCGGGCAATTGCGCGGGCTGGCCAGCGGGCTACATGACGGGCAAACGTTGAATGCGGGTGAGCGCAGCGTCATCAAGTCGATGCTTAAAAATGAGTTACTCATCCATAAAGAACTTCAGCAAAGCCTGGCACTTTTGCGCCGCAGAGAACCCGCCCTCACCGATAGTATTCAGGCGCCGATCACCAGTGCTTTTGCGAGCCTCGACAGCTTCCGCGCCGACCTCGAAGTATTGATTGGCGCGCCAGGCGACATCATCAGCGGCGTGCAGAACTTGCCGGCTAAGGGCAATGCGGTGGTGGCTGAGTTGTACAAAGCGCAAGACACGCTGCAAGACGCACTGTTGAATGCGCTTGAACGTCGAGTTCAGGAAAAAACGTCGGAACGACTATTCATTTTAGGTATGTTTGTCGTTCTTGGCCTGTTGCTGATGTATGTGTTCAGCGGCATCTACAGCGCCATGCGTCGCACGATCAACGATGTTTTGATTGCCACCCAACTCATTGCTCAGGGCGACCTGAGCGTACGAGTTCAAGTGCGCGGCAAAGATGAAATGGCCGACGTGGGCAACGGCCTTAACCATATGGTGCAAGGCTTTGGCTCCTCGCTTGCCCAGGTCGAGCGCAGTTCACAATCGGTCTCCGATGCGGCGGAGCGCATTGGGCTGTCGATTGACCGGGCTAAACGCGCGATGAGCGCCCAGCAAAGCGAAACCGAACAAGTCGCTACGGCTATCAACGAGATGACCACCAGCGTTGCGGACGTGGCGCAAAACACCGAGGGTGCCGCCCACGCCGCTGGGCACGCCAGCCAGTCCTCAAACACCGGCCTGGCGAAGATGCAGGAAACTCGCGTGACTATTGAAGCCTTGGCCGATGAGGTAGAGCGCAGTGCGCAAAAGGTTTCGGCACTCGCGCAACACAGCCAGCAGATCGGCGGCGTGATTGAGGTGATCCGCAACATTGCTGATCAAACCAACCTACTGGCGTTGAACGCGGCCATTGAGGCGGCCCGCGCCGGTGAGCAGGGTCGAGGATTCGCGGTGGTCGCCGACGAGGTCAGAACTCTGGCCTCGCGCACACAAAACTCAACCGAAGAGATTCGCCGGATTATCCAAGAGCTGCAACTGGCGACAGGCGACGCCGTCGAGCAAATGAAAGCGGGCAAACTGCGCGCGCAGGAATGCATCGAATCCGCTGATCAGGCGTCGACTAGCCTGGATGCAATCAATGACGGCGTTGAGCAAATCGTAGGAATGAACACCCAGATAGCCAGCGCGGCGGTTCAGCAGCACGCCGTTTCGGAGGATATCAATCGCAATGTGACCGAGATTCGTAACGGTAGCGTTGCGCTGATGGAGGGCATAGAGGACAACGCTGTGACTGCGGAGGAGCTCACGCTGCTGGCAGGGGAATTGCGTACTGTCGTTTCGCGTTTCAAGCTGTAACGCGGCAAAGGGGGGCCGAATTTGTTGGCAATAAAAGATTTGTGGCACAGTCCGTTTCGGGTAAATGGGGTCTGACCCCAATTAGTTTTTGAGCCCTAAAACTACCGTATACCCATTAATGTAAGGGCTAAAATGAAAATTAACTTTTATTTGGAAGAGTCAATGGGTGATCCAACTCCGTGGTGTAGCACGGATGTGGGGGGGGCAAATGACGTTGATCTTCTTGCGTGCCTTTTGCTTGACGATGGAGGACTACCTTTGGGTTGCACTATTTCTTGGCTGGATGAGGGGTTGAGTAGAATAATTTCAGTGAAAAACGCCGAGAAAGTTTTCACTGATTGGGTGCGTGAAACTTGGGCAGCTGATATTTCGATAAGTGAGGTTAAAGTCTACTCACTTCATGATGAGGAGTTTGCAGTTACAATTAGTTTAGATGACTTCGAAAAGGCTTTGCTAGGTTGGAGAAATTTTGTTGTGTCATTTCAGCAGGGAGAGAAGTTTTTAGGGTGAGGTACCCATAAAGGCGTTGAGACAGTCTGCTTGCCCGAGCGTACGAATTCGATGCTCAAGAGACTATTCAGGCGGCATTATTGTTTATAAGGTCTCGCGCGATCGGGCTTTCTAGATTTTTTGATGCGATAGTGGATGACGCTGAAAAGATACTTCTGGCCGGAGACTGGCCGAAAATTCCTGACATTTACAGCATTCCAAAAGAGTATGGCTATGCCGATGCCAAGTAATAACGGCCTGGGTCAAACTAGTAGGAAAAGGCTCTTGGCTGCAAAAACGTGCATACAGATAAGGTCGAGAAAGTAGATCGCTGAGACGCCTCGTCTCCGGGTAGCTGACAACGACCGTCTCCTTTTCTTACAGATCATTAATTTGCCCAGCTTTGACAAGCCATCCCAACCCGACTAACTTTCCTGGCGTGACGCATTCATGCGAACCACGCTATGCAGCAATTCCATCTCTCCACCACGTTTTTCGTGGCCCCAGTGCGCCTAACAGCCAGCAAATGACTGTTAATCATTGGCTCCCTGGTTCGAATCCAGCTCATGGAGCCATATAGCGACATAAAGAGAAACCTGCAGAGATGCAGGCTTTTTTTGCCTTGGATTTGACCCGGCCCTCCCTGGCCAACGCACAAGTCGTTGCCTTAGACAACGATCCTCAATGTCATAGCGTTGAGTCCGTAAAGCGGGCGTTTGTCCGACTCCTGAAAAATAAAGTCATGGATCCATTTTGGATGCGGTGGAACTGGCCTTATCTGCCAACCCACCACTGGCTTGTCTGCTGGCAAACGTCATCCCAGCAGTTATTCATCCGTCACCACCCATTTATTGTTCAGGAATCCAACAACCGTGATAGCCAGCACCGCATTGCCTTATTCCGCACCTCTATCCTTTTTGCAGCGAGAGCAACCCACCACTTCGCCAATGGCGTCGCACCCACCTACCGTCCCATCACTGAATGAATCACAAACACCTGTGTACAAGCCCTTCGTCTTAACGGGCGATGCTTCCAACTACTACCTCAAGGACTCTGCCAACCCCCGTCAATCGCACTCGCTCTATCTTCTGGATACCAAGAAGGGGGTCTATAAGCAGAGCGCCACGCTCGTCATATCCGATGGGAATGGAGGCTGGCAGAGGGATGTCGGTTTGAAGGGCGGCAAGGAAGATCCGAGAGTGACACAACAAGCCACTCTTAGACGAGAGTTGCAGCAAAACCTGGTTCAGGCCAGGTCTACGGCGGTCCAGACGGCTTCAGCGGTGGACGCAGAAGGTGCTGCTAACGGCGGCTATGTTTCGAACGCAACGCTTACCGCCAACGCTGAGGCTCAGAACGCAGTGCGGCTGCTTGAAGCAGCCCTGCGTAACTTAGCGTAAGGAGGAGGGGGGAAGTGTCCGAGCACTACGTCTTGCGTGATTATCACCCCCCGGCGCGCACCAGCACGCCGCGCTCCAGTTCATCCACCACCGCACTCTGCGGCAACCAGGCAATGCCATAGCCCTCGATAGCCATGCGCATCAACCTGAAATGTTTGAGATAGGGCTCACAGTGTCGCTTTGGTCGATCCCACAACGATCCTTGCGCGCCGGTGCATCAGCCTTTCTTCAGGGGATCATGACCCCGGATAAAAAAATTTTACGGACCCCGCTTGAAATTTTTCCGCCTGAACCTACTTAGGCTTTACGCGATGCCGAATCCGGGTCGCGTACTTAATCACTTGGAGAAAACTCAGGAGATTTTGCAATGGCTACTACTCTTTCGTTGGCCCCACTGTTCCGCCACTCCGTCGGCTTTGACCGATTCAATGACCTTTTCGAATCGGCGCTTCGCAGCGAGGCCGGTACCACCTATCCTCCTCACAACGTCGAAAAGCACGGCGATGACCACTACCGAATCGTCATCGCGGCCGCAGGCCTGGTGGAGGATGACCTGGATATCCAGGTGGAAAAAGGTGTGCTGACCGTCGCCGGCGGCAAGCGCGAACACAATGAAGGCATCACCTACCTGCACCAGGGCATCGCCCAGCGCGCGTTTCGCCTGTCGTTCCGCCTGGTCGACCACATTGAAGTGCAGGGCGCGCAGCTTTCCAATGGTTTGCTGAGCATTGACCTGCTCAGGGTCGTACCGGAGGAAGCCAAGCCTAAGCGTATTGCGATTGGTGGTGCTGCGAAGGCGGATGTGAAGTCCATCAGCGAGCAGTGACTGAAATGAATAAAGGCGCTCTTTGGAGCGCCTTTATTCGTGGTCTTCATACACGATGTCGCGGTGCCCAAACGGAGCAAGCTCCCTCGCCACTGGCACAGTGTTCTCCCTTAGCTGAAGGGATCACGGCTTGTTCTGCACACCACAATCCGGGAGTGTTTGGGCTGTTTGCTGCTGCGCAGCCCGTGCCTCCCGGCTCTCCCACTTGGCAATCACCAACGGCGCCAGCGCATTGCCCAACACGTTCAGGGCGGTCGTCGGCATTTCCATCAAGCGATACACCCCCGCGATGAACGCGATCCCTTCCAATGGCAACCCGGCACTGGCCAGGGTCGCCGACAGAATCACGAACATAAACCCTGGCACCCCCGCAGCGCCTTTCGAGGTGAGCACCATCGTCACCACCAGCAGCGCCTGGTCCCCAAAGCTCAGGTCGATACCGTACAACTGCGCCACGAACAAGGTGCCGATGCCGAGGAACAGCGAGGCACCGTCGAGGTTGAACGAATACCCCACCGGTACCACAAAGCTCACCAGTGAAGGCGGGACGCCGTAGGTTTCGAGCTTCTTCATCAGTTGCGGCATCACCGCCGCCGAGCTGGCGGTGGAGAAGGCCAATACCAGTTCATCCTTGATATGCCGCATCAGCGCGAACAAGTTGATGCCGCACAGGCGTGCCACCAGGTTCAGCACCACCAGTACAAAAAAGGCGATGGCCACGTAGCTGACCATGATCAACTTGGCCAGCGGCATCAGTGAGCCGAAACCGAAGTTGGCCACGGTCACCGCGATCATGCCGAACACGCCGATGGGCGAGTAGGCCATGATCATCGAGGTGACCTTGAACATCGCATCCGAGACGCCCCGTAGCAGGGCAATCACTGGGTCTTTGCGCTCGGCGGGCAAGCGCGCCACACCCAACCCGAACATCACCGCAAAAAACAGCACCGACAACAGGCTGCCCTGGGCCATGGCGTTGATCACGTTGTCCGGGATGATGCCGACGATGATTTGCCCCAGGCTGTGGCCGCCACCATTGCTGGTGGGCAGGGTGATAGTCGCCGCGTGCAGGCTGGACAATTCCGTGCCGGCGCCCGGCTTGAGCAGGTTGCCCAGCACCAGCCCGACGATGATCGCCAAGGTGGTGATGCAGAAAAAATACCCCAGTGAGCGCGCCCCGATCCGGCCCAGGGATTTGCCGTCACCGTGGCCCGCAATGCCCACCACCATGCAGGAGAATACGATAGGCACCACGATCATCTTCATCAACTTGATAAAGATGTCGCCCGCCGGTTGCAAGAGATTGTCCACCAGCCACGGCCGGGATTCGGGAAAGCGGTGCAGCAGGGCACCCAGGGCGATGCCGGCGAGCAAGCCGATCATGATTTGCCAGACCAGCGCGATACGGGGCGTGTGCATAGGAATGCCTCATTTGAGATCAATGATTTTAAGTTGTTGTTCTAGGCAGTCAAAACAGCGGCCGTCCGTGGGTCGCCGGGTGCAGCGGGAAACCGTCAGCGCAGGTCGCGGCAAGCGTCCTTGAGACGACGGCACCCTTCTTCGATCACTTCTAACGAGCTTGCGAAGGACAGGCGCACATAGGGCGACATGCCATACGCTGCGCCGCTCACGGTGGCCAGGCCGTAGTCACGCAGCAGGTAGTCCACCAGTTGGGTGTCGCTGTCGAGGCGATCGCCTTGTGGGGTGAGCTTGCCCATCAGTGCGCTGACGTTGGCGAACACGTAGAACGCGCCGTCCGGCGGGGTGCAGCTCACGCCGGGGATGCCCGCCAGCAGGGCCAGCATGTGTGCGCGGCGTTGCTGGTATTCCTCGCGCATCGCGGCGATGGGCGTCTGGTCTCCGGCAAACGCAGCCACGGCAGCCGCCTGGCTCAACGAGCTGGGGCACGTGGTGGTCTGCGACAGCAGCTTGGCGATGGCCGCGATCAGCCAGGTGGGGCCGGCACCAAAACCCAGGCGCCAGCCGGTCATGGCGTAGCCTTTGGAGGCACCGTTGACGATCAGCGTGCGCGGCTTGAGGTCGGGCGCCAGGCGCGTCAATGGCACGTGCCGGGCTTCGCCATACACGAAGTGCTCGTAGATTTCGTCGGCCATGATCAGCACGTGAGGATGACGCCGCAGCACCTGTGCCAGCGCCTGCAGGTCGGCCTCACTGTAGACCGCGCCGCTGGGGTTGTTCGGGCTGTTGAGGATCACCCATTTGGTCCGCGGGGTGATCGCCCGTTCCAAGGCGTCGGGCGACAGCTTGAACCCCAGGCTTTCGTCGCCGGGAATAATCACCGGCGTTGCATCGTTGAGCCGTGCGATATCGGGGTACGACACCCAGTAAGGCGTGTGCACGATGACTTCATCACCCCGATTCAGCGTGGCGGCCAGCGCGTGATAGATGATGTGCTTGCCGCCGCAACCGGCCACCACTTCATCCAGCCCGTAGGCCAGGTCGTTGTCCCGTTGCAGCTTGAGGCAGATGGCCTGGCGCAGGGCGAGGGTGCCGGTGGTTGGTGTGTAATGGGTGTCGCCGCTGTGCATCGCCTGGCCGGCGGCTGCAAGGATATGCGCCGGGGTGTCGAAGTCCGGCTCGCCTACGGTGAAGTTGACTATATCGCGGCCCTGGGCGCGCAACTCGGTCACCAGCGCATTGGCGGCAATGCTGGGGGAGGGCGCGATGCCCAGGACGCGGTCAGACAAAAAGTGCTTCATGGCGCCAACCCTGCATTGTCCAGGACCTTGTCGATCCAGCTCTGGCGCACGGCACCGCTGGCGATCTCGGCTTTGACGGCGTCTTCATGTTCGGCATGCTGCGCGGCGCGGCGCAGCACTTCGGCGGCGTCTGCCTGGGAGAACGCGACCAGGCCGTCTTCATCGCCTACCAGCAGGTCGCCGGGGTTGATGATCATACCGCCGATCGACACCGGCACGTTCACTTCGCCGGGGCCGGTTTTGTACGGGCCGGTGTGCACAACGGCGCGGGCATAGCACGGGGTGTCCTCGAAGCTGGCGACATCGCGGATCGCCCCATCAATCACAAACCCCACGCAGCCGCGTTGCTGGGCGTAGAGCTTGACCAGCTCGCCGATCACCGCGTTGTTGGTATCGCCCTGGCCATCCACCACCAGCACATGGCCGGGTTGCAGCAGGCTCAAGGCTTTGTAGATCAGCAGGTTGTCGCCGGGGCGGGTTTTTACCGTGATTGCCGTACCGACCAATTTGCCGGTGCGGTTGTAGCGCGTGAGGCCACGGGCGCCGATGTGCCGGCCGAGGTTGTCGCTGACGTGCGGGGTGACCACCTGGGCGAAGGCCTCGACCAATTCGGCCGAGGCCATGGGGGCGTTGGGAAGGATGCGTGAACCGGGCAAGGACATGGCAAATCTCCAGAATCGTTGGATAGCAACGGGCTATGGCCAGATCTTAGGAGTGATGATCGGAGAGTTTTAGCGATATTTTATGATGTGTTAGCATCGCTTTTTTTCATGAGTGGTCCACCATGATCACCTTCAAGCAAATGGACGCGCTGTACTGGATCGCTGAACTGGGCAGCTTCGAAGCGGCGGCCAACAAGCTGAACATGTCGCAGTCGGCCATCTCCAAGCGTATCCAGGAGCTGGAAGACACCTTCGACGTCGAGATTTTCGACCGCAGCAAGCGCAATGCCCGGCTGACGGAAAAGGGCGGCGAGCTGCTCGACTACGCCCGTGACTTGCTCAACAGCCGCGACCAATTGCTGGAACGGGTCAGCGCCCGTGAGGTGCTGGTGCGCAGGTTTCGCCTGGGCGTCACTGAACTCACCGCGCTCACCTGGTTACCGGCGTTGGTGGAAGCGCTGCGCCAGGCCTACCCCAAGGTGCAAATCGAGCCGTCGGTGGAGCTCAGCAGCGAGCTGTTCCGCAAACTGGAAAGCGACCAACTGGACCTGGTGATCGTGCCCGACGTGTACAGCGATCCGCGTTTCCACAGCACCGCGCTGCAATGCGTGGAAAACGCCTGGATCTGTTCGCCGGGTCTTATCCCTGACGCAGACCCTGTCAGCCTTGAAACCCTGGCCAACTACACGGTGTTGACCCAGGGTTCACAGTCGGGCACCGGCTTGATCTACGAGCGCTGGCTGGCCGCGCACAACGTGCAGATGCCACGCACACTCACCAGCCATAACCTGCTGGTGCAGGTGGGGTTGGCGTTGTCGGGGATCGGTGTGAGCTATTTGCCCAAGGCGTGTCTGTCCCACCTGATCGAACAAGGGGCGTTGCGCGCGTTGGTCACGCAGCCGGAATTGCCGACTATTCAGTATGTGGCGCTGCACCGGGTGGATCGGCAATTTGGCTTGAACCAGGACGTGGCGCGGATGGCGCAGG
Source organism: Pseudomonas sp. A39 (assembly GCF_058145955.1). Classification (NCBI taxonomy): domain Bacteria; kingdom Pseudomonadati; phylum Pseudomonadota; class Gammaproteobacteria; order Pseudomonadales; family Pseudomonadaceae; genus Pseudomonas; species Pseudomonas sp. A39. Next base: position 27,054 of record NZ_JBYVMD010000049.1, read on the forward strand.
CGTGCTGCAATTTTTCGCGCCTGTTGTTTTAGCGCACGTGGAGCGTGGCCAGGCCGGTGGGTATGCCTGTGTCTCGGTAGCGTGATGGCGTAAGTTCAACGTTCTTGACGATGCATCGACCCGCTCCTCTCTCTAGCAAGAGGTCCAAGCGCATGGCATTTACCACCCTGATACTGGATGCACCCGGCCCTCCATTGTTATTTGAGGAAGTTGACCGCTTCCTTGAGTTGGGCCTGGTGGTCACCCTCAATCTCTATTATTTCGCGGATAAACACAGCATTCGCCAACACTATGGCGAGCGCCTGCGGTACACCGAGATCAACGGCCACGACAGGCAAGCGTTCATCGATGCCGTGACTCAGGCCGGGGGGTACAGCGTGTTCAAGACGCGCCTGAATATTCCCATGGACGGTGAACTGATCCGCGCCGCCGTATCACCGGCCTTGCCCACGCCGCTGCGCGCTATCGCCCAAGCCGGTGCAGGCCTCAACCATATCGACCAGCTAGAGGCGCAGCGGTGTGGTGTGACCTTGCTGAACACGCCGGGCGCCAACGCGGCGGCGGTCGCCGATTATGTGGTGGCCCAGGCGTTGTTTTTATCCAGAGACCTGGACCACTACAACGCTGAAACGCACAGCGGTCGCTGGTCCAAGGGCACCTTGGCGCCAAGCCTCGAATTCAGCGAACTCACGCTAGGGTTGGTCGGCACGGGCAGCATTGCTCAAGAGGTCGCACGCAAAGCGGGATCGCTCGGTATCAAGGTCATCGCCACCGGTTCCGAACGTTTTACCGAGCAGGCCGCGCGCAGCCTTGGGCTTGAGCGACGACCAACCCTCGAGCACGTGCTGGGGGAGGCCGACGTGGTCTCTATCCACGTCCCGCTGACACCGCTCACCCGAGGCCTGTTCGGGCTTGCCCAGTTCAGGCAAATGCGCCAAGGGTCGGTGCTGATCAACACCGCTCGCGGCGGCATCGTCGATGAAGCCCAGTTGGCAAGCTTCATGACCGCGTTTCCCAGGCACATCAAAGCGGTCGCCATCGATACCTTCGCGCTGGAAAAAGACCGCTTCAACTCGCCCCTAGCAGGCGTCGGCACTGCCCAACTCACACCGCATATCGCAGGCAACACGACGACGGCGATCCGTAGGGCTTCACGGCAGATTGTCGACAAGATCCATGCGTTCAGCCTCACGTGAGCCTGTGGCCAGGGAGGCCGCAATATCCCAGGTCATCAGGAGTTGGCTGATCGCTGCGTCGAGGGTGGCGTGCGGGACGTTATCGCGCGCCAGAATCGAAACGCCCTGCAGGAAACTATCAAACACCGACGCCATCACTGCCGGGTTAACCGTGGGCGGCAACTGCCCCAAGCGAATCGCCCGTTCCACACACGCCACAATCCCCGCCCGCGTACGCAGCCGCGACTGCGTCAACCCATCCGCCACCCGCGCATTCTCCGGGCTCGGCGCGCTCATCACGCCCAGCGCCACCATGCAGCCCTTGGGGTGTCCGTCTTCACACTGCATGCGCGCGGATTGGCGCAGTGCGGTTTCAACGGCCCGGCGCGGTGGCAGGTTTTCGTCCCACAGGCATTCAGTGACTTGGGCGTAGGTCGCCAGGTAGCGCTGCACGCATTCGTCGAACAACGCTTCTTTGGAACCGAAGGCCGCGTAGAAACTCGGCGCGGAGATCCCGCCGCCCAGGCCGGCCTTGAGCTGGGCCAGTGACGTGGCGTCGTAGCCGTGCTGCCAGAACAGGTGCATGGCCTGTTCCACGGCGTGTTCACGGTCGAAGGTGCGTGGGCGGCCCATCTGTGCCATGAGAGATCTCCGGTGGAAAGCGAGATAAATACTAGTCGATACATAAGTCGTTGACAACGCATGGCGTACGCCCGCAACATCTGTATCGATCAGTATTTAAGTCCCGCTCAAGGAGTTTCCCGTGACCCCCTCATTGACCTTATCGGCGTCATCCGACCGTCTGCCCATCGGCGCCTTGCTCGCCCTGGCGATGACCGGCTTTATCTGCATCGTCACCGAAACCCTGCCCGCCGGCCTCTTGCCGTTGATCAGCGACGGCCTGGCGATTTCCCCGTCCATGGCCGGGCAGATGGTCACCGCGTATGCCTTGGGCTCGGTGCTGGCGGTGATCCCCATGACCATCGCCACCCGCGGCTGGCGCCGGCGTAATGTGCTGCTGCTGACCATCGTCGGCTTTTTGCTGTTCAACTCCATCACGGCGCTGTCGTCCCACTATGGCGTGACCCTGGTGGCACGCTTCTTTGCCGGTGTCGCGGCGGGGTTGGCCTGGAGCCTGCTGGCCGGTTACGCCCGGCGTATGGTCGCGCCCCATCAACAGGGCAGGGCGCTGGCGTTGGCGATGGTCGGTACGCCGATTGCGCTGTCGTTGGGTGTGCCGCTGGGTACCTGGCTGGGCGGCTTGGTGGGGTGGCGCACGACCTTCGGCCTGATGTCGGCCGTGAGCCTGGTGCTGATTGCGTGGGTGCTGGTGAAAGTTCCGGACTACGCGCCCCAGCCTGCGCATCAACGCGTGTCGTTGGGCAAGGTGCTGACGACGCCGGGCGTACGGCCGGTGCTCGCGGTGGTCATCACGTGGATGCTGGCGCACAACATTCTGTACACCTACATTGCACCGTTCGTGGCGCCTGCCGGCTTGGCGGAGCGGGTCGACCTGGTGCTGTTGGTGTTCGGGGTGGCCGCGTTGGCGGGGATCTGGATCGCGGCCAGGTTGGTGGAGCCGCTCTTGCGCAACACGGTCCTGGCCAGCCTGGCGGTGTTTGGGGGCGTCTCGCTGGTGTTGGGCTTTTTCGGTGGCGTGCCTGAAGTGGTCTACCTCGGTGTGGCGGTCTGGGGCCTGAGTTTTGGCGGCGCGGCAACCTTGCTGCAAACCGCGCTGGCCGATGCTGCGGGGGATGGCGCGGATGTGGCGCTGTCGCTGAACGTGGTGGCCTGGAACAGCGCCATTGCCGGCAGCGGCGTGGTCGGCGGGGTATTGCTGGGTACCTGGGGCGTGGCGTCGTTTCCGTGGGCGATGCTGGTGTTGGTGGGCGTGTCCCTGGCGATTGCCTGGGGTGCCAGCGCCCATGGTTTCAAGCCCGGCCGACGGGCCGGTGAGGCAATAGTGGCCCATTAAACCTTCGGTCGAGCGCCATAGGGTGTACGCTGGGTCTCAATTCATCGGATATTAGTCCTTCATGTCCACACAAAGCGAAGAGAGCCGCCAGATCGTAGCTTCTCTGGCGCACCGTGTTGGTCCCACCGCTGATATTGCAGGCATCGCCCAGGCGATCATGTCGATATTGCAGGACATGGACGCAGCACTCACCCCCATTATCGGGCAGCAAGGCTGTGTCGCGCTGTTGCGTCGCAGCCTGCACCTCAGCGCCTCGAAGCATGCGCGACTGGCCGGTGTGCATGACCGCGTGCAGGCCGCGCCGGATCGGGCCGAACTCAAAGCCCTATTGCTCGAGCAGAGCGAAGCCGATGCGCTGTTTTTCGGTGAAGAGCTGTTGACCACCTTTTACGCCTTGCTCACCACGCTGATCGGGCCCTCGCTGACCGCGCGTTTACTGCGCGACGTATGGGCACCTTCTTTGAGCGACACCCCTTCGCAGGAAAATTCGCCATGAGCACCAAAGTAACTATCAACCGCCTGGCTACCGGTGTGCCAGGTCTGGACGAGGTGCTGGGCGGAGGTTTGCCGGAGTTTTCGTTCAACCTGATCGCCGGCCCGCCTGGCTGCGGCAAGACCACCTTGGCGCATCAGATGATGTTCGCCTTGGCGACACCTGAACGCCCTGCGCTGTTTTTCACCGTGCTGGGCGAGCCGCCGCTGAAGATGCTGCGTTATCAGCAGCAGTTCGACTTTTTCGACAACGAGGCGATCAACCAGTCGATCCGCTACATCAACCTGGTCGACGACACCCTGGCCGGTGATTTGGATGAAGTGCTGCGGCGCATCGTCAGCGAAGTCGAGGCGCATTCACCGTCGCTGGTGTTTGTCGACTCCTTCCGTTCGGTGGTGCTGGCCAGCCAGACCCAGCACAACCCCAACAACAACCTGCCGCAGTTCGTTCAGCAACTGGGCATGTTGATGACCACCTGGCAGGCGACCACCTTCCTGATCGGCGAGTATTTCACCGAAACCGACACCAACCCGATTTTCACCGTGGCCGATGGGCTGATCTGGTTGCGCCAGAGCGTCGAGCGCAATTCGATGGTGCGCAAGATGGAAATCATGAAGATGCGCGGCCAGCCGACCTTGCCGGGGCTGCACACGTTCCGGATCGCCAGTTCGGGCATTAAGGTGTTCGCACCGGCCCCGCTCAACCCGGTCGAGACGCCGATGACGCTGCCGGTGCAACGCCTGAAAATGGGCGTGCCACGCCTCGACGAGATGCTCGGCGGCGGCCTACCCCGTGGTTACTCGCTGCTGGTGGCGGGGCCTTCGGGGTCGGGCAAAAGCATTCTCGCGGCAACCTTCCTGGCCGAGGGCGCACGCAATGGCGAAACCGGGGTTATCGCGGTGTTCGAGCAACGCCCCAATCACTCGCAAAACGGCACGCTCGCTGACTTGATCCTCAGCGGCAAGGTTGGCCTGGTGGACAGCCGGGCGCCGGACCTGTCGATTGATGAGATCGTCCAACTGCTGCTCAGCGAAATCAGCCGCCTGAGCGCCACGCGGGTAGTCATCGATTCACTGTCGGGCTTTGAGTTGGCTTTGGCGCCGACCTTTCGCGCCGACTTCCGCGAGTCGTTGTCGCGCATGGTCACCGCGTTGACCCGCGCCGGGGTCAGTGTGTTGATGACGTCGGAGCTGGAAGACCGCTACACCGACCTGCGCTTCAGCCCCTACGGCACGGCGTTCCTCACCGACGCGATCATCGTGCAGCGCTACATCGAAGTGCGCAGCCGCCTGTTGCGCATCATGGCCGTGGTCAAAGTGCGCGCCAGCGCCCACTGCGACGAGCTGCGCCAATACCACATCAATGACGATGGCCTGCAGATCGGCGAGATGCTCGTTGACCAGGAGGGGCTGCTCGGTGGACGCCCGACCACCCGGCGCACAGGAGACCCTGATGTTTGAGCTGACCCATGAGTAATACGCCCGGAGAGGAGGAGCGTAAGGTGGCCAATGCTGCCCACGAACTCTTCCTGCTCGGCCAGAAAACCGTTGAAGCCCGCGCGGTATTGGCCGCGCTGCAGCAACAGCTGGACGACGCCAACAGCCGTTTGGAGGATTCCCAGCACGTCGAGCAACTGATCGAGGCCAACCAGCAGTTAGTGTTGGCGATACTCCTGGCGCAATCCGACGCGGTTGCGGCCCCCCAGGTCGAGGATCAGCCGCTGTTTCAGGCGCTGCGCGAAGCGAACGCGCAGTTGGTGATCGCCGCACTCAGCGCCCAGGACCTGCAGGCCACGGCGGAGCAGGCTTTGGGCCAGCAAAAAAGCATCCTGGCGATGGTCGCCCACGAGCTGCGCAGCCCGCTGACGCCGATCAGCCTGATTGCCGAGCGCATGGTGCGGCTGCCCAGCGACCAACTGCCGCGCATGCGCGAGTTGATCGAAGGCCAGGTGCAGCATATTTCCCAATTGGTCGACGACCTGTTGGATGTCTCACGCGCCAGCACCGGCAAACTGCGCATCCACCGCCGTGAGGTGGACATGCTGCGCATCCTGAATGCTGCCGTCGACGCCTGCAGCCCGGTGATGATCTCCCGCAAACAGCAATTCGACGTGGCGCTGCCCGACGCCGTCCTGACCGTGGACGGCGACCCCGTGCGACTTGCGCAGATCCTGCACAACCTGCTGGGCAACGCGGCCAAGTACACCCAGGCGGGCGGCACCATTGCGATGGTGGTGACCGCGGAGGCCGGACAGCTGAAGATCAGCATTGCCGACAACGGCATTGGCGTAACCGCCAAGGCCTTGCCGTTCATTTTTGATCCTTATGTGCAAGACGCCCACGCCATCGGTTTCAACAGTGCCGGCCTGGGCATTGGTTTGACCGTGGTGCGCGAACTGGTCGAAGCCCATGGCGGCACGGTGACGGGCAAGAGTGAGGGGCATGGCAAGGGCAGCGAGTTTGTGGTGAGGCTGCCCCTGTCGAGCTAAGGGATCAACCGCGCGGTGCGCAACTGATCGAACACCGCGAAAAACGCCTGGTCGCTGGCCTGGTAAGCGGTGAACCCCAGCTGGCGGCTCTTGGACATGTCCGTGACCACCTCGATCGGCCGCCCCAGGTCGGCATCGGTGTGCCACGGCGAGACGAGCCGGCTGATGTCGGCTTCTTTCAACCCATGCTGCGCAACCATCTGGCTCCAGGCGGACTGGTCATCGGCCATCTGCTGCTCAAGCGGGCAGGGCTGGGCGGGGAAGTCTGCCGGGGTGAGGCCGAAGTAATCGGCGATTTGCCCCCACATCCATTGCCAGCGAAACACATCGCCATTGGTGATGTTGAACGCCTGGTTCGCCGCCGCCGGTGTGGTCGCTGCCCATAGCTGTTGTTGGGCCAGTTGCCGGGCATCGGTCATGTCGGTGAGGCTGTCCCACTGCACACGCGAACCTGGGAACACAAACGGGCGCCCGGTGTGTTTGCACACGCTGGCGTAGACGGCGAGGGTGGTCGCCATGTTCATCGCATTGCCCACGGCCACGCCCGTGACGGTGTGCGGGCGGTGCACGCTCCAGGTGAAGCCGTCTTTCTCGGCCGCAGCGAACACTTCGTCCTCTTGGGCGTAGTAGAAATTCTCCACGTCCAAGCGGCCTTGTTCTTCGCGGAACGGGGTCTGCGGCAGGCTGCCCTTGCCATAGTTTTCGAACGGGCCGAGGTAGTGCTTCAAACCGGTCACCAGGGCCACATGCTGCACCGTGCCGGCGGGGCGCACGGCGTCCAGCACGTTGCGCACCATGGCGGCGTTGACGCGGATGTTCTCGGCTTCCGTGGCCTGGCGCGACCAGGTGGTGATGAACACATGGGTGGGTTTCAACTCGGCCAGTGCCTGCTGTACTGAGGCCGGGTCTTGCAAGTCGGCGGCTACCGGGATCACGCCGGGTATCTGGGACGGGCTACGGGACAGCGCGGCAACCTGCCACTGGTTATCGAGCAGTAACTGGGTGGTGGCGCTGCCAACGATGCCGCTGGCGCCCACGACGAGTGCGGTCTGGGTCATACAATTCTCCCTAGGATGTAGGGTTCTGAGCCCTGGCGTGTAGGAGAGGTTCAACCTTATCCGTGAGCCTTGCGGCACCAAACCGGCATATCAGGGTCCATACGCCCCGCACGAACATTCGCGCTCGTCCGTTTACCCTCACCATAAGATCTAACGCATGTACCTACGCAAGATTGCAGTCGGGCTGTCGGCCCTCGTTTTACTCTCCACCGCTGTAGACGCACGCAGCCTGGCCAATCCCTACACCCCCACGCAGCAACGCAGTTCGTTTGACGGTTGCGCCCAACTTTTTCCCGCCACCACCCCGATCAACATGGCCACCGTCCCGGCGTCGATGAAGCCCTTGGCCCTGTGCTCCGACACCTTCGCGGTGCTGTACTCGCAAACCAGCAAGACCCCGCTGGTGGTGGTTGAACGCCTGAATGCCGCGCAGTTGAAAGACGCCAAAGGCGAGGAGCGCACCAACCAGTTCTACCCCGACCCACGCATCCCCAAGGCCGGGCGCGCCGAGCTGAGCGACTACCGCAGCCAGCACCCGGCCGTGGACCGTGGCCACCAGGCCCCGGCCGCCGATGCACCCAACGCCCATGCCATGGCTCAATCCTTCGCGCTGTCGAACATGGTGCCGCAAGACCCCACCAACAACCGCAAGATCTGGAGCAAGGTCGAGGCCGACGTGCGCAAGTTTGCCCAGCGCTCCGGCGGCGATGTGTACGTGTTTACCGGCCCGCTGTTCGACGCCGGCTACAGCACCATCGGTAAAAACAAGGTCTGGGTGCCGACGCGCCTGTTCAAGCTGGTGTACGACGCCTCGTCCCGGCGCGCCTGGGCGTATGTGCTGCCCAATGCTGAGACGCGCATCCAGAAGCCGATGGACTACGACACCTTCGTGAAGAGCACCGGGCTCAAGTTGTTGGGGAATCTTCCGGTTTCCGGGTCGGTGGGGCGGACGTGATCGACGCGGGCCGATCCATCTGGCGCTTGAGGGTATAGAGCGCCACACCCACCGCCAGGATGCCCGACACGGCGCCGACCCCCAGCGCCCAGCGCGGCCCGAGGTGGTCGGCCACCCAGCCGACGATAGGCGCGCCGATCGGCGTGCCGCCCAGGGCCACGCCGACACGCAGGGCGATCACCCGGCCGCGCATGGCCGGCTCGGTGGTGAGTTGCATCAGGCTGTTGGTGGTGTTGCTGAAGGTCATGGCGCCCACGCCGATGATCACCAGCGCCACGGCAAACAGCCAGTAGTTCGGCGCGAGGGCCGCCAACGTGCAGCCGATCCCGAAGATCGCCGCGCCGTTGAGCAGTGACCTGAACTGCGGCCGTTCACGGCCAGCCGCGATCAAGGCGCCGGCGATGGTGCCGATGGCCAACGTCGAAGACAACAGGCCATAGCCGCGCGCATCGGTATCGAACACGCGGACCGCCATGGTCGAGATGAAAATCGGAAAGTTCATGCCGAAGGTGCCGATCAGAAACAGCATCAGCAGGATCGCCTTCAAGTCCGGCCGCGCCCACACATAGCGCAAGCCCTCGGTGAGGCTGCCCTTGGTGCGCAGGGCGCGAACCTTGGCGTGCTGCCCCGACACCCGCAGGAAAAACAACGACGCCAGCACCGCAAAAAAACTGCTGCCGTTGAGCAGGAATGCCCAGCCGGTGCCCACCGACGCGATGGTCAGGCCGGCCACCGCCGGGCCGATCATGCGCGCCATATTGAACGAGGTGGAATTGAGCGCGATGGCGTTGGACAAGTCCTTCTCGGCCACCAGCTCCGCGACGAAAATCTGCCGCACCGGCGCATCGAACGCCGACGCGCAGCCGGACAGGAACGCGAACACATACACGTGCCACAGCTCGACAAACCCGGTGATGGTGAACACCCCCAGCGTCAGCGCCAGCAAGCCCATGACCGCCTGGGTGACGATCAGCAGCTTGCGCTGGTCATAGTGGTCGGCGGCAAACCCGGTCCACGGCAACAGCAGCAACTGCGGCCCGAACTGCAACGACATGACGATGCCGACAGCGGCGGCGTTGTGCGGGGTGAGCTGAGTGAGTACCAGCCAGTCCTGGGCGGTGCGTTGCATCCAAGTGCCGATATTGGACACCAACGCACCCGCGGCCCAGATGCGGTAGTTGGGGCTGCGCAGCGAGCGGAAGGTGCCGAGGAAACTCATGGCGGTATTTTTACTCCTCAAGGCGAGATGATCTAAACAGCGCCTGGGTGTATGACGCGGCAGGCGCAGTTCACCGCCACAGTGAAGATCAATGTGGGAGTTGTCGAGCCCCAGCGAGGCTACGAAGGCGGCGGTATTGCTGGCATTTTCTTTGCCTGACCCACCGCCATCGCAGCCTCGCTGAAGCTCGACAGCTCCCACACTGAATATCCCCCCACGGCGTTATACTCGCCCCCTCGCAATCAACCCATTCAATCAACCCGGGATACCCCATGAGCACCTCTCTCCCTTTCACCCCTGCGCGCAAGCCTGTCGCGCCGCTGGTGGCCTTTATCATCCTGGTGCTGGGCGCCCTGTTCCTGCAAAACAGTGTCGGCTCACGCCAGGTGCTGTTACTGGTGGTCGGCGCTGCACTGGGCTTGACCCTTTACCATGCGGCCTTCGGTTTTACCTCGGCCTGGCGTGTGTTTATCAATGATCGCCGTGGCGCCGGCTTGCGTGCGCAGATGGTGATGCTGGCGGTGGCGGTGCTGCTGTTCTTCCCCGCGTTGGGGGCGGGCAGCTTGTTCGGCCAGCCGGTGGTCGGGCTGGTGGCGCCGGCCGGGGTGTCGGTGGTGTTCGGGGCGTTTATCTTCGGGATCGGCATGCAGCTGGGCGGCGGTTGTGCGTCGGGCACGTTGTTCACCGTGGGCGGCGGTAATGCGCGCATGCTGGTGACGTTGTTGTTCTTCATCTGTGGTTCGTTGATTGCCACACACCACGTTGACTGGTGGTTTGCGCTGCCTGCGTTCCCGGCGGTGTCCATCGTCAAGAGCTTCGGTGTGCTGCCGGCGCTGGGCTTGAGCCTGACTGTGTTTGCGCTCATTGCGGTTATCACCGTGCGCCTGGAGAAGGGCCGTCATGGTCAGCTGGAAGAGGGCGTAAAAAGCGAGCACCAAGGCGTGCGCCGCTTCCTGCGTGGGCCATGGCCACTGGTGTGGGGCGCCATCGGCCTGGCCCTGCTCAACTACGCCACCCTGGCATTGGCGGGGCGGCCATGGGGTATTACTTCTGCGTTCGCCTTGTGGGGCGCCAAGGTGGCAAGCGGTCTGGGTGTGGACGTGGCCAGCTGGGCGTTCTGGCAAATGCCGGGCAATGCCAAGGCCCTCGCCGCGCCGGTATGGGAAGACATCACCAGCGTCATGGACATCGGCATTGTCCTCGGCGCGTTGTTGGCCGCAGGCCTGGCCGGGCGTTTCGCCCCCAGCCTGAACATCCCGGCGCGCTCGCTGGTGGCGGCGGTGATCGGCGGCCTGTTGCTCGGCTATGGCTCGCGTCTGGCCTACGGCTGCAACATCGGCGCGTACTTCAGCGGCATCGCCTCGGGCAGCCTGCATGGTTGGGTGTGGCTGGTGGCGGCGTTTATCGGCAATGGTGTGGGCGTGCGGTTACGGCCGTTTTTCTTTGCCGGCGAGCGGCCGCAGGTCGCGTTGAGCGGTTGCTGAGTCAGCTCTGCGGGGAAATGTCTGGCGCCTGAGCGGCTTCAGCCGCCAGCTTTTCCCGGTCCGCCTTGCTGACGTACGTATCTTTTTTCTTCGGCGCCAATTTGGCGCTGGCTTTTTTGGCTTTGGCCTTGAAGAGCTGCTGGAGTTTTTTCTGGCGATTCATGTCTTTTACCAACCTTTGAAAGGCCTCGATGATACCAGTTTAAAAAAGCGGGCTGTTCCCCTGCGCGCTTTTCAGCATAAGGCGCTTGATAAAGCCTTTTCCGACTGTTGGCGTTGCTCTTAGGGGTGAGCCGTGCGCTGCAAAAATTCGCTGATCAGCGCGATCACCTGCTGCTGGATCACCGCTCGCGGCCGAGCGCCCTCACCATCCCGGCAGATCATGCCATCGCCTGGCGAACTCTCTTCAACCAAGGCCATGCCACCTGGCTTGCAGATCGGCATGAAACTGAAGTGAGTGGCATCGTCGATCTTCACGTACTGCGTCGACGCCTCTGGCAGCCGCTTGGCCAAGTCGGCGGACTCCAGATTGAAGTCCATATCCTCGGTTGGCACGCCCCCAGCAATCACCAATGTCGGCACTTGCAGTGCGGCCAGGCTGGCGTCGGTCATACCGCGCGACAGGCCCAGGTCCAATGACACGATGGCGGTAACGCGCTTGTCGCGCAAATCCGCCGCCAGTTGGGCCTTCCCGTCTGGTGTGCCGGCGGGGTTCATCTCCCGGTAGCCAATGCAACCGCCCAGCTTGGGGTGGACGGCGCAGTCGCGACTGAACAGGTCGGGGTCGAAGCGCGCCCCGGCGATTTCCAGCACGGTCCAGCCGCCGAGGGAGTGGCCCACGGCGGCAATCTGGTTTTTCGCCACCGCGCCAAATTGCTTCGGCTGGGCCAGGACCGCGTCGATAGCACGGCTCAGGTCGGCCGGGCGTTGCCATAACTGCGCGGCGTTTTGCGGGCTGCGGTCCTGGGTAGTGGTGCCGGGGTGGTTGACCGCCGCCACGATGTAACCCTTGTGCGCCAAAGCACTGGCCAGCCACACCTGTTTGCCCCAATTGCCGCCGTAACCGTGGGAGAGCACGACCAGCGGATGGTCGCCGCTGGCCGGTGGTGCGTCAGGCACGGCAAGGGCGCCGATGAAGACCGCGTTGTCGGCGATCAGCTGGGGTTGAACAGTGGTGGCGGCGGGGTACCAGACCACCATTTCAAGCGCGCGGTTGGTTTGCGCGGCGGGCAGCGTGGTGGTTGTGAAACCGACGGAGCGTTCGTCGGCGAAGGCAGGCGTGGCCAGGCAGAGCAGGAACAGGGCGCGAAAAGCAGTTTTCATTTTTGTTATCGTCCTTGATTCGGGGCGTGCATCATTACCTGAAACCGTTCGTCCGGGTATCCCCCCAACCCGCCCTTGGTATTGGCCAACACAGCCCCATAACTACCCTGTATCCATTCAGGGGAAATGCCGACCATGACCAACCAAACCGAAACCGCCATTCTTGCCGGCGGTTGCTTCTGGGGCATGCAAGACCTTTTGCGCCGCTACCCCGGCGTGCTGTACACGCGGGTTGGCTACACCGGCGGCGATGTGCCGAACGCCACCTACCGCAACCATGGCAACCATGCCGAAGCGATTGAGATCGTGTTTGACCCGGCGGTGATCAGTTACCGGCAGCTTCTTGAATTCTTTTTCCAGATCCATGACCCGAGCACGGCTAACCGACAGGGCAATGACCTTGGGCCCAGTTATCGCTCGGCGATTTATTACCTGAGTGAGCAGCAGCGGGATATCGCTGAAGATACGGCTGCGGATGTCGATGCATCCAAGTTGTGGCCGGGTCGGGTGGTGACAGAGATCGAGCCGGCCGGACCGTTTTGGGAAGCGGAGCCGGAGCATCAGGATTATCTGGAGCGGATTCCTAATGGGTATACGTGCCACTTTGTGCGGCCAAATTGGAAGCTGCCGAAGCGGGGTTGAAGAGGGCGGTGAGGAGGAAGGTCAAGGGTGGCGGCGCGCCAGCGAAAGGTGTGCGCGCCGCCTCTTGATGTGAACCGTTGCCTTGCCTACGCGTGGGTCAGCCCGGTCAACGTATCCGCAATGGTTTTGGTGCGTTGCGCCGTGCCTTCCGTGGCGCGGCTGGAGGCCTCCAGTGCATCGAGCATCTCGCGCAGTGCGCCGACCCCGGTGGACTGATCTTCAATCTGCTGCGCAACGCGCTGGATCTCACTCGACAGCAGGTCGATATCCACACCGATTTCCGCCGCATTCTTACGCGTGATCTCCGCCAGTTTTCGCACCTCATCGGCCACCACCGCAAAGCCCCGGCCCAGGTCACCCGCGCGCGCCGCTTCGATGGCGGCGTTGAGCGCCAGCAGGTTGGTCTGCCCGGCGATCTGCTGGATCACCTGCACAATCGACTGGATACGCAAACTCGAACCGGCCAGCGTCCGCGCGCCTTCAACGGCAACATCCGCCTGGCTGGACAGCCCCTCCACCGTCGCCCCTGCCTGGGCCGACACGCTGTTTTGCCGATCAATAGTGCCCACCAGGTCGTCCATCGACGCATGCAGCTCACCGGAGTAATGCTTGAGCTGCGCAGCGATGTCCTCCTGCTGACGCTCGGCATGTGCCAGCACCAGGCCCAAGTCCGCCAGGCCTTCGAACACCGGCAGGATATTGCGGTCCAGCCCACGGGTATTCAGGGTGTTGGTGAAGTCGTTGTTCTTGAATGCGGCAATCTGCTTGACCACCACATGGTTCAACCCCGCCAGCTTCTTCACCTGGCGACGTAGGAAAAACGCCTTGAACTCGCCATAGTGCGCGATGAAATTATCCACGTACTCATCACTGAAACTGGCACCCTTGGCGACCCGAAAAAAGAAAATCGCCGTCAGCGTCTGGTTCAGGTTCAACCCCAGAATCTCCCCAAAGGTCGAGAACCCCGCCAGCGGCACATCGCCAAACGTCCCGGCCATGCTGCCCAGCTCGGCGGCGTTGTTGAGCCGACGCAAAATGCAGTCATTCAAAATACCCGCCACCGGCACACCGCCCTTGCCACGCAAAAATTGCTCGTAGTCCAACCGCGTCGCCTCACGCAACGGTGTGCGCCGCACCATCACCAACTCCTCGCCCGGCGCCACGTCGCAAAACAACTGCACGATCTGCTGCTCAAAGTCGATGCGCGCAATGGACCGCACGAACAACTCACTGCCCACCCGGATCGCGAACGAATAATCCGCCAGCTTCGACTCCAGCGCCTGGGGCGCACAACTGAACGCATCACACAGCGCCTGCACCATGCTCTTGATATTGCCGGCGCTGTCGATCACCTGATCAATTGTGCGGTCCTCCACCGAAGCCGTCAGCACACTGAAGGTCAAATCCGCCGGCTTGAAGTTCTGGCTCTTGAACACCCCAAACCGCACCTGCGCCGCCGTCTTCAGGAACACAATCTGAGCATGGTGCTGATAACTGCGCTGGCCGTCATGAATCAGTGTCTTCTTGAAATCCGATTTACCCCCGGCCGACCCCCCCACAAACAGGCAAGGAAAGCGGCCCGACTCATACAGCGCCTCCATAAAAAACGACTCCGACGCCGACAACCCATCGAACACCACATACGCCAACGTATCGCGATGATCAATCGCGGTCCGCACCTGCACCCGCTTGATATTGCTCACCAACTTGGCAATGCGCTCCTGCATGCCCATGCGCTTGCCGCCACTGCGGATGTCCTCGCATTCCAGCGGCACCATCACGACTTCGGCGGAGGCGATCACACTGTCGTCGAACAGCTGCAAGACGATCCGGTCCCAACGCTCGCCCGTGGCGCAATACAGCGAATTGGGTGCGTTGCAGAGCTCGCCGGAGGTGGTGCAGAGGCTGATGGTGGACTGGGGGAAGCGGCGTTTGAGCTTGACGGCGATGGCGTCGATGTCGAGGTGGGGGGAAATGAAACCGGTGATCAGGGTGGGGGTGATGCGCAGGGTGGTGAGGGAAGCGTCCAGGTCGTTGGCGGTGCAGGTGAGCGTGGTGGTGTTTTGACGAGCGGCCCGGGGGCTTTTGAAGAGGGACAACTCCGGCGGTTTTGCCTTCCATATCGCCGGGCAGTTCCCGGGCTTGAACCTGGCCTTCTGGGCGATCCGAGGAT
>NZ_JBYVMD010000005.1:0-235036 GCF_058145955.1 Pseudomonas sp. A39
TGCAGGTACACGCTGCCGCCGGGGATGGTTTCGTCGGCGACCAGGGTTTGCAGCCAATCGTTGATGCGCTTGACCTCTTGGTCCATGAAGGACTTGGTGAGGTTCTTGGCCATGGCTTTCTGGCCGGCCTTGACCAGCTTGCGGCTGATGGCGTCTTCGAGGCCGACGTAGCTGATGAACTTGCCGGTGATGGAGCGGTTACCCAGCAGCGAGAAACCGCCGAGAATGGTGCGGGCGTAGTAGCTCACGCCATAACGGTTGAGCAGGTCGCCTTCGGTCGAAGTGTCGAGGATGTTGTACTCAACCACGCGGGAAACGTCCTCGGCGAACGTCACCTGATTGCCCGGGCTTTCCCATTGCTTGACCTTGGCCAGCGCCGCGATAGCCAGGGACGATGGCGCGAGGAACACGTTTTTCTTCGCCGCCTTGGAGTACACCGACGGCATGTTGTGCACCAGCAGGCATCGGTCGAAGCCCAGGTCGGCACCGCCCAGTTCGCCGCTGTAGGTCACCTGGTCGGCAACGCTTGCGTCTTTGCCGTCCAGCACCACGCGGGCCTTGATGCGCTTGCCGAACGAGGCGAACTCGCCGGCCACAGCCTTGGTACCGGTGAAGCCCGGAGCCCCGATGATGGTCAGGTCTTCCGGCACGCTGGCCAGTGCAGCCAGGCCCAGCTTGCGACCGGTAACCGGCTCGTCACCGCCGATTACATTGTTGAGGGTATCCGCCGGAGTGGCGCCCTCCTCCACGATCACCACATAGACCGGCACCTTGACCACCTTGAGGATCTGGTAGACCGCGTGGAACAGCGTGCCCGACTCGGTACCGGTGGGGTCCAGCAGTGCCTGGGTGGTGAAACTGTTGATACGGAACGGCGCGTTTTTCGGGATCGACGCATGGGCCTTCGGCGCAGTGCCGACCAGGCCAATCACGTTGTCACCCAGGCCACCCATGGCCTCGGGAGACTCAGTGGCATTCACGGTGATGCCGTTGTGCTCGAAGTTCAGAACCTCAGCCATGGTTATTCAGCCTTCTTGGTAGTGGCCTTTTTGGCCGGGGTGGTGTTAAGGACGCTGGTGAGTTCCAGACGGCCAGCGGTGCGCAGGGCGGATGCTTCAACGTCCAGCAGCTCCAATTCCTGACCGACGGTGGACCAATGGCCGGCGCCGGTGGGGAATGGGATGAGGACGGTGTAGGTTTGGCGGGTGGGCATAGGTAGGATCTCCAGGCACAAAAAAGCCGCTCAAGGCGGCGGATATCAGATCGGGAAAGAAAACGCCCCGTCAGTGCGGGGCGTTTATTCGGATTGCTCGGCGATCCAAGGTGGGGCTATGGGCCGATGCCTGCTATCTGGAAAGTCGGGCGATTGGGGCCAGTTGCGCAGGGACTGCATATAGGCCAGCAACTCTGCGAACTGCTCGGCGGACAATGTCGTTTCTCCGCCAAGTTCCTGCTCGTCACGGTGACGTTCGCGCAGCCATATGACGGCAGCCAACTCAGCACCGCGCCACTCACGTTCGAACGTTGCGGGATCTTTAAGAAAGTCAACTTTGGAGCGCTTTGATAGAACCCCAGCGTCGCTCACATGCCAAGTGCAGCCAATGTCCTGTGTAACTTCATACCAGAGTTCGCCATCCATCAAGGCGGCACCTAACGGGATTTCATGCACCCCCTCAATCAAGTGTGCAATCACTTCTCGATCCTCATTCAAAGCTAGAAACTTGCGCATTGCGCCCCCTCAATAACCAAAGCAAAAGAAATAGTAAAGATTCGCAGTGCCCGATACGTCAGGTGTGTAATGCGGACGGTTGTTGATGGTGATCTGACTCAGTGTTGTGGATACGGTGGCCGAGTTATTACCTTGGGTTCGACGAAAAGCCCCCGGACAAATCGCGGCAGTAGGGAAAGGCACGGTGTAATTGAACGTAGCTGCCGTAGCGTTAGGGATCTCAGGCGTTGATCCCCACTGAATAATCCAGCCACCCAGCCAAGTTGGAAAAATAATCGCTCCGTTGACGCCCTTAATGAACTGGAAGCCGAACCGCATTTTCTTCGGGGTTACGATAGTCGCGTCATCTGTTCCGGTATCCGTCAACGGCTGTGTTGCGATTTTTGCCGTACCCTGATTGATTTCCGTAGACTGCGACGTGAAAGGTACCAGCGCCGCAATATCGATGTTTCCTTGATTGATTGGCGCATTCCAGGCTTTTATGCACCACATTACTGCTAGGTTACGAGGACGGGTTACACCAGCGCTGCCTAAATTTCCCGCCAAGCCTGGAAGATCCGCCGTAGAGACGGGAACATTATTTGGATAAACCAGCTTTGCCCCGACGTAGTCTCCTGTTACTGCAATCGAGTCCAAGCCTGCGATGCTCTGAGTCGTAGCTAAATTATTAGCACTACTTGGAACTGTTATTCCCCACACACAATCCGCAGCATTATCGATCGCAACCAATGATCCTTTTTGATAGCTGCCAATCGATCGCCCAGGGTCAATAGCTCTTCCATGATCCCAGCCACGAAAAAACTCTCCTCGCGACTCTGGTAGCCGCGTGTGATCACGTGCATCACCGTCTAAGTTAAATTTTTTCCCTAGGTACGCGGCAAGGTCCGGATAAACGTCATCCTTAAACAGGCTGTTATCCACCTCCAAATAACCAGGGGGTACGGAGCCCAACGGAAATGGCACCATCACCCCAACCGGCAACGCCGAAGCCTTGGCAATCAACGTCTCAATCTCAGCCTTGGAATACGTCCCCTTCCCCAGATAATCCATCACCCAAGCCCGAGTCGCCTTCACCACCGTGTCATCAATCAACAACGTCACAATCGCCGCATTACTCGTCTCGAAAATCGAGCGAATATAAAACTCCTTCCCCGACCCCGACGTCGCCAACACCGGCTTATACGACTCCGGGTATTTAACGATGGCATACAAAATCCCGCTATCCGTCCACAACCCAGCTTCGCGCACATACCAGCCGCCCACATCCGACGGGATGGTGACTTCGGCCATCAACCAATTGGCGTTTTTCTCATCCTGGAATAAAGCGTTCAACGGCCCGCGCCAGACTTCGCGTTTCAGCGCTTTTGCGCTGGCATCAGGGTTATAGACAGCGCCGTTGCCGTCGCCGACGGAGATCTGCGCCAGTTTGATCGGCACGCCGGCAGCCTTGCAGGCGGTTTCGTAGGCGATCCCCGCGTCGGTGAGCAGGGTGTAATAGTCAGCCATTTAGTGCTCCTGTGGATAAAGGGTGGTGGTTTCGACGGTGTAGAGGCCAGCCGCCATAAAGGCGCGCCCTGAGGCCTCGACCCCTGCCAGCACGTTGGGATAGATCGTGGTGAGTTCGCCGCACAGCGTGGCGGCGCCGATGCTGTGGCGACCGGAGGCGCTCAGGCCCACGGAGATCGACAGGATGTCGCGCTCGCTTTTGGCGTCGGCCAAGCGGCGGTCGAGCCGGGCGTCGATGGTTTCGCTGTAGGGCAATTCGGTCCAGGCGCGTACGGCAAAGCTGTAGGGCACGCCGGGCGGTTTTTGCTCGTACCAGGCGCGCACTTCGGGGCTTAGTTGCAGGCCCTTGGCGGCGTTTTCCAGGGCTTGGCGGGTGCCGGCCTGCCGGGCGGTAGGCCAAGCGAGTTTGACGGTCAGGCGCTTCTCGGCCTCGGGGGCCGTGGTGCTCCATTCGTTCACCGCGCGGTCCGCTGCCAGGTAGGGCAAGAACGCCGCCGGTGTGTGATCCGGGTCCATCAGTTGAGGGAAGGGTGGCGTCACCCGTTCCAGCAAATAGCCGAAGCCCAGGTCCAACGCCTTTTCCAGCGGTGAGCTGTTGGCAGGCAACAGGCTCGCTTTGGGTTCACTCATAGCGTACGCACCTCCACCTCGACGCCCGTGCAGTACGGAGCCTGGAATGCCGAGCTGATGATCGGCTCCAGCGGTTCGAGGATCTGCAGTTGCGCGGCGCCGGCGCTGTGGATGGCGTAGTCGATCCAGCTTGGGTCGACTCGGCCTTCCAAGCGATGGCAGGAGTCGGCGTAGGTTTGCAGCAGTTGCTGAGCAGCCACTTGGGTCAACCCCGAATCAGGACCGGCGTTGATCTTGGCGACCACACGAATTTTATAGCGCTGGATCTGTGCCCCCTGGACGGTGACGTGATCGGTTTCCGGCCTTACATCGGGTCGTGCGAAATGTCGCCGTACGCCGTCAAGCAAATCGGCAGACGCGGTGCCATCACCGTCTCTTGAAAGCACAGTGACCATCACCTCGCCGGGGGCGGTGCGTCGGCCGTTGCCGTCCTTGACCTGAGCCGCATAGCCGTCCGGGTCAAAGGTGTAGCTGACGGTGACCACACCCGGCGTGGCGCTTTGCACCTTGACCGACGGCCGCTCGCCCAGGGTGAACACCTCGCGGCGATATTGCATGCGCGAACCCGCCGCCGGGGCGTGTGGGGCCAGGTAGTAACGCAGGCGGGCGTCGTCGTCGCTTTCCAGCAACGGCGGCACCGGCGGGAAGGCGGCCGGATCGCCGGGGTCAAGCACCTGGCGCTCCAGGCCCATGTCGGCCAGGCG
This sequence comes from Pseudomonas sp. A39, assembly GCF_058145955.1. Taxonomy (NCBI): domain Bacteria; kingdom Pseudomonadati; phylum Pseudomonadota; class Gammaproteobacteria; order Pseudomonadales; family Pseudomonadaceae; genus Pseudomonas; species Pseudomonas sp. A39. The sequence continues at coordinate 4,570 of NZ_JBYVMD010000005.1, forward strand.
TGCATCCAGGTTGCTGCCGGTGGCCCACCACGCCAGCATCTGTTTGATGCGGGCGTTGTACTTGCGCTCGTGGGTTTGCAGGCGCACGCAAAACGCTTCCAGGGCCAGGGTCAGCAGTTCGCTTTCATTGTCGAGGCTGACCCTGAGTTTGGCCGCGCTTTGCGGCGCGCGGATGGCGACGTAGTCGACCACGAAGGCCTTGAACTCGGCCAACAAGGGTTCGAACTCATCGACAGCGATGAGGGCCGGTTCCGCCAGTTGGTTCTGGCCAGGGATCAACATGCTCATGTCACGACCTCGAAGGATTGTTGGCGGTTTTTCCAGGTGCCGGCAAAACGCAGCAACAAACCGGCGCCCTGGCGGGTGGCGACGATGACCTGGGGTTGAAAGTCGGCGATGCCGTTCTGGGCGGTGTAGAACGCCTGCGCGGCGTGGCTTTGGGCGAGGATCAACAGGTCGTCGCCGAGGTTCTGGCCGAGCAGTTGCGGGATCATCGAGCCGTACAGTGGGCGTTTCTGCCGAGTGCCCAGCGGGGTGGTCAGCGCTCGGGTGGCGCGCTGCACGAATTGCAGCCAGTCATCGACGGCTGCCCCGGTGTTCCTATCGATTCCGATCATGGCAAATCCTTATGCGCTGCTGATCACGCGGCCTTGGTGATCCACCACCGGGCCGCTCAAATGCACGCCGGCGGCATCCAGCAACACGCCGGTGGCGCCGAGTTGCAGGGTGATGCTTTGGGTATTCATGGTCAGGCTGGCGGCACCGACCTTGACGTCGACCTGCTCGCGGGAGCCGCTGAACGTGGTCGGGCCGTTAACCCAATTGAACAGGTGTCTGGCGTCGTCGTAGTCGCTTTGGGTGCCGTCCTGGTAGCGACGCCGCGTCAGCGACGCAACGGCGGACACCGACGGAAAGAGACTGCTGTTGAGGCCAAACAACGCCACCGACTGCGCGCCCCCTTCCCCACCGCCGTAATTGAGCAGCAGGCATTGTTCGCCCACTGAAGGAATGCGCGTTTCGGTTTGCGCTCCAGCGCTTGGGTTGAAGAATCGGATCGCCGGGCTGAGCAAATCACCGTGGCTGACCTTGCAGGTATTGCTGGCGGCGTCGACCTCCTGGCACACGCCAATCCGGCAAAAGCTCTCTGCGCGTCGATACAGGTCTTCCAGCTGAGTTTCCATTTCCGCCAGGCGTTCGACGATCGGCCCCAGTTGCATGCGTAGCAGTGCATCGAACATGGGCTACTCCTGCAGCGGGCGATATTGGTCCGGATCGTCGATGTTCGTGACCTCCCACGTGCAGGCAAACAGCGGTTTGCCTGTGGGATCGTCGAGCAGTGACGGGCCGAGGTAGAGGTTTTGGGTAAAGGACACGCTCCAGGTGTCGTAGTCCGTTTCCGCGCCGGTGAGTGCGGAAGGTGCCGCGACAATCGCGGTGGGCAGGTCGCACTGGTCTGGCGGCAGGCCCCAGCGGTTATCCAGGGCCAGGTCCATCATTTGGCTGGCCAGGTCGCACGCGTCAAACGGTGCCGACCCGTTGGCCACCGTGGCCCTGAGTGACACCGACAAGGCATGGGCCTTACGCCCAGCAAGGGAGCGAACGCCAGGGCCGTTGCGCTCCACGCTGATCAAGATGCCGGTTTTATCGCCCGAGTCGGGAAAATCATGGTGATTGCCAACGCGCAGCTGTGGGAACGCGCTTTTCAGTGCGTCCCCAATCGCGATGGGCAATTGGGAAGGTTTTTCAAGAAGTGTCATCTGCTTGCGTCCTTGCAGCGGTTACTGCTGATCAGGGCGAGAGGTCGGGGCCTCGTTGACCCCGATGCGCTTGGCCGCCCAGCGTTCATAAAGGCCGATGGCCACGTCCGCACCGGCCATGGCGGTCAGGCAACCGATGGCCCCGGCGGTCCAGATCGACATGCCGGCGGCGTAGCACAGCATCAATGCCGACACGCCGCAGACCATGCACGCCCCAGAACGCAGCGCCAGGCGCCGTACCAGCGACCAACCACGGGCTCCCTCTTTGTCGGCGCGCCACATCTCGCCAGACACCCCGCCGATCAGGGCCAGTACGATCACCAGCCAGATAGGCATTTCCGCTAACGCTTGCTGCTCGTTTGTCATGTCACGCCTCCTGGCTGAGCACTACCGGCACAGAGCCGGCTCTTGGGTAAATCCATGTGTAGGTAGGCATTCCAAAAAGCCCGGTTGCCCGGGCTTTTCAGTAATGATGTCCTCGGTCTTTCGGCGCTACTGGCGCGGTACGGACCTTTCCTCAATGTTTTTCCGACCACGATCCCTGTCTGCCGGATAACTGCTTCTGGTGCTTTACGCTGCACACCCGGGTCAGTTGCCAACCCTCTGAACCGTTAAGGCCGGTTCATCGCTGCCTGTTCTTGAAGCGGTAACACTAAAGAGCGTCGGCATCCTTGCCGGTGTTGCTTGGCATCCCTGCCATCGCTCAGATGGCGTCCTTGCCGATGTTGCGTGCCTTCCTTGTCTTCCTTGGCAGCATCCTTGCCGCCTCCACCACCTTGTTGGCTGGCTTGAGACGAAGAATATGCATGTATGCATATACAGTCAATGCACAAATGCATTTAATTTTTGGCGTGAATTGCACAAATGCATTTTCAGCCTTGCAGGCCAAAGGTTCGGTGATTTGCCACAGGCGAAAAAAAGCCCGCTCATGGGCGGGCTTTGTCTTACGCAAGGAGGTTAACGGGCGTACATGCCCCACCAGAACACATGACCGAGGATGCTGATCTGCTCATCCTGGATATCCTGGAAGCTGTAGTCCTCATCCGGGTGTTCGTCGCGATTGAAACTGCGCAGGCGAATCCCGGAAGGCAGACGATAGAGCTGTTTCACGCGCAATTGGCCATTGTGGTTGATGGCATACAAGTCGCCATCAACGATGTCACCAATGCCACTCTTGCCCGCGTTCACCCCGACCGTCGCACCATCACGCAGTACCGGCAACATACTGTTGCCGCGCACCGTCACGCACTTGGCCTGATCGAACTGCACACCGTTATGCCGCAGGCTGCGCTTGCCGAACCGCAGGCTGGCCTTCTCGCTTTCCTCGATGACGAATCTTCCTGATCCAGCAGCCAATTCAACCTCGCGCAGAAAGGGGATCGACACCTCGTCATCATTAACGGGCGTGTCGTCATCCCACAGGCTTATGTCCTTGAGTTCCGAATGCATCGGGTCGCGCCCGTCATCGCGCAGGGCGCCCACCGCCGCGCGCCCGCGCAACTGGTCGGTGCTGACACGAAAGTACTCGGCGATACGGGAGATGTGCTTGTCCGACGGATCAACGATCTTGCCGCTGAGAATCCGGGACAACGTGGATTGAGGCACGCCGGTACGCCGGTGAAGCTCCGTGGGGGAGATCCGGTCGCGGTCCAGCAGTTCTCTTAAGACGATAGAAACGTTGCGTTTTTGCATAACGGGGATAATGGCGGGAGATTTTGGGGTTGGCAAATGCTAATTTGCATAATCTATGCATTTATCAGTATTCCGCTAAAATCCTCACGAAACACTGTCTATACAAACAGTATTCAGCCCACTATTATCCGCCAGACTTGATTCAACTTTTCCAGCCTGCCCGGGATACGGCACGGCGCCCGTCAACCGACGCCATTGCATGTCGACAATCCCGAGCCTATATATGAAACTCTATAACAACGTAGCCAGCCATTTCGGAGGTGCTCATGGCTTATTCAGCTCTAGCTGTTGCTAACGCCTTCATTGAACGCGCCAAAGAAGGCAAGCTTTCAGGCTTGACTCCAATGAAGCTTCAAAAGCTGCTGTTTTACACGCAGTCCTGGCATCTGCGTGAAAGGGAGCTACCCCTTATGGATGATCACTTTGCCCGCTGGCAATACGGCCCGGTCATTCCATCGCTCTATCATGAGTTGAAGTCCTACGGCAGCCGCCCTGTGACGTCGCTGCTCAGCAACCTTAAACCCGACGTCGAAGACATCGTCTTCGTGACACCGAGAATTCCTGAAAGCGATACCTACGCCCAGCGTCTGATTGACCGCATTATCAATAAATACGGCAAGTGGTCAGGGACTCAACTGTCCAACCTCTCCCACGAGGAAGGTACCGCCTGGGCACTCAGGGGAGCGGATGGTTCCGCCATTGACTGGAAGGAAATGGCGGAGTTCATTCACCCAAAGAGCCGCAACCGTGAGTGAGGAACTCGACAACCTTGAGCTGACACTGCCCCCCGCATCAGGGCCCGACCAGGACTCCCAACCTGGGGGCGAGCAGGCAGTGGGTGCTGACGATGAAAGAAACCAAAACCTGAAGGATCAGAAGGCCGAAAGGCAGCTGCGCAAGAAGTATGCGGGGCGTGCTTTCTGGTTTGCTGCCTGCGGCGTGATCTTTTGGGCCGTTTTGCTCGTGTGGAATGGTTGGTCAACTTACTATTCCGGCAAAGCTCCGTTTTCCGACAACGTGTTGATCGCTATCACCACCGCAACCTCCATCAACTTGTTTGCCGCTTTTCTCGGGGTTATCCGAGGCTTGTTCCCCGCCAGTGGCCGCAGGGCAAAATAGCGGCGCCTGGAGCCTGCTCCCCACCTCTGGCTTTCGGCCTGCGTTTTACCTACCCGTTTGCGACCTGCGAAGCCCCGACCTCGCGTGTTAACCTTGCGCCCATTGCAAAATCGCAGGGCGGAATGCCCCACATTTGCCCCACTCCTTCAACGAATTTGCCTACGACCCAATGAGTAAAAATACGTCCGATCTGTCCTCCCACACGCCAATGATGCAGCAGTACTGGCGCCTGAAAAACCAGCACCCTGATCAGTTGATGTTCTATCGCATGGGCGACTTCTACGAGATCTTCTATGAAGACGCGAAGAAGGCTGCCAAGTTGCTGGACATCACCCTGACCGCGCGTGGGCAATCGGCGGGGCAGTCGATTCCGATGTGTGGGATTCCTTACCATTCGTTGGAAGGTTATCTGGTCAAGCTGGTCAAGCTGGGCGAATCAGTGGTGATCTGTGAGCAGATCGGCGATCCGGCCACCAGCAAGGGGCCGGTTGAACGTCAGGTGGTGCGCATTATTACGCCGGGGACGGTGAGTGATGAGGCGCTGCTGGACGAGCGTCGCGATAACCTGATCGCCGCGGTGCTGGGCGATGAGCGTTTGTTCGGGCTGTCGGTGCTGGATATCACCAGTGGCAATTTCAGCGTGCTGGAGATCAAGGGCTGGGAGAACCTGCTGGCGGAGCTGGAGCGCATCAATCCGGTGGAGTTGTTGATTCCGGATGATTGGCCGAAGGATCTGCCGGCGGAAAAACGCCGTGGGACAAAGCGTCGCGCGCCGTGGGACTTCGAGCGTGATTCGGCGTTGAAAAGTCTATGCCAGCAGTTCTCGGTGCAGGACCTTAAAGGCTTCGGTTGTGAAACGTTGACACTCGCTATCGGTGCCGCCGGTTGCCTGCTTGGCTACGCCAAGGAAACCCAGCGCACCGCCCTGCCGCATTTGCGCAGCCTGCGTCACGAGCGTCTCGACGATACCGTGATGCTCGATGGCGCCAGCCGTCGCAACCTGGAGCTGGACACCAACCTGGCCGGCGGGCGCGATAACACCCTGCAATCGGTGGTTGACCGCTGTCAGACGGCCATGGGCAGTCGCTTGCTGACCCGCTGGTTGAACCGTCCACTACGCGACCTGACTGTACTGCAAGCGCGACAGACCTCAATTACCTGCCTACTCGACGGCTATCGCTTTGAAAAGCTGCAGCCACAGCTGAAGGAAATCGGTGATATCGAGCGCATCCTGGCGCGGATTGGCCTGCGTAACGCGCGCCCGCGTGACCTGGCACGCTTGCGCGACGCTCTTGGGGCCTTGCCACAACTGCAAGTGGCGATGACCGAGCTGGATACGCCACACCTGCAACAGCTTGCGGTTACCGCGGGTACCTACCCGGAACTCGCGGCACTGCTGGAAAAAGCCATCATCGACAACCCGCCGGCGATCATCCGCGACGGCGGCGTACTCAAGACCGGTTACGACAGCGAGCTGGACGAGCTGCAATCCCTGAGCGAAAACGCCGGGCAGTTCCTGATCGATCTGGAAGCCCGCGAAAAGGCCCGCACCGGCCTGGCCAACTTGAAAGTCGGCTACAACCGCGTGCATGGCTACTTTATTGAGTTGCCGAGCAAGCAGGCTGAATCGGCACCGATCGACTATCAACGTCGCCAGACCCTCAAGGGCGCCGAGCGCTTTATCACCCCGGAACTCAAAGCGTTCGAAGACAAGGCCCTGTCGGCCAAGAGCCGTGCCCTGGCGCGGGAAAAAATGCTTTACGAGGCGTTGCTTGAGGACTTGATCAGCCAACTGGCGCCGCTGCAGGACACTGCGGCAGCCCTGGCCGAACTGGACGTGCTGAGCAACCTGGCCGAGCGTGCACTGAACCTTGACTTGAACTGCCCGCGTTTTGTCAGCGAGCCGTGCATGCGCATCGTGCAAGGTCGCCACCCAGTGGTAGAGCAAGTGTTGACCACGCCGTTCGTCGCCAACGACCTGTCGCTGGACGACGATACCCGCATGCTGGTGATCACTGGTCCGAACATGGGCGGTAAATCCACCTACATGCGCCAGACCGCTTTGATCGTGCTGCTGGCGCATATCGGCAGCTTCGTGCCGGCGGCCAGCTGCGAGCTGTCACTGGTGGACCGGATTTTCACCCGGATCGGTTCCAGCGATGACCTCGCCGGTGGCCGTTCGACCTTTATGGTGGAAATGAGCGAAACCGCCAACATCCTGCACAACGCCACCGAGCGCAGCCTGGTGCTGATGGACGAAGTGGGCCGTGGCACCAGCACCTTTGACGGCCTGTCCCTGGCGTGGGCGGCGGCCGAGCGCCTGGCGCACTTGCGTGCCTATACGCTGTTCGCCACACACTACTTCGAGCTGACGGTGTTGCCGGAAAGTGAGCCACTGGTGGCCAACGTGCACCTGAATGCCACCGAGCACAACGAGCGCATCGTGTTCTTGCATCACGTGCTGCCGGGGCCTGCCAGCCAGAGTTACGGCCTGGCCGTGGCACAACTGGCCGGCGTGCCAAACGATGTGATTACCCGCGCCCGCGAACACCTCAGCCGCCTGGAAACCACGGCCTTGCCCCATGAAACCGTGGTCGCCAGCCCAACCAAAGCCACCAGCAAACCGGCCGCACCGCATCAGAGTGACATGTTCGCCAGCCTGCCCCATCCGGTGCTGGATGAGTTGGCAAAACTTGACCTGGACGGCTTGACGCCCCGTAAAGCGCTCGAAATGTTATATGCACTGCAGGTTCGGATATAACGCAGACGCTTGCAAGCTGGTAGACTCTCGCGCGGTTTGGGATGCTGTGGGCTTTTAGCCTGGCCTGCAGACTATCGCTCCCGAACCTCGCGAGCCCTGCCACAAAGGGTTTCGCTGCCGCCGCCTGAGGAGAAAATTAGAAATGACCTTCGTCGTTACCGACAACTGCATCAAGTGCAAGTACACCGACTGCGTCGAAGTGTGTCCGGTGGACTGCTTCTACGAAGGCCCGAACTTCCTGGTTATCCACCCGGACGAGTGCATTGACTGCGCCCTGTGTGAGCCTGAATGCCCGGCCGTCGCTATTTTCTCCGAGGACGAAGTCCCGGCAGAAATGCAGGAATTTATTCAGTTGAACGTCGAGCTGGCGGAAATCTGGCCGAATATCACTGAACGCAAAGACCCGATGCCGGATGCAGCGGAGTGGGATGGCAAAAAAGGTAAGATTGCAGACCTCGAACGCTGATAGCGTTGCCCCCCCTAAAAGGCCCCTTGCGGGCCTTTTTGCGTTTCTGGAGGGCGGGTTTCACTTTTCTACAGGCAAAAAAAAGGGGCGGTATGACCCGCCCACATTTTTCCCTAGTCCCTGTATTCCTTTTCATCATCCTGATGAATCGCATCCTGCGACATTCCTTCGAACCATCGTTCCTTGATGGCTGTGCCAATCCGTGGACACAGGGCTGATCTTAGAGAGTTCCAAAGTAAGTTCAACGGGATGCACGCCGCCGGCCGGCAACCTTTCGCGTCAAACAAAGAACAATTAATTGTTATATTTCAATTAGATAGAAAAGTCTCTCAGGATTTTGGGACGTACATGGCGGATGAAAAAACCAAACACTTACGGAAAAGTAAGCAAATGCTTACACCACCCACTGCGTAAAAGCGCCGTCGCGACTGCTTGACCACTCTCCACGCATGAAAAAGCCCCGACACAGTCGAGGCTTTTCCCCTTCATTAACCTCAGTCGTCGCTGACGGTAATGGTCGGCATCGCGGGCGTCGCCGCCTCTTGCAGGACGATCCGCGCGCCCACATGACGCGCCAACTCCTGATAGATCATGGCGATCTGGCTATCCGGCTCAGCCATGACGGTGGGCTTACCGCCGTCAGCCTGCTCGCGGATCGACATCGAAAGCGGCAGTGAAGCCAGCAGCTCCACGCCGTATTGGGTCGCCAGCTTCTCGCCGCCGCCTTCGCCGAACAGATGCTCGGCGTGGCCGCAGTTGGAGCAGATGTGGACCGCCATATTCTCCACGACGCCCAGCACCGGGATATTGACCTTACGGAACATCTCCACGCCTTTCTTCGCGTCGAGCAGCGCCAGGTCCTGGGGCGTGGTGACAATCACCGAGCCGGCCACCGGCACCTTTTGCGCCAGGGTCAGCTGGATATCACCGGTGCCTGGCGGCATGTCGATCACCAAGTAGTCCAGGTCGCCCCAGGCAGTCTGGGTGACCAGTTGCAGCAAGGCGCCGGAAACCATCGGCCCGCGCCAGACCATTGGCGTGTTGTCATCGGTAAGAAAGGCCATGGACATCACTTCCACGCCCAGTGACTCGATGGGCACGAACCACTTCTGGTCCTTGACCTTCGGCCGCGTGCCTTCGGCGATGCCGAACATCACGCCTTGGCTCGGGCCATAGATATCCGCATCGAGAATGCCCACGCGCGCGCCCTCACGGGCCAGGGCCAAGGCCAGGTTGGCCGCCGTGGTGGACTTACCCACACCGCCCTTGCCAGACGCCACCGCGACCACGTTCTTGACGTTGGCCAGGCCCGGGATCTGCGCCTGGGCCTTATGCGCAGCGATCACGCATTGGATGTCGACATTGGCGGAACGCACGCCCTCGAGGCCCTCAATGGCCATTTGCAGCATCTGCGCCCAACCGCTCTTGAACAGACCTGCGGCATAGCCCAGCTCCATGTGGACCGACACCTGGTCGCCCTGGATTTCGATGGCACGTACACAGCCGGCGCTGACCGGGTCTTGGTTCAAATAGGGGTCGGTGTACTGGCGAAGGACGGCTTCCACCGCTGCGCGATTGACGGCGCTCATGGGCTACTCCCGAAAAAAGACTGACTGAAACAGGCGGCTATCCTAACCGTTCCAGCGGCTTAACGGCATGCTTTCGCAGGTTGGGAAGATTCGGAAACAGCGCCACGGGGTGAAATAAATTTCCCGGCGCTTTATAGTGGCCGACCTCCGTTTCATCAAGTAGCCGAGCCCCATGTCCGAGCCACGCAAGATCCTCGTCACCAGCGCCCTGCCCTATGCCAATGGTTCCATCCACCTTGGCCATATGCTTGAGTACATCCAGACCGATATGTGGGTGCGCTTCCAGAAGCATCGCGGCAATCAATGCATTTATGTCTGCGCGGACGACGCCCACGGATCGGCCATCATGCTGCGCGCCGAAAAGGAAGGCATCACCCCGGAACAACTGATCGCCAATGTGCAGGCTGAACACAGCGCCGACTTTGCCGAGTTCTTGGTCGACTTCGACAACTTCCACTCGACCCACTCCGACGAAAACCGCGAGCTGTCGAGCCAGATCTACCTGCGGTTGAAGGAAGCCGGGCACATTGCCACGCGCTCGATCACCCAGTATTTCGACCCGGAAAAGAAAATGTTCCTGGCCGACCGGTTCATCAAGGGCACCTGCCCGAAATGCGGCACCGAGGACCAGTACGGCGACAACTGCGAGAAATGCGGTGCCACCTACGCACCCACCGACCTGAAGAACCCTAAGTCGGCAATCTCCGGCGCCACCCCGGTGCTCAAGGACTCCCAGCACTTCTTCTTCAAGCTCCCGGATTTCCAGCAAATGCTGCAAACCTGGACGCGCAGCGGCACCCTGCAGGACGCCGTGGCCAACAAAATCGCCGAATGGCTGGATGCCGGCCTGCAACAGTGGGACATTTCCCGCGATGCACCGTACTTCGGCTTCGAGATCCCGGGCGAGCCGGGCAAGTATTTCTACGTGTGGCTGGACGCGCCGATCGGCTACATGGCCAGCTTCAAGAACCTGTGCGACCGCACGCCGGAACTGGATTTCGACGCCTTCTGGGCCAAGGATTCCACCGCCGAGCTGTACCACTTCATCGGCAAGGACATCGTCAATTTCCACGCCCTGTTCTGGCCGGCGATGCTTGAAGGGTCGGGCTACCGCAAGCCCACCGGCATTGCCGTGCACGGCTACCTGACGGTCAACGGCCAGAAGATGTCCAAGTCCCGTGGCACCTTTATCAAGGCGCGCACCTACCTGGACCACCTGTCGCCGGAATACCTGCGCTACTACTACGCGTCCAAGCTGGGCCGTGGCGTCGACGACCTCGACCTGAACCTGGAAGACTTCGTACAGAAGGTCAACTCGGACCTGGTCGGCAAAGTCGTCAACATCGCCAGCCGTTGCGCCGGTTTTATCCACAAGGGCAACGCCGGTGTATTGGTGGCCGAGAATGCTGCGCCGGAACTGACCGACGCGTTCCTGGCCGCTGCGCCAAGCATCGCCGACGCCTATGAAGCCCGCGATTTTGCCCGCGCCATGCGCGAGATCATGGGCCTGGCCGACCGCGCCAACGCCTGGATCGCCGACAAGGCGCCGTGGTCGCTGAACAAGCAGGAAGGCAAACAGGCGGAAGTCCAGGCGATCTGCGCCACGGGCGTCAATCTGTTCCGCCAGTTGGTGATCTTCCTCAAACCGGTGCTGCCGTTGCTGGCCGCCGATGCCGAGGCGTTCCTCAACGTCGCGCCGCTGACCTGGAACGATCACGCCACTCTGCTCAGCAACCATCAGTTGAACGAGTTCAAGCCGCTGATGACCCGTATCGACCCGGTGAAAGTCCAGGCCATGACCGACGCTTCGAAAGAAGACCTGGTTGCCAGCCAGACCGACACCGGCGAATCGGCACCGGCCGGTAACGGCGAGCTGGCCAAGGACCCGATTTCTGCGGAAATAGAGTTCGACGCCTTTGCCGCCGTGGACCTGCGTGTCGCGCTGATCGTCAAGGCCGAAGCCGTGGAAGGTGCCGACAAGTTGCTGCGCCTGACCCTGGACCTCGGCGGCGAGCAACGCAACGTGTTCTCCGGGATCAAGAGCGCTTATCCGGACCCGTCCAAGCTCGATGGTCGCTTGACCATGATGATCGCCAACCTCAAGCCACGGAAAATGAAGTTCGGTATCTCCGAAGGCATGGTGATGGCGGCCGGCCCTGGTGGCGAAGAGATCTACCTGCTGAGCCCTGACAGCGGTGCCAAGCCGGGTCAACGCATCAAGTAAGCCTATGGGCCTGTGGCGAGTAAATTAGGCCTATTGTAGGAGCCCGGCTTGCCGGCAATGGCGATCTCAAGGACGCTATCGCCGGCAAGTCGCGCTCCTACAAATCCATTACACGCCTGTTCGCTTAATCGGCATACCCGTGATCACAGCATGAACCTGATTCAACGTATCGACGCGCTGCTGCCGCAGACCCAATGCGGCAAATGCGGGCACCCGGGCTGCAAGCCTTACGCCGAGGGCATCGCACGAGGCGAGGCAATCAACAAGTGTCCGCCCGGCGGGCAGGAAACCATCGCCGGCCTTGCACTGTTGCTGCGCGTGCCGGTGCTGGACCTCGACACCCATCGCGGGGAAGCGCCAGCCCAGGTAGCGTATATCCGCGAGGCCGAGTGCATCGGCTGCACCAAGTGCATCCAGGCCTGCCCGGTGGACGCTATTGTCGGCGCCGCCAAGCTGATGCACACCGTGATCATTGATGAGTGCACCGGTTGTGACCTGTGCGTTGCGCCCTGCCCTGTCGATTGCATTGAGATGCACCCAGCGACCCGCGTGCTACCGATTGTGGGTGGCTTGGCGACCAATGATCGTGAGCATCATGAACGCGGCCTGAAACGTGACCGGGCGCGGCGGCGCTTTGAACAACGCAACGCGCGCCTGCAACGGGAAGAAGCCCACAAACTCGCCGAACGCCTGGCACGGGCCAAGCGCTCGGCGCCAACACAGCCCGTGCCGGCCGATGCGGCTCAGGCAGCCCAAGAGGCAGCGGTCAAGCAGGCTAAAATCACGCTCGCCATGAGCCGTGCCCAACTGCATAAATCCTTGAAGGCGTTCGGCCACCCGCCGACCTTTGAGCAGCAGTCGCAGTTGATCGTTCTGCAGCAGCAGTTCGAAGCAGCAGAGCAGGCACTTGCAGCATTGGAAGTCATCACCCCGACGACCCTGCCGCCGCCGAAAGACCCCGCACTCAAACGCGCAAAAATCCAATTGGCCATGCGGCGCGCCGAATTGAAAAAAGCCCAGGACCAGAACGCTGACGAACAGCAACTGGCACTCCTGAGCGCTGCGCTGTCCAGCGCGGAGCAAGCCTTGCACGATGCAGAGGCTGACAGTCAGCAGCCTCGGCCCGATTTGCAGCGCGTGGAAAAACGCCCCATCGACGCTCAACTGCGCCAGCTGAAAACCGCCCTGGCGTACGCCCGGGCGGAGGTGAGCAAATTACAACGCCAAGCGGGCGTAAATGCAGATCAACTGAAAGCCGCACAACACAGGCTTGAGGAAACGCAGCGCCAGGTGGACGCCTACGTCGACGCGTGACCCGCTACGAGCGCTGCCGGGCGCCGTAACGATCGTTTATCCTGTCCGAGATAATTGCTCACAGAACCCCAAGCCTGGACCCACTCTTCACATTGATGCCGAACGCCTGTAAGGAAACCACCGCCCCATGAACGCCGCAAAACGCTTGGAAATTTTCCGCAGGCTTCACGAAGACAATCCGGAACCCAAGACCGAACTGGCTTACACCTCGCCCTTCGAATTGCTGATTGCGGTGATCCTGTCGGCACAATCCACCGACGTGGGCGTCAACAAGGCCACAGCCAAGCTCTATCCCGTGGCGAACACGCCGGAGGCAATCTATGCCCTGGGTGTGGAGGGGTTGTCGGAATACATCAAAACCATCGGCCTGTACAACAGCAAGGCCAAGAACGTCATCGAAACCTGTCGCCTGCTGGTGGAACTGCACGGCAGTGAAGTGCCACAAACCCGCGAAGCCCTGGAAGCCCTGCCAGGCGTTGGCCGTAAAACTGCCAACGTGGTGCTCAACACCGCTTTCCGTCAACTGACGATGGCGGTGGACACCCACATTTTCCGGGTCAGTAACCGAACCGGCATTGCCCGTGGGAAAAACGTGGTGGAGGTGGAAAAGCAGTTGATGAAATTCGTGCCCAAGCCGTATTTGCTCGATTCCCACCACTGGCTGATCCTTCATGGACGCTATGTTTGCCAGGCCCGCAAGCCGCGTTGCGGCAGCTGTCGGATAGAAGACCTGTGCGAATACAAGGACAAGACATCCGACGATTGAGGGACCATTGGTTTTATTGATCGGTCGATTGAAAAAATCTTTTTTACCCGGTCATGGATTATCGTTATAAGGAGCGCCAACGGCAGTCTTAGCCCGGAGTGAACCTTATGAGCACTGGCAAAGAACAACTGGAAGTGGAAGACGACCTCGTTGAATCGGATGACGAGGGGGCGGAGCCGCCTGTGGCAGAGGTCGCCAAGACCAATTTGAGCAAACGCCGTACCATCGACAATCTTCTGGAAGAACGACGCTTGCAAAAACAACTGGCCGATTACGACTTCGATCTCTGATTGAGAGGTCGACGGCCGGAAGCCTCCCTGACGGAGGCTTTTTTCTGCCGGTTGCCCGGGCAACACGCGGTGGCGTCCCCTCCTCTATACCAAGCCGTTACGCTGTGCCAGTTCGATCAGGTCGACGAGAGAGCGGGCGTTGAGCTTGAGCAGCAAACGCGTCTTGTAGGTGCTGACGGTCTTGTTGCTGAGGAACATGCCGTCGGCAATCTCCTTGTTGGTCCTGCCCCGGGCCAACTGCTGCAATACCATCATTTCCCGGCCGGACAGACGCTCGACCATATCGGCCTCACTGGCATTGCCCATGGTGGAGCGTACAGAGTTGAGCGCCTGGTTCGGGAAGTAGCTGTAGCCCGACAAGACGGCCTTGATCGCACTCAGTAACTCGGTCAGGTCCTGTTGCTTGCACACATAGCCGGCAGCCCCCGCCTGCATGCAGCGCATGGAAAAATGACCAGGGGCCTGGGACGTCAGCACCAGCACCTTGAACGGTGCAGCCTGCTTGGTCGAAGACAGGCGGCAAATAACTTCCAGGCCATCAAGTTTGGGTATCCCAATATCCAGTATGACAATGTCCGGCATATGCTCCCGTGCAAGTTGCAACGCATCGACACCGTTATCGGTCTCGGCAACGACCTCATAACCATGACGTTCCATTAGCATACGCACAGCAAGACGAATGACGGGATGATCATCCACGATCAGCACTTTATTCATGAGAAAGTCCAATTTCGCTGTTCGAATTATTTAGAGCAAGCACAATAGCCTAGTCGTTTCCTAGTTGGCATAGCATTCCCCCCCAAGCAACAGCAAGCAGAGACCCACCCCACAGCGATAAAGGAATTACCCTACAAAAAAACGCCATCTCGGACTTATCAAGCTTTATGGATCCTTTCAGACCTTTCTGGGGACTTACATATTTTGAGTGAAATATCCATGGGATATCAGGGGTCGGGTAAACGTACCGCACGTAACTCTCAGGAAATGCCCCTTGCCTCTCGCCGTTGGCCGAGTGAACGAGCAGGAAAGATCCGGCTGTTTTAGTTCCATTTAACATATTCACTTACATCCTTAATTCCTACAGACTATTCAGCGCTTTATATATTCGCTGTATCTGCATGAGTGAATTTTCTGTAAGACCAGTTCCTACACAGGTGTAAAAAATTCATTCCCCCTACACACTTCCAACAACAGCCAATTCAAATCCTCTGTTTGGGAAAGGTGGGGATGAAAAATATCAACAGATGTTTAATCACTATAAACATCGCGACGTTCTATAAAATACACCGGCAAAAAAAATGGCCCCTTGAACAAGGGGCCATTCTTCACGACAGGCTGAAACTTAGAACAACGAGCGACCTTTGTTGGCCGCAATGCGCATGCGCAATGCATTCAACTTGATAAAGCCTGCCGCGTCCGCCTGATTGTAGGCGCCGCCGTCTTCTTCGAAGGTGGCGATGTTGGCGTCGAACAGGGAATCATCAGATTTGCGACCGGTAACGATCACATTGCCCTTGTACAGCTTCAGGCGCACAACGCCGTTCACGTGGGCCTGGGACGCGTCGATCATCTGTTGCAGCATCAGGCGCTCAGGGCTCCACCAGTAGCCGGTGTAGATCAGGCTGGCGTACTTGGGCATCAGCTCGTCTTTGAGGTGAGCGACTTCGCGGTCCAGGGTGATGGACTCGATGGCGCGGTGAGCGCGCAGCATGATGGTGCCGCCTGGGGTTTCGTAGCAGCCACGGGACTTCATGCCCACGTAACGGTTCTCGACGATGTCGAGGCGGCCGATACCGTGTTCGCCACCGATACGGTTCAGCGTCGCCAAAACGGTGGCCGGGGTCATTTCGACGCCGTCCAACGCGACAATGTCGCCGTTGCGGTAGGTCAGTTCCAGGTATTGCGGCTTGTCGGGAGCGTTCTCCGGGGAGACGGTCCACTTCCACATGTCTTCTTCGTGCTCGGTCCAGGTGTCTTCCAGCACGCCGCCTTCATAGGAGATGTGCAGCAGGTTGGCGTCCATCGAGTACGGGGACTTCTTCTTGCCATGACGCTCGATCGGGATCGCGTGCTTTTCAGCGTAATCCATCAGCTTTTCACGGGACAGCAGGTCCCATTCACGCCAAGGAGCAATCACTTTCACGCCTGGCTTGAGCGCGTAGGCGCCCAGCTCGAAACGTACCTGGTCGTTGCCCTTGCCGGTGGCGCCATGGGAAATGGCGTCGGCGCCGGTTTCGTTGGCGATTTCGATCAGGCGCTTGGCGATCAGCGGACGTGCGATGGAGGTACCCAGCAGGTACTCGCCTTCGTAGACGGTGTTGGCGCGAAACATCGGGAAGACGAAATCGCGGACGAACTCTTCGCGCAGGTCGTCAATGTAGATCTCTTTCACGCCCATGGCTTGCGCCTTGGCACGTGCAGGTTCGACCTCTTCGCCCTGACCCAGGTCAGCGGTGAAGGTCACCACTTCACAGTTATAAGTATCCTGCAGCCACTTGAGGATCACCGAAGTGTCCAGGCCGCCGGAATACGCGAGAACGACCTTGTTTACGTCGGCCATGCCATCACTCCACGGGGTTGTACGGAAAGGCGTCGATTCTACCGACCAAAACCGTGGATTTACAGGGGCGCGACAGCAAATGAAGATAAAGCGACAGATTATGTCGAGAGGGCGACCGATGGTCGCACCTTAGGCTGCACATTATGACGTGTGTGCAGGGTTGCTCGGGCCGCTGGCCTGGGGCGCCGGTTTCTCGGGGGCTGCGACACGTTCGAGCTGAATATTCACCCGACGATTGCGCGCGCGATTGGCCGCATTGGTATTGGGCGCCAGCGGGTAGCTTTCGCCGTGGAAACGCAAGGTGATCTGCGATTCCGGAATACCGTTGGCCTTCAAGTAATCCATCACCGCCAAGCCACGGCGACGCGAGACGTCACGGTTGGTCAGGCGGTTGCCGCCGTTGTCCGAATGGCCGTTCAACTCGATATGGTTGACGGTGGGGTCGGCCTTCATGAACGCGAGAATCACGTCGAGTTTCTTCTTGGCCGCCGCGTCCAGTTCGATACCGCCACCTGGGAACCCGACTTCGGTCTGCTTGACCTGGTCGTAATTCATCGGCAACAGCTTGGTCGTGCACAGCTGGTAGTCGTTGTAGGCCTTGTTGAATTTCACCGGCAATAAGCGGATTTCCGAATAGCCGCCCTCACGCCCGTAGTGTCGGACGGTCGGGCTGCGCCCTTCCAGCAACCCCGTAAACAGGCGCCCGGCCTGGGCTTGGGAGCTGTTGAACAAGACGTCGCCACTGCCGGCACGCACGGCGCCGAGGTTGATATCACCTCGGCCCGGTTGCCAAGGGGCGGCAGCCGCCAACAACGTGGCCGAGCCCACACCCAGCGAGCCGTTATAGGCTTTCAGGCGAAACGTCGCCTGCTCGCCGGCCCGACGCACGAACTCACCCGAGCCGAAGTCGGTGATCGGTTGGGTCAGGCGGCACTCGAACTGATCGCCTTCTACCTTCCACTCAATATTCTCCAGACGTGTCTGGAACGTGAGGGCCATCGCAGGCAGGCTGGCGAACACACTGAGCAGGGCTAGATAATGCTGGCGCACGGGAGGCTCCACTGGTTTCTACAACACTTCAAAGCGTCATACATCGATAAGGCATACAAAAGGCTATCGGTTGCATCCTGCAAAACTTGATAGCGAGTGCCTGCAAGAGTCTTTTCCGGTAGCATTCCCACCAGATTGACCCGCCTGGAATCCCCAATGTCCGACCGCCTGACCCTGCTGCGTCCCGACGACTGGCATATTCATCTTCGCGATGGTGCTGCGTTACCCCACACCGTGGCCGATGTAGCGCGCACGTTTGGCCGCGCCATCATCATGCCTAACCTGGTACCTCCGGTGCGTAACGCCGAGCAAGCCGACGCCTATCGCCAGCGTATCCTCGCTGCGCGGCCGGCCGGCAGCCGCTTCGAACCGTTGATGGTGCTCTACCTCACCGACCGTACCCAGCCCGAAGAGATTCGTGAGGCCAAGGCCAGCGGTTTCGTGCACGCCGCCAAGCTGTACCCGGCCGGCGCGACCACCAACTCCGATTCCGGCGTGACCAGTATCGACAAGATCCTGCCGGCCATCGAAGCCATGGCGGAAGTCGGCATGCCGCTGCTGATCCACGGTGAAGTCACCCGTGGCGACGTGGACGTGTTCGATCGCGAGAAGATCTTCATCGACGAGCATATGCGCCGTGTGGTCGAGCTGTTCCCGACCCTCAAGGTCGTGTTCGAGCACATCACCACCGCCGATGCCGTGCAGTTCGTTACCGAGGCCTCGGCCAACGTCGGCGCGACGATCACCGCGCATCACCTGCTGTACAACCGCAACCACATGCTGGTGGGCGGGATTCGGCCGCACTTCTATTGCTTGCCGATCCTCAAGCGCAACACCCACCAGGTGGCCTTGCTGGATGCGGCGACCAGCGGCAATCCGAAGTTTTTCCTCGGCACCGACTCGGCACCCCACGCCCAGCATGCAAAAGAAGCCGCGTGCGGCTGTGCCGGTTGCTATACCGCGTTTGCCGCCATCGAGCTGTATGCCGAAGCATTCGAACAGCGCAACGCGCTGGACAAGCTCGAAGGCTTCGCCAGCCTCAATGGCCCGCGCTTCTACGGCCTGCCGGCGAATACCGACCGCATCACCCTGGTCCGTGAAGACTGGACCGCCCCTGCCAGCCTGCCGTTTGGCGAGCTGACTGTTATCCCGCTGCGCGCCGGTGAAACACTGCGCTGGCGCCTGCTGGAGGAAAGCAAGTGAGTGAAGACCATTACGATGACGAACACGAGCACAGTGGTGGCGGTTCCCGTCACCCGATGGCCGAGCGGTTCCGCGGCTATCTGCCGGTCGTCATCGACGTAGAAACCGGTGGTTTCAACTGCGCCACCGACGCGCTGCTGGAAATCGCGGCGACCACCATCGGCATGGACGAACAGGGTTTTGTGTTCCCGGAACACACCCACTTCTTTAGGGTGGAGCCATTCGAAGGCGCCAACATCGAAGCCGCTGCCCTGGAGTTCACCGGGATCAAGCTCGATCACCCGCTGCGCATGGCGGTGAGTGAAGAAGCGGCACTGACCGATATCTTCCGTGGCGTGCGCAAGGCGTTGAAGGCCAATGGCTGCAAACGCGCGATCCTGGTCGGCCATAACAGCAGCTTCGACCTGGGCTTCCTGAATGCCGCCGTGGCGCGGCTGGACATGAAGCGTAACCCGTTTCACCCGTTCTCCAGCTTCGACACCGCGACCCTCGCTGGCCTGGCTTATGGCCAGACCGTACTGGCGAAGGCCTGCCAAGCGGCTGGAATCGACTTTGACGGTCGCGAGGCGCACTCGGCCCGCTACGACACCGAGAAGACTGCCGAGCTGTTCTGCGGCATCGTCAACCGTTGGAAGCAGATGGGCGGCTGGGAAGACTTCAACGACTAACAGCGCTTTTGTGGTGAACGGACTCGCTATAGTGAGCGGGCTTACTGTGGTGAAAGGGCTTAGTGTGGTGAAGGGGCTTGTTGTGGTGAAAGGGCTTACTGTGGTGAGCGGGCTTGCCCCGCGCTGGGCTGCGCAGCAGCCCCAATCCAGGGAGCGCATTTATTCAGCTAGACCTCGCAGGCAGGTTTTAGGGCCGCTTCGCAGCCCAGCGCGGGGCAAGCCCGCTCACCACACCAAGCCCGCTCACCACAAAAAGCACGCTTGCCCCAGGGGCTTTTCCTCCACATAAAAAAACCGGCCCTCTCAGGCCGGTTTTTTTGTACCTCGACTCCGGCTTACAGCTTGCCAGCGTTCTCGGTCAGGTAAGCCGCAACACCTTCCGGCGAAGCGTTCATGCCTTTGTCGCCTTTTTTCCAGTTGGCAGGGCAGACTTCGCCGTGCTCTTCGTGGAATTGCAGGGCGTCGACCAGACGGATCAGCTCTTCCATGTTACGACCCAGTGGCAGGTCGTTGATGATCTGGGAGCGAACCACGCCTTTGTCGTCGATCAGGAACGCGCCACGGAAAGCCACGCCGCCTTCGGATTCAACGTCGTAAGCCTTGGCGATGTCGTGCTTCATGTCGGCAGCCATGGTGTATTTGACTTTGCCGATGCCGCCATCATTGATGGCGGTGTTGCGCCAAGCGTTGTGAGTGAAATGGGAGTCGATGGAAACGGCGACCACTTCAACGTTGCGCGCCTTGAAATCGTCCATGCGGTGGTCCAGGGCGATCAGCTCGGACGGGCAGACGAAGGTGAAGTCCAGCGGGTAGAAGAACACCAGGCCGTATTTGCCTTTGATGGCTTCAGACAGTTTGAAGCTGTCAACGATTTCGCCATTGCCGAGGACGGCGGGTACGTCGAAATCCGGGGCTTGTTTGCCGACGAGTACGCTCATTGGATATCTCCTGATGTGAGGGTGACGATTGAAGTAAAAGGACCGGCCCGAGTCTGCCGTGTTTAAGCGACAGCCCTGTGACGCAGTCACGCTTCGTGAAGACCGACCATCATACACTGAAAAAACCGTTCGTCAGTGCGGGCGCGGTGCCAGCCAATACCCTAGGAATCTACTTTGACAATCATTCTCGTTAACATTAAGATCCATCGCACTTAAGCCTTAAACCCGCGATGGTTCTCCCTTATGTATGTGTGCCTCTGTACTGGCGTCACCGACGGACAAATCCGCGAAGCAATCTATGAAGGTTGCTGCAGCTACAAGGAAGTGCGTGAAACCACAGGCGTTGCCAGCCAGTGTGGCAAATGTGCTTGCCTCGCCAAGCAAGTGGTACGGGAAACCCTGACGCAGCTGCAGACAGCCCAGGCCGCGCTCCCCTATTCAGCAGAATTTACACACGCCTGATTGGGCGTGTTTTAAAGAACCGGACTTAACGTCCGGTTTTTTTATGCCCGCAATTCAATTAGTTAGCGCCAAGACGCGGAACACAAACATTCTTATTCCGATTAATTTTCATTTATTATTCAATAACTTAGGTTTGACACTAAGGAATTCGCCGCTCAAACTCCGCCTTATACACAGCTATTACAGGGCAGGACCCCAGTCATGAAAGGCGACATCTCAGTCATCCAGCAACTCAACAAAATCCTTGCCAATGAACTGGTCGCGATCAATCAGTACTTCCTGCATGCGCGCATGTATGACGATTGGGGCCTGGAAAAGCTCGGCAAGCGTGAATACAAAGAATCCATCAAGGCCATGAAAGACGCCGACGCGCTGATCAAGCGCATTCTGTTCCTGGAAGGCCTGCCGAACGTGCAGGACCTGGGCAAGCTGAACATCGGCGAGCACACCCAGGAAATGATCAGCAGCGACCTGGGTTTTGAGCGCAAGAGCCACAGCGACCTCAAGGCCGCTATTGCTCACTGCGAAACCAAAGGCGACTTCGGCAGCCGGGAGCTGCTGGAAGACATCCTGGAAGACCAGGAAGAACACATCGACTGGCTGGAAACCCAACTGGGCCTGATTGACAAAGTCAGCCTGGAAAACTACCTGCAATCGCAGATGGGCGAATAAGCCCCAGCACGCACGTACAAAAAAGCCCCGCTCTCTTAGAGACGCGGGGCTTTTTATTGCACGGTTTTTTACAGAAGCATCAAGCGTTAGTCTTGGCTGCGGCGTTTGCCGCTGCTTCTTTGACCAGCGTTTGCAGCGAACCATCAGCGGCCATCTCAACGATGATGTCGCTACCGCCGACCAGCTCACCGGCTACCCACAGCTGTGGGAACGTAGGCCAGTTGGCGTACTTCGGCAGGTTGGCGCGGATTTCAGGGTTTTGCAGGATATCCACGTAAGCGAATTTCTCGCCACACGCCATGATGGCCTGGGACGCCTTCGCGGAGAAACCGCACTGAGGAGCGTTGGGCGCGCCCTTCATGTAAAGCAGAATGGTGTTGTTGGCAATCTGCTCTTTGATCGTTTCGATGATATCCATGGAACACCTCGGCTGGAACTTTGCGACTCACAGGTCGGCACGGTGGCGCATTGTAACGCAAAATTCCCGCGCGGTGCTCAGGCGGCTGCTACCTGCACGGGAACGCCGTTCAACGCAGCATTGCCCGATAACTCATCCAACTGCCGCTCGTCGGTCAAGTCATTGGCACTCGCGCCTGGTTGTTCGCTGGCGATCGTCATCTGGACACCTGGGCGTCCATGCCCCCAACCGTGAGGCAGGCTGACCACGCCGGGCATCATGTCCAGGCTGGCCAGCACTTCCACTTCGATCATGCCGATGCGCGAACTGACGCGCACGCGCTGGCCATCGCTCAGTTGCCGACGGGCCAGGTCATCCGGATGCATCAACAATTGATGGCGCGGCTTGCCCTTCACAAGCCGGTGATAGTTATGCATCCAGGAATTATTGCTGCGCACATGGCGGCGGCCAATCAGCAGCAGTTCGTCGGCCACAGGCACCGGCTGCGCCGCAAACCGCGCCAGGTCGGCGAGGATCACCGCCGGCGCCGCTTGCACCTTGCCATCGGCGGTCTTCAAACGAGCGGCAAGGTTGGGCTGGAGCGGCCCGAGGTCCACGCCGTGGGGATGATCTGCCAGCATTGCCACGGACAGCTTATGGCTGGACGCGTCACCGTACACCCCGGCACGCAAGCCAAAGTCGATCATCTGTGCAGGCGGCAGGGTGGGTTTGAGCGCAACCCCCGTCTGCGCCGCGAACGCCTTGGCCAGGCCGACGAAAATCTCCCAGTCATGCAGCGCGCCTTCCGGCTTGGGCAAAATCGCGCGATTGAATCGCGTGACATTACGCACCGCGAACATATTGAACGTGGTGTCGTAGTGATCGTTTTCGAGCGCCGACGTGGACGGCAGGATCAGGTCGGCATAGCGCGTGGTTTCGTTGATATAAAGGTCGATGCTGACCATGAACTCCAGACCATCCAGCGCCTGTTCCAACTGGCGGCCGTTAGGCGTCGACAACACCGGATTACCGGCCACCGTCACCAATGCCCGGATTTGCCCTTCACCTTCGGTGAGCATTTCCTCAGCCAAGGCCGACACCGGCAGCTCCCCGCCGTACTCCGGGCGCCCGGAAACCCGGCTCTGCCAACGATTGAAATGCCCGCCGCCGGTCGCTGCCACCAAATCCACCGCCGGCGTGGTGCACAGCGCGCCACCGACACGGTCCAGATTGCCAGTCACGAGGTTGATCAATTGCACCAGCCAATGGCACAGCGTGCCGAACGCCTGGGTCGACACCCCCATGCGCCCGTAGCACACCGCCTTGTCGGCGGCGGCAAAGTCCCGCGCCAGCTTTCGGATCTGTTCAGCAGGCACCGCACACTGGCGACTCATGGCCTCAGCGCTGAACCCTGCAATGGCGCGGCGTACATCCTCCAGGCCTTCAATGGGGAGATGGCTGTCGCGGGTCAGGTTTTCGCTGAACAAGGTGTTGAGCACCCCAAACAACAACGCCGCATCACCGCCTGGCCGCACGAACAGATGCTGATCGGCAATGGCTGCCGTTTCGCTGCGCCGGGGGTCGACCACCACCACTTTGCCGCCGCGTGCCTGAATCGCCTTGAGGCGCTTTTCCACATCCGGCACGGTCATGATGCTGCCGTTGGACGCCAGCGGGTTGCCCCCCAGGATCAGCATGAAGTCGGTGTGGTCGATGTCGGGGATTGGCAGCAACAGGCCATGGCCGTACATGAGGTAGCTGGTGAGGTGATGGGGTAACTGGTCCACCGAGGTCGCCGAAAACCGATTGCGCGTCTTCAACTGCCCCAGAAAATAGTTGCTGTGGGTCATCAGCCCATAGTTATGCACGCTGGGATTGCCCTGATACACCGCCACCGCATTCTGCCCATGCCGCGCCTGAATCCCCGCCAGCCGTTCGGCGATGAGGGCAAAGGCCTCGTCCCAGGCAATCGGCTGCCATTCGTTGCCCACCCGCAGCATGGGCTGGTGCAGGCGGTCGGGATCATTCTGGATGTCTTGCAGCGCGACGGCCTTGGGACAGATATGCCCACGGCTGAAACTGTCCTGGGCGTCGCCCTTGATCGAAGTGATCGCCAGGCTGCCGTCCTCGGCTTGGGTGGTTTCCAGCGTCAGGCCACAGATGGCTTCACACAGGTGGCAGGCACGGTGGTGGAGAGTCTTGGTCATGGCCAGTCTCTTATCAGGGCTTTGGCCTAACTATGGCCCGCGGACGGCCAAGGCACCACCAACGTCAGTGCCGTGAATCGACAAGCATCAGGCCAGGCCATGGCTAAGCATGAGCAAATGTTTCAGAAACCTCGCAGGCGCGCGCTGAAACCGACGCAGCCTGGCCTGCAGCCGCCTCCGCACATTGCAAAAGGTTGCGACGCCAGTGTACAAATGAACCGCTGCTGTCTGGAATTCGTCTTCAAAAGCGCCTCGGCGCCCTGCTTGAACGCCCTTAAAAACCGTAGCCCTATTGGTAAGACGCGACATTTAATTATAAGATCGCGCCTTCCCCTATTTCGTCGCCCCGTGCGGCTTTCGCCGCAGGTCTCGCCCGTTGTCACAATAAACAAGGCTTTGAGTATCTGCGGTCTGTTGCAAAAGGTAGTTAATGATGAGCGCAAGGCACTTTCTCTCCCTGATGGATTGCACGCCCGAAGAGCTGGTCAGCGTGATCCGTCGAGGCATTGAGCTTAAAGACCTGCGTAACCGCGGCGTACTGTTCGAGCCTTTGAAAAACCGCGTGCTCGGGATGATTTTCGAGAAGTCGTCGACCCGCACCCGCGTGTCCTTCGAAGCCGGCATGATCCAACTGGGTGGCCAAGCCATCTTCTTGTCATCGCGTGATACCCAACTGGGCCGTGGCGAGCCTATCGCCGATAGCGCCAGGGTCATGTCACGCATGCTGGATGCGGTGATGATCCGTACCTTTGCCCACAGCACCGTGACCGAATTTGCCGCTCATTCGCGCGTTCCCGTCATCAACGGCCTGTCCGACGACCTGCACCCGTGCCAGTTGCTGGCCGACATGCAAACCTTCCTTGAGCACCGTGGCTCGATCCAGGGCAAGACCGTCGCCTGGATCGGTGATGGCAACAACATGTGCAACAGCTATATAGAAGCGGCGATCCAGTTCGACTTCCACCTGCGCGTCGCCTGCCCCGAAGGTTTTGAGCCCAGCGCCGAATTCCTCGCCAAGGCAGACGGTCGCGTACAACTGCTGCGCGATCCTAAGGACGCCGTTGTCGGCGCGCACCTGGTCAGCACCGACGTCTGGACCTCCATGGGCCAGGAAGACGAAACCGCCAAGCGCCTGGCCTTGTTTGCCCCGTACCAGGTCACCCGCGAACTGCTCGACCTGGCCGCACCGGACGTACTGTTCATGCACTGCCTGCCCGCCCACCGTGGCGAGGAAATCAGCCTCGACCTGCTCGACGACCCACGTTCGGTCGCCTGGGACCAGGCTGAAAACCGCCTGCATGCGCAAAAGGCGTTGCTCGAATTTCTCGTCCCGCCGTCTTACCACCACGCATGAGCCATGAATTACTGCTGAACCTGCGCAATCTGGCATGCGGCTATCAAGATCAACGGGTGGTGCAGAACCTCAACCTGCACCTCAATGCGGGTGATATCGGTTGCCTGCTGGGCTCCTCGGGCTGCGGCAAAACCACCACCCTGCGCGCGATTGCCGGCTTTGAACCGGTGCACGAGGGCGAAATCAGCCTGGCCGGTGAAGTCATCTCGAGTGCCGGGTTCACCCTGGCACCGGAGAAACGTCGTATTGGCATGGTGTTTCAGGACTACGCGCTGTTTCCTCACCTCAGCGTCGCTGACAACATTGCCTTCGGCATTCGCAAACACCCGCGAAAAGACCGCGTGGTCGCTGAATTGCTCGAACTGGTAAACCTGAAGAACCTGGGCAAGCGTTTCCCCCATGAGCTTTCTGGTGGTCAGCAACAACGTGTAGCCCTCGCCCGCGCCCTGGCGCCGGAGCCCGCATTACTGCTACTGGATGAACCCTTCTCCAACCTGGATGGCGAGCTGCGGCGCAAGCTCAGCCACGAGGTGCGCGACATCCTCAAGGCGCGCGGCACCAGTGCGATCCTGGTCACCCATGACCAGGAAGAAGCTTTTGCCGTCAGCGACCAGGTGGGTGTGTTCAAGGAAGGCCGGCTTGAGCAGTGGGACACGCCCTACAACCTGTATCACGAACCGCAGACACCCTACGTCGCGAGTTTTATCGGCCAGGGTTACTTCATTCGTGGCCAATTGAGCTCGCCGGAATCGGTCAGCACCGAACTGGGTGAGCTGCGCGGCAACCGTGCCTACACCTGGCCTACCGGCGGCGCGGTGGACGTGCTACTGCGCCCGGATGACATCGTCTACGCACCCGACAGCGCGTTGAAAGCACGGATCGTCGGCAAGACCTTCCTCGGTGCTTCGACGTTGTACCGCCTGCAACTGCCGACGGGCGCACAGTTGGAATCGATTTTCCCCAGCCATGCAGACCATCAGGTGGGCGCGGATGTGGGGATTCGGGTGGCGGCCGAACACTTGGTGTTGTTCCAGGCGTCCGGCAGCACGGCGGCGCAGATTCCTCAGAGCGAGTCCGGCGTGCGGCGCCACAGCGCCGCTCACTGACGAAACCAGGTCAAACATGTGGGAGGGGGCTTGCTGCCGATAGCGGTGTATCAGTCACAGATAAGCTGGCTGATAGACTGCCATCGGGAGCAAGCCCCCTCCCACATTGGACCTCGGTAGCCTTCGAAGGCGGGTCTCAGGCGCGACCAATCGGCGCGAACTTGGCCTGGGTATGCTCCGCCAGCACCACCGCCGGCAATTCAACCTCCAAGCCCCTCCTCCCCGCGCTCACAAAAATCGTTGCGAATGGCTGCGCCGTCACATCAATAAACGTGCGCAAACGCTTCTTCTGCCCCAGCGGGCTGATGCCACCTAACAGATAGCCGGTGGAACGCTGCGCCGCTGCCGGGTCAGCCATTTCAACTTTCTTGACGCCTGCCGCGTGAGCCAGGGCTTTTAAATCCAGACTTCCGACGACCGGCACCACCGCCACCAACAATTCGCCCTTCTCGCTGCTGGCCAGCAAGGTCTTGAACACCTGCGCCGGGTCGAGGCCCAATTTTTCCGCGGCCTCCAGCCCATACGAAGCAGCCTTGGGATCATGTTCGTAACTGTGGATTCGATGTTCGGCGCGAACTTTTTTCAACAAATCCAATGCGGGGGTCATGACGTCTCCGGAGCGAGGCAAACAGATCGCCAATTCTAGGCCAAGCCCGCACAAAACGCTCTAGTCCGCCCACTCCTAAGGTGCACGTGCCATGTGACAAGTGTGATCATTCACCAGACCAATAGTTTGAAAGTGACTGACAGTTCACTTTCGACCTTTGACAGCCGTCATTCTTGTCTATATTTTTTCGTTTCCGAATACTGTAGGAATACACCTGCAGCATTCACGCAGTGAGCCGTGGCCGGGATGGGGATCCTTGCCAGGGTGAAAATCGCGCAACCGCCCGTTGAGGTCGTGCGCCAGACAAGAACAACAAATGAGGTTTTCCATGACAACTGCTCTTCAACAGCCTTCACTTTCGAGCCAATGCATGGCCGAATTCCTGGGGACTGCGCTTCTGATCTTCTTCGGTACAGGATGTGTCGCTGCGCTCAAGGTCGCGGGTGCCAGCTTTGGCTTGTGGGAGATCAGTATCATCTGGGGGGTCGGCGTCAGCATGGCGATCTACCTGAGCGCCGGTATTTCCGGAGCCCACCTCAACCCGGCCGTCAGCATCGCGTTGTGTATTTTCGCCGACTTCGAAAAACGCAAACTGCCCTTCTATATCCTCGCCCAGATCGCCGGAGCCTTCTGCTCGGCGGCCTTGGTGTACACGCTCTACAGCAATCTGTTTTTCGATTACGAACAAACTCACCACATGGTGCGCGGCTCCCAAGCCAGCCTGGAGTTGGCGTCGGTGTTCTCCACCTACCCCCATGCGCTGCTGAGCACTGCCCAGGCGTTCCTGGTGGAAATGGTCATCACCGCCATCCTGATGGGCGTAATCATGGCCCTTACCGATGACAACAACGGTCTGCCACGCGGCCCATTGGCCCCGCTGCTGATCGGCCTGTTGATTGCCGTGATCGGCAGCGCCATGGGCCCGCTGACGGGCTTTGCGATGAACCCGGCGCGGGATTTCGGGCCCAAGCTGATGACCTTTTTCGCGGGCTGGGGTGAAATGGCCTTTACTGGCGGTCGTGACATTCCTTACTTCCTGGTACCGATTTTTGCACCGATCGTCGGCGCATGCCTCGGCGCCGCAGCGTATCGCGGGCTGATTGCCCGTCACCTGCCGAGCGCCGCACCTGCTATAGCTGAAGAAACACCTGACACGGCTGTCAACGGCAAGACGCGTATTTCCTGATACCGCCGGCCGGGCCCGCACTGCCCCTTTGCGGACCCGGCTGATTCCTTACTTCCTTATTTTCCGTCTAAGGCAATCGACATGACCGACATTCAGAATAAGAACTACATCATTGCCCTCGATCAGGGCACCACCAGTTCCCGCGCGATCATCTTCGATCGCGACGCCAACGTGGTCTGCACCGCCCAGCGTGAATTCACTCAGCATTACCCGCAAGCGGGCTGGGTAGAGCATGACCCGATGGAAATCTTCGCGACCCAGAGCGCAGTGATGGTCGAAGCGCTGGCGCAGGCCGGCCTGCACCATGACCAGGTCGCCGCCATCGGCATCACCAACCAGCGTGAAACCACCGTAGTGTGGGACAAAGTCACCGGCCGCCCGATCTACAACGCGATCGTCTGGCAATGCCGCCGCAGCACTGAGATCTGCCAGCAGCTCAAACGCGACGGCCACGAGCAATACATCAATGACACCACCGGCCTGGTCACCGACCCGTACTTCTCCGGCACCAAGCTCAAGTGGATCCTCGACAACGTCGAAGGCAGCCGCGAGCGTGCGCGTAACGGTGAACTGCTGTTCGGCACCATCGACAGCTGGCTGATCTGGAAATTTACCGGCGGCAAGACCCACGTCACCGACTACACCAACGCCTCGCGCACCATGCTCTTCAACATCCACACGCTGGAGTGGGATGCGAAGATGCTGGAGATCCTCGACGTACCGCGCGAAATGCTGCCGGAAGTGAAGTCGTCCTCGGAAATCTACGGACGTACCAAAAGCGGCATCGCCATCGGCGGCATCGCGGGTGACCAACAGGCTGCGCTGTTCGGCCAGATGTGCGTCGAAGCCGGCCAAGCCAAGAACACCTACGGCACCGGTTGCTTCCTGCTGATGAACACCGGCGACAAAGCGGTGAAATCCAACCACGGCATGCTCACCACCATCGCCTGCGGCCCGCGTGGCGAAGTGGCGTACGCCCTGGAAGGCGCGGTATTCAACGGCGGCTCCACCGTACAGTGGTTGCGTGACGAGCTGAAGATCATCGCCGATGCCACCGACACCGAATACTTCGCCGGCAAGGTCAAGGACAGCAA
Source organism: Pseudomonas sp. A39 (assembly GCF_058145955.1). NCBI lineage: Bacteria > Pseudomonadati > Pseudomonadota > Gammaproteobacteria > Pseudomonadales > Pseudomonadaceae > Pseudomonas > Pseudomonas sp. A39. The sequence goes on from NZ_JBYVMD010000005.1 coordinate 34,052, forward strand.
CGGCGTGTACCTGGTCCCGGCCTTCACCGGCCTGGGCGCTCCGTACTGGGACCCCTACGCCCGTGGCGCGTTGTTCGGCCTGACCCGTGGCGTACGCGTGGATCACATCATTCGTGCCGCCCTGGAGTCGATTGCCTACCAGACCCGCGATGTACTGGACGCCATGCAGCAGGATTCGGGCGAACGCCTCAAGGCCCTGCGCGTGGACGGCGGCGCGGTGGCCAACAACTTCCTCATGCAGTTCCAGGCCGACATCCTCGGCACCCAGGTCGAGCGCCCGCAAATGCGCGAAACCACCGCATTGGGCGCGGCCTACCTGGCCGGCTTGGCGTGCGGCTTCTGGGGCAGCCTGGATGAGTTGCGCGGCAAGGCGGTGATCGAGCGCGAGTTCGAACCGCAGCTGGACGAGGGCGCCAAGGAGAAGCTCTACGCCGGCTGGCAAAAAGCGGTCAGCCGCACCCGTGACTGGGAGCCGCACGAAGGCGCTGAATAAGCCAACGTCAGGTTGTAACTGGCAGGGAGCGGATTCCTGCGTCATCATGGGCCACTTTTGTATGGCAGCCCAAAGGACGCCCCATGAATCTGCCTCCCCGCCAACAACAAATCCTCGAGCTGGTCCGCGAACGCGGCTACGTCAGTATCGAGGAAATGGCGCAGCTGTTCGTTGTCACCCCGCAAACCATCCGCCGCGATATCAACCAGCTGGCGGACGCCAATCTGCTGCGCCGCTACCACGGCGGCGCGGCCTATGACTCCAGTGTCGAAAACACCGCGTACGCCATGCGTGCCGACCAGATGCGCGACGAGAAACAGCGCATCGGCGAAGCCATCGCCGCGCAAATCCCTGATCACGCCTCGCTGTTCATCAATATCGGCACCACCACCGAATCCATCGCGCGTGCGTTGCTCAACCACAACCACCTGAAAATCATCACCAACAACCTCAACGTCGCCACCATGCTCAGCGCCAAGGACGACTTCGATGTGTTGTTGACCGGCGGCAATGTGCGCCGTGATGGCGGTGTGGTGGGCCAGGCGAGTGTCGACTTCATCAACCAGTTCAAGGTCGACTTTGCCTTGGTGGGCATCAGCGGGATCGATGAAGACGGTAGCCTGCTGGATTTCGACTACCAGGAAGTGCGGGTTTCCCAGGCGATTATCGCCAATGCCCGTCAGGTGATCCTGGCGGCGGACTCGAGCAAATTCGGGCGCAACGCCATGATTCGCTTGGGGCCGATCAGTTTGGTGGATTGTCTGGTGACCGATCAACAGCCGGTGCCAGCGCTGGTGCAATTGTTGAATGAGCATAAGGTCAGATTGGAAGTAGTGTGACCTGTAGTGAGCGGGCTTGCCCCGCGCTGGGTGGCGAAGCCGCCCCAATAAGGCCACCGCAGTGCATCTGAGCGACGGCGACGCCTGGGTTTAGGGCGGCTTCGCCACCCAGCGCGGGGCAAGCCCGCTCACTACAAAAGTAGCTCCACCCCCCATTGATGTTCACAAATTTTCCTTTTCCCGCCCTTCGATGAGTTTTTTCAATCGAACTTGGGTGGCTGTGCCCGCGTTTATCAGCTACCATTTTCGCAAATGAACATTAATGTTCGAATTCCAATACGAAAAAGATCGCGAGGCCAGCCGATGAACCCTTCTACCTTGCCTGCTCCACCGCTTGCCGAAGTCTACGACGTTGCCGTAATCGGTGGCGGGATCAACGGCGTCGGCATTGCAGCAGACGCAGCCGGTCGCGGTTTGTCGGTATTCCTTTGCGAAAAGGACGACCTGGCCAGCCACACCTCTTCCGCCAGCAGCAAGCTGATCCACGGCGGCCTGCGCTACCTCGAACATTACGAATTCCGCCTGGTGCGCGAAGCCCTGGCCGAACGCGAAGTGCTGTTGGCCAAAGCACCGCACATCGTCAAGCAGATGCGCTTTGTGTTGCCACACCGCCCGCACCTGCGCCCGGCGTGGATGATCCGCGCCGGCCTGTTCCTTTACGACCACCTGGGCAAGCGCGAGAAACTGGCCGGTTCGAAAAGCCTCAAGTTCGGCCCTGACAGCCCGCTCAAAAGCGAAATCACCAAAGGCTTCGAATATTCCGACTGCTGGGTCGATGACGCCCGCCTGGTGGTGCTGAATGCCATGGCCGCCCGCGAAAAAGGCGCGCACATCCATACCCAGACCCGCTGCGTGAGCGCACACCGCAGCAAGGGCCTGTGGGAAATGAACATGGAACGCGCCGACGGCAGCCTGTTCTCGATCCGCGCCCGCGCCCTGGTAAACGCCGCCGGCCCGTGGGTCGCCAAGTTCATCAAGGACGACCTGAAGCTGGACTCACCGTACGGCATCCGCCTGATCCAAGGCAGCCACCTGATCGTGCCGAAACTGTACGAAGGCGCCCACGCGCATATCCTGCAGAACGAAGACCAGCGCATCGTCTTCACCATTCCGTACCTGAATCACCTGACTATCATCGGTACCACCGACCGTGAATACACCGGCGACCCGGCAAAAGTGGCGATTACCGAAGGTGAAACCGACTACATGCTCAAGGTGGTCAACGCTCACTTCAAGAAACAACTGAGCCGCGACGACATCGTCCACACCTACTCCGGCGTGCGCCCGCTGTGCAACGACGAGTCGGACAACCCGTCGGCTATTACGCGCGACTACACCCTGGCGCTGTCCGGCGGCACGGGCGAGGCACCGATCCTGTCGGTGTTTGGCGGCAAGTTGACCACTTATCGCAAGCTGGCTGAGTCGGCGATGGCGCAATTGGCCCCGTACTTCACTCAGATGCGTCCAAGCTGGACCGCCAAGGCCAGCCTGCCCGGTGGCGAAGACATGACCACGCCCGAAGCCCTGGCCGAAGCCATTCGCGACAAATTTGACTGGGTACCGAGCGAGATTGCCCGTCGCTGGTCCACCACCTACGGCAGCCGCACCTGGCGCCTGCTGGAAGGCGTGCAATCGCTGGCCGACCTGGGCGACCACTTGGGTGGCGGCCTGTACACCCGTGAGGTCGATTACCTCTGCGCCGAAGAATGGGTAACCCAACCTAAGGACGTACTGTGGCGCCGTACCAAGCTCGGCCTGTTCACCACCCCGCAAGAGCAGGACAACGTGCAGCGCTACCTGTCCAAAGTTGAGCAGAACCGCAGCAAGATTGAAGCTGCCTGACAGCTCACGCCCACAAAAGCCCCTGCGCCGTAAGGTCCAGGGGCTTTTTTTGGCATTCGGTTTTCCGAACACCGCACCCCGGCGTATTCGGTTTGCCGGACCCAAGGATTAAAAATTACCCGTCATACAAAGTTAATCCTCTTAAAAATCAACCAATTAACCTTTTAATCCTGGCCTGGCACGACTCATGCTCTACACTCTTGGACGATTGCCTGAGACGCCTCAGGAGCCGTCACGGGCATTCGCTGTACAAGAGAGCCGTTTAGCCGGCTTCATAAAAAAAACAAATGTCGAGGAAGTATTGATGCGCATCGTTCCCCATATTCTGGGCGCAGCTATCGCTGCCGCTCTGATCAGCACTCCAGTGTTTGCCGCTGAACTCACCGGCACGCTGAAGAAGATCAACGACTCCGGCACCATCACTCTCGCTCACCGCGACAGCTCCATTCCGTTTTCCTACATCGCGGATGGTTCGGGCAAACCCGTGGGCTACTCCCACGACATTCAGTTGGCCGTCGTCGAGCAACTGAAAAAAGACCTGAACAAGCCCGACCTGAAGGCCAAGTACAACCTGGTCACTTCGCAAACCCGTATTCCGCTGATCCAGAACGGCACTGCGGACCTCGAGTGCGGCTCCACCACCAACAACGCCGAACGCGCCCAGCAAGTTGATTTCACCGTCAACATCTTCGAAATCGGCACCCGTCTGCTGGTCAAGAAAGACAAGGACGGCAAGCCGAGCTACGCCGACTTCGCTGACCTGAAAGGCAAAAACGTCGTGACCACCGCCGGTACCACGTCCGAGCGCATCATCAAAGCGATGAACGCCGACAAGCAGATGGGCATGAACGTCATCTCCGCCAAAGACCACGGCGAATCCTTCCAGATGCTGGAAAGCGGCCGCGCCGTTGCCTTCATGATGGACGACGCCCTGCTGGCCGGTGAAGAAGCCAAGGCCAAGAAGCCGGACGACTGGGTCATCACCGGTACTCCGCAGTCCTTCGAAGCCTACGCGTGCATGGTGCGTAAAGACGACCCGGCCTTCAAGAAAGCGGTCGATGACGCCATCGTTGCCCTGTACAAATCCGGCGAAATCAACAAGATCTACAGCAAGTGGTTCGAGAGCCCGATCCCACCAAAAGGCCTGAACCTGAACTTCCCGATGAGCGACAAGGTTAAGGAGCTGATCGCTAACCCAAGCGACAAGCCGGCGCCTGACGTAAAAATCTGATACCTGACTAAGCTTATCTCCTGAGGGAGCCAATCCTCCCTCAGGCGTCTGTTACTACCTGCTGGCTTTATTTTTGGAACACTCGACCTGGCGGTTTTCGAGCCGATCGCGTGTGCCTGGCGTTCATCGTCGGGCGGGAATGGATTTTCCCCAAGCGGGTGCTTGTACATCGATCGATCTCGAGGGGAGACCCTAATGAATTACAACTGGGACTGGGGCGTGTTCTTCAAGTCCACCGGCGTGGGCAGCGAGACTTATCTCGACTGGTACATCGCCGGCTTGGGCTGGACCATCGCCATCGCCGTCGTGGCATGGATTATCGCCTTGCTGCTGGGCTCCATTCTGGGGGTCATGCGCACGGTGCCAAACCGCCTCGTATCGGGCATCGCGACCTGCTACGTGGAACTGTTTCGTAACGTGCCGCTGCTGGTTCAGCTGTTCATCTGGTACTTCCTGGTACCCGACATGCTGCCGCAGAACCTGCAGGACTGGTACAAACAAGACCTCAACCCGACCACCTCGGCCTACCTGAGCGTTGTCGTGTGCCTGGGCCTGTTCACCGCCGCCCGTGTGTGTGAACAAGTGCGTACCGGCATCCAGGCGCTGCCACGTGGCCAGGAATCCGCCGCGCGCGCCATGGGCTTCAAGCTGCCGCAGATCTACTGGAACGTGCTGCTGCCCCAGGCCTACCGCATCATCATTCCGCCGCTTACCTCGGAATTCCTCAACGTCTTCAAGAACTCCTCCGTGGCGTCCTTGATCGGCCTGATGGAACTGCTGGCGCAAACCAAACAGACCGCCGAGTTCTCGGCCAACCTGTTTGAAGCCTTCACCCTGGCTACGCTGATCTACTTCACCCTGAACATGAGCCTGATGCTGCTGATGCGCGTGGTCGAGAAGAAAGTCGCCGTGCCCGGCCTGATCTCCGTGGGGGGTAAATAATGGAATTCGATTTCAGCGGCATCATCCCCGCCATCCCGGGCCTGTGGAACGGCATGGTCATGACCTTGCAGTTGATGGTCATGGGCGTGGTCGGCGGTATCGCGCTGGGTACGATCCTGGCGCTGATGCGCCTGTCTTCCAGCAAACTGCTGTCGCGGGTGGCCGGCGCTTATGTGAACTACTTCCGCTCGATCCCGCTGCTGTTGGTGATCACCTGGTTCTACCTGGCAGTGCCGTTCGTACTGCGCTGGATCACCGGCGAAGACACCCCGATCGGTGCGTTCACCTCCTGCGTCGTGGCCTTCATGATGTTCGAAGCCGCGTACTTCTGCGAAATCGTGCGGGCCGGCGTGCAGTCGATCCCCAAGGGCCAGATGGCGGCGGCACAGGCGATGGGCATGACCTATGGCCAAACCATGCGCCTGATCATCCTGCCCCAGGCGTTCCGCAAGATGACCCCGTTGCTGCTGCAACAGAGCATCATCCTGTTCCAGGACACCTCGCTGGTCTACACCGTGGGCCTGGTGGACTTCCTCAACTCCGCCCGTTCCAACGGCGACATCATCGGCCGCTCCAATGAGTTCCTGATCTTCGCCGGTGTCGTCTACTTCATCATCAGCTTTTCCGCCTCGCTGCTGGTCAAGCGTCTGCAAAAAAGGTTTGCCGTATGATCTCTATCAAGAACATCAACAAGTGGTATGGCGACTTCCAGGTGCTGACCGATTGCAGCACCGAGGTTAAAAAAGGCGAAGTGATCGTGGTGTGCGGGCCGTCTGGCTCGGGTAAATCCACCCTGATCAAGTGCGTCAACGCGCTGGAGCCGTTCCAAAAGGGCGACGTGGTCGTCGACGGCACCTCGATTGCCGACCCGAAGACCAACCTGCCGCAGTTGCGCTCGCGCGTGGGCATGGTGTTCCAGCACTTCGAACTGTTCCCGCACCTGACCATCACCGAGAACCTGACCATCGCGCAGATCAAGGTGCTTGGCCGCAGCAAGGAAGAAGCCACCAAGAAGGGCCTGCAACTGCTGGAGCGCGTCGGCCTGTCGGCACATGCCCACAAACACCCGGGCCAGCTCTCCGGCGGCCAGCAACAACGTGTGGCGATTGCTCGCGCCCTGGCCATGGACCCGATCGTCATGCTGTTCGACGAACCGACCTCGGCCCTCGACCCGGAAATGGTCAACGAAGTGCTCGACGTGATGGTGCAACTGGCCCACGAAGGCATGACCATGATGTGCGTGACCCACGAAATGGGCTTCGCCCGCAAAGTGGCCGACCGCGTGATTTTCATGGATGCCGGCAAGATCATCGAAGACTGCCCGAAGGAAGAATTCTTCGGCGACATCAGCGCCCGCTCCGAACGCGCGCAGCACTTCCTTGAGAAAATCCTGCAGCACTAAGTGCGGTGAATACAGGCAGTGCTGAGAGGCTTGTCTGTGGCGAGGGAGCTTGCTCCCGCTGGGACGCGAAGCGGCCCCAAAACAGGCGACTGATTTTTCCATTGAAGAATTGCGCTCGTCAGTTTTCAGGGCTGCTATGCAGCCCAGCGGGAGCAAGCTCCCTCGCCACAATCAGCCTTCCCAACCAAAGATCCCTGTATTCACATTGCTAGCTGACCCAAGGCATCTGTGATGAAATGCGACCCCAACCAATTTCGCGCCGCACCGCCATCACTTGCCGTGAAACCACGTCTGATCCGCCAACTGTTCCTGCCGCCGTTGATCGTCGCCCTGATGATTGGCCTGGGTTATATCGGCTTCTGGATCAGCGAGTACTACGGCATCCGCACCCTCAGCGACACCGGCGAACGCCAGCTGGAGCTGCATGCCCGTACCGTCGAAAGCGAACTGAGCAAATACACCTACCTGCCCAGCTTGCTGGAGCTGGAGTCCAGCGTCTCCACGCTGCTGGCCGACCCGAACCAGGAAACCCGCAAGACCGTCAACGATTACCTCGAAGGCCTGAACCGACGCAGTCGCAGTCGGGCCATCTACGTGATGGACACCACCGGCCGCGTGCTGGCCACCAGTAACTGGCGCGATGCCGACAGTTACCAAGGTGAAGACCTGTCCTTCCGTGCCTATTTCCAGAACGCCGTGCGTGGCCAGCCCGGCCGCTTCTATGGCATCGGCAGTACCAACGGCGAACCCGGTTATTACCTGGCCCACGGCCTGGAAGAGCACGGCAAGATCATCGGCGTCGCCGTGGTCAAGGTGCGCCTCGAAGCCCTGGAAGAACGCTGGCAACGCGCCCGCCTCGAAGCGTTTGTGAGCGACGAGAACGGCATCATCATCCTCTCCAGCGACCCGGTCCGCCGCCTCAAGGCCGTACGCCCGCTGAGCGATGACACCAAGGAACGCCTGGCCCACAGCCTGCAATATTACTGGGCAACCTTGAACGAGCTGGAACCCCTGGCCCGCGAGCGCCTCAACGAAGTCAGCGAGAAACTGACCTTCCCGGCCAACAGCGAAGTGGTCAATGACGAGCATGAAGTCAGCTACCTGGCGCAAACCCGACCGCTCAACGACACGCCGTGGAATTTCACCCTGCTCACCCCGCTCAACGACCTGCGCCGCGCCGCGATCAACCAGGGCATCCTGGTAGCCGTCGCGTTTGGCCTGGTGGCGTTTTTGCTGATTGCCTGGAACGAGCGGCGTAAAGTCATCGCCACGCGCCTCGCCGCGCGCGAAGCCCTGCAGGAAGCCAACAGCCAGCTGGAACGACGGATTGCCGAACGCACCGCCGACTTGCGCGCCAGCAACGAACGGCTCAAGGGCCAGATCCGCGAACGGCGCCAGGCCGAGGAAACCCTGCGTCGCGCCCAGGATGAGCTGGTGCAGGCCGGCAAGCTGGCGGCTATCGGCCAGATGTCGACCAGCATTGCCCATGAACTGAACCAGCCCCTGGCCGCGTTGCGTACCTTGTCCGGCAACACCGTGCGCTTCCTTGAGCGCGGCGCCTTGGACACCGCCAGCGCCAACCTGAAGACCATCAACGAACTGATCGACCGCATGGGCCGCATCACCGCCAGCCTGCGCTCTTTTGCCCGACGCGGTGACGATCAAGGCGAAGCGAGCCTGGCCAAGGCGGTGGACGCCGCGTTCCAGGTACTCGGCGCACGCCTGGACAGCCTGCCGCTGACCCTGCATCGCGACTTTTCCAACGCCCAACTGCAAATCGACCAGACGCGCCTGGAGCAGATCCTGGTCAACCTGATCGGCAACGCCCTCGACGCCATGCAAGCCCAACCAGCCCCGGAACTGTGGCTGGAAGGCAGCACCGTCGATGGCAAATACCGCCTGCAAGTGCGCGACAATGGCCATGGCATCGACCCCGAGGCCCGCAAGCATTTGTTCGAACCGTTCTTCACCACCAAACCCGGCGAGCAGGGCCTGGGCCTGGGCCTGACCCTGTCCGCCAGCCTCGCGGCGGCCACCGGCGGCAACCTTGCCGTGGAACACCCGGCCAGTGGTGGAACGGCCTTTGTCTTGTGCCTGCCGTTGGCGGGCGCTCAAAAAGCTGAGTCGACATGAATACAGACGCTACAGCCCTGAAAGACGACCTCACCGTGTTGATCGTCGAAGACGACCCCCATGTGCTGCTCGGCTGCCAGCAAGCCCTGGCCCTGGAAGATATTCCCAGCGTCGGCGTGGGCAGTGCCGAAGAGGCGTTGAAACGCATCGGCGAGAACTTCGCCGGCATTGTGATCAGCGATATCCGCCTGCCGGGCATCGACGGCCTGGAGTTGCTCACACGCCTCAAGGCCCTGGATAAAAGCCTGCCGGTGGTGCTGATCACCGGGCATGGCGACATCTCCATGGCGGTCGGCGCGATGCGCAACGGCGCGTATGACTTCATGGAAAAGCCCTTCTCCCCCGAACGCCTGGTCGACGTCGCCCGTCGTGCCTTGGAGCAGCGCGGGCTGGCGCGGGAAGTCTGGTCGCTGCGCCGCCAGTTGGCCGAGCGTGATTCGCTGGAAGGCCGCATCATTGGCCGCTCGCCGGCCATGCAGAACCTGCGCGAGCTGATCGCCAACGTCGCCGACACCTCGGCCAACGTGCTGATCGAAGGCGAGACCGGAACGGGCAAGGAACTGGTCGCGCGCTGCCTGCATGATTTCAGTCGGCGTCACTCGCACCAGTTCGTCGCCCTGAACTGCGGCGGGCTGCCGGAGAACCTCTTCGAAAGCGAGATTTTCGGCCACGAAGCCAACGCCTTTACCGGCGCGGGCAAGCGTCGTATCGGCAAGATCGAACACGCCCACGAAGGCACGCTGTTCCTCGACGAAGTGGAAAGCATGCCGATCAACCTGCAAATCAAGTTGCTGCGGGTGTTGCAGGAACGCACCCTGGAACGCCTGGGTTCGAACCAGAGCGTGGCAGTGGATTGCCGGGTGATCGCCGCCACCAAGTCCGACCTCGATGAACTGAGCCGCGCCAGCCAGTTCCGCAGCGACCTGTACTACCGTCTCAACGTGGTGACCCTGGAACTGCCGCCGCTGCGTGAGCGCCGCGAAGACATCCTGCAACTGTTCGAACACTTCCTGCAGCAGTCGTCCCTGCGTTTCGACCGCACCGCGCCTGAACTGGACAACCAGACCCTGTCCAGCCTGATGAGCCACGACTGGCCCGGCAACGTGCGCGAACTGCGCAACGTCGCCGAACGCTTCGCCCTCGGCCTGCCCGCCTTCAAGAAAAGCGGCGCCAGCAGCGGCAGCCAAGGCCTGGCGTTTACCGAAGCGGTGGAAGCCTTCGAGCGCAACCTGCTCAACGATGCCCTGCAACGCAGCGGCGGCAACCTGACCCAGGCCAGCCAGGAACTGGGGATGGCCAAGACCACGCTGTTCGACAAGGTCAAGAAATACGGACTGAGCCACTGATGGACCTGGTATTGAAGGCCGCCCTGGGCGCGGCAGTGGTGTTGATCCTGGCCGCCCTGGCCAAAACCAAAAACTATTACATCGCAGGCTTGGTGCCGCTGTTCCCGACCTTTGCGCTGATCGCCCACTACATCGTCGGCAAGGGCCGTTCGGTGGACGACTTGAAGACCACGATCCTGTTTGGGATGTGGTCGATCATTCCGTACTTTGTGTACCTGGCGACGTTGTATGTGATGGTGGATCGGATGCGGTTGGAAGCGTCACTCGCCGTTGCGGCTGTCGCTTGGTTGATGGCCGCAACCGTCCTGGTCAGCATCTGGGTACGCGTCCACACCTGACACAACTCGATCAAACTGTGGGAGCTGGCTTGCCTGCGATAGCGGTGTATCAGTCAACTCATCTGGCCCAGACATACCGCAATCGCAGGCAAGCCAGCTCCCACATTTGAATTGAGGTGTGTCAGATAGGTCAGCGGACTATTTTGTCCACTTGAATCCCCAGCTTCTTCAGGCGATACCAAAAGCTTCGCTCGGATATCCCGATCTTCGCCGCCGCCGCAGCCTGCACGCCGTTGCTCTCCTGCAACGCCGCCAGGATATAGGCCTTCTCCACCTCCGCCAGCGCCGCGTCCAAATCCTGGGGAATGCCCGGCCCGTCGCTGAGGATCGCCGTCACGCCGCCCTCACTCGGCCTGGACGCAAACAGGTAACCCGGCAAGTCGATGTCCTCGATCACCGGCTTTGCGGCCACGATGGTCGCGCGCTCCACGCAATTCTGCAGCTCACGGATATTGCCCGGCCAGTGATACGCGGCCATGGCCTGCAGGGCCTCCGGGCTGAAACCGGTGATACGTTTGCCGGCGGTGGCACTCAGGGTCTGGGCGAAGTGGCGGGCCAGTGGCGCGATGTCTTCCACGCGCTCGCGCAAGGCCGGCAGCGGGATCGGGAACACGTTGAGGCGGTAATACAGGTCTTCGCGAAACTCTTTGTTGGCCACCGCCTCGAGCAAATTCTTATTGGTGGCGGCGATGACCCGCACGTCCACCTTGCGCTCGCGAGGATCGCCCACCGGTTCGATCACCCGCTCCTGCAACGCACGCAGGATCTTGGCCTGCAGCGCCAGGGGCATGTCGCCCACTTCGTCGAGAAACAGCGTGCCCTTGTCGGCCTGCTGGAAGCGCCCTACCCGGTCGGCCACGGCGCCGGTGAACGCGCCTTTACGATGGCCGAACATTTCGCTTTCCAGCAGCCCTTCCGGGATGGCCGCGCAGTTGACCGCCACGAACGGTTTGTCGGCACGGCTGCCGTGCTTGTGGATCGCGCGGGCGACCATTTCCTTGCCGGTGCCGCTTTCGCCGGTCAGCAGGATCGTGGCGCTGCTGTCGCGCACCGAGTCCACCGCTTGCAGCACTTTGCGAAACGCCGGGCTGTCGCCCACCAGGCTGTCGAACTGTGCGTGCTCGTCCAGCTCGGCACGCAGGCGCGCGTTGTCGCGCATGATGTCGCGAAACTGCAGGGCCTTGGCCACAGTGATGTCCAGCTCGTCGATGTCGAACGGCTTGGCGATGTAGTCGTAGGCGCCGTTGCGCATCGACTGCACGGCGTTTTTCACCGTGCTGTAGGCGGTCATCACGATCACCGGCACATGCGGGTAACGCACCTTGATCTCGGCCAGCAGCGCCGGCCCGTCCATGCCCGGCATGCGCCAGTCGCTGATCACCAGGTCGATGTCTTCCTGCTCCAGCACTTTGAGCGCGTGCAGGCCGTTGCCGGCGATAAACACCTGCACGTTGTTCTGGCCCAGGGCCGACGCCAGCAGGTCGCAGAGCTTGGGTTCGTCGTCGACTACCAGAATGTTATGCGTCATGACTGTCCTCGTCGTCTTCGCCCATCGCCGGAATGTACAGGCTGAAGGTGGCGCCGGCATCTTTCTCGCTGGCACATTCGATGCTGCCGTCGTGACTTTCCATGATCGAATAGACTTTGGCCAGGCCCAGGCCGGTGCCAGACGCCTTGGTGGTGACGAATGGCGTGAAGATACGCTCGATCATGTCTGCCGGAATGCCCTGGCCGGTGTCGGCGATACTGATCACGGTAGTGTCGTCCAGCGTGCGAATGCCCAGGGTCAGGCGCCCGCCTTCGGGCATCGCGTCGATGGCGTTGATAATCAGGTTGAGGCACGCCTGCTTGAGTTGCTTGGCATCCGCGTAGATCGTCGCCCCCGGCGCCTGGTCATCGATGTGCGCGTCGATGTTATGGGTGGCCAGTTCCGGGGCGCAGAAGCCGAGGATTTCTTCCACCAAGGGTCGCGCAGGCTGCAACACGCGTAGCGGTGGGTTGGGCTTGGCGAAGTCGAGGAATTCGGTGATCAGGTCGTTGATACGGCTGACTTCACTGATCACGTATTCCAGGTGGCGCTTGTCGGTGTCCGCAAGATCCGCGCGGCGGTGCAGCAGCTGCGTTGCGGTCTTGATGATGCCCAGCGGGTTGCGGATCTCGTGGGCCAGGCCCATGGCGACCTCGCCCAAGGCGTGCAGGCGATCACGCCGACGCAACTGCGCTTCAAGGTGATGCAACTCCCCCAGGCGCTCGGTCATGTGGTTGAAAGTGCTGCTCAGCTGCGCCAGCTCGTCGCCGCCGCTCACCACCACGCGGTGCGCGTAATCGCCGGAGATCACTGCGCTCACGCCTTGGGACAGGTCCCGCAGCGGCTTGGTCAGGCGCCGCGACACCAACACCCCCGCTGCCAGCGACAGTGCCGAACTGAGCAGGAAGATCAACACGAACAGATTGCTCTGGTTCACCAGCCCGACCAGGCTGGTGTGGCGCAGCAGGCCGCTGAAAATCACGCCCTGCAAGTCGCCGGCGTCGTTGAAGATCGGCCAGTACAACCCGCTGTAGTTATTGGTGAACTGCTCGCTGGGCTGCTTGGTGCTGCGCATCGCGGTTTCGACGTTCTTGGGAATGCGCGAAGGGTGGTCCTCGAAGCGCTGGGTCGAAAAAATCTCGGAGAACCCGTCGGGGTTGGCCAGGTACAGGCGCAGGTCGAGGGAATGCACATCGGCCACACTGGTGAGGAAACTGCTGTCCAGGTAGGTCCCGACCAGCAGCAAATAGTCGACGCCGTCCTGGGTCGTCTCGAAGGTCGAGACCACAATGCCGGTGGATACGCCCCCCACCTGCACCGTCTGCAACACCGTGTTGTTGGCCAGGCTGATCTGCTTGACGATGTCATCGGCGGCGGTGCTGAACACCAGCTTGTGGTCACTGACGCGGATCAGCGCCACCACGTCGATATCGGTGGCGTCGGCAATGTCGGCAGTCAGCCGGTCGTGCTTGGCGGCTTGCCGGCTCGACGGCGGGCTGGTGTAACGCAGGAACAATTTGGCCATGCGCGCGTTGTCGTGAAGGATGTCGCCGATCTCGTCCTTGACGATCTTGGTCGACTCCTGCAGCCAGATGCGCACGTTGCTGTCGAAGATCTGCGACAACGTGGTCGCCGCCAATTCGGCCGCGATCATGGTGGGAATCACGCTGACCAACCAGAAGGCCAGCACCAGCTTGCGCTGGACGCTCCAACGCGAAATGGCAAAGGGGCGGGCTTTCTGGCGGGTCTTGGTGATCATCAGGTTTCGCTTATCGCAGCAGCCATGGCAGGGTCGGAACGATCCGGTCGAATAAACAGTTTTACAAGCTTGAGCAGGCCGTTGACCAGCCGGTTGCGGTGGCGGAAAAACACGCTGTTACCCTGAAACTCGCAGCCCAGGCGCAGCTTACTGGCATACCCGGCCTGTCCGCACTCATACAACGCAATATTGTGTTGAATACAGTAGTCGACGTTGGTCAGCCAGCTGCGGAAGTACAGGTTGTAGTCGCGGGTGAACGCGACGTCATGCCCGAAAAATTTGTCCACCAGCCGGTGTTCGTCCACTAGGATCAGGTTGAACGCGACCAATTGCTCGTCCACCCAGTAAAGAACACAGACCGCGCGCTCATCCAGCCGTTCGAGCACCCCAGTGAAGTAGCTGGCGGGCAGTCGCTCGAACTGCAATTCGGCACGCGTCAGCGTGGCCTCGTACAAGCGCATCACGTCGGGCAGCACGTCGTCGATAGTGCGCCGCCACTCCACCCGCGGCCCTGGTGCGCGCAGTTTGCGGCGCAGGTCCTTGCGCGTGGACTTGCCCAGCGAGCCCAGGTAGGCGTCCACCGACCCATAGGGCAGCGGCAACACGCCCGTGGGCAAGCTCGGCATGCTTTGGAAGCCCGCCGCCCGGCAACTCTCAAGCCAGTGCGGGTCTTTGCTCGGCGCGTCCTTGACCGCCACCAGGCCGATACCAAAGTCATCGGCATCCCGGCGTGCAGCTTGCAGCAGGTGCTGGAGCAACAGCGCACGACTCGCCTGCGGCACGCCACTGGCGAAACCAGCGTCGCAGCGTTCGGCCACCGGCGAACCCAGGGCATACAGCCCCAGTTGCAACAGCCCCGGCCACAGTCGCTCCACACGCTCGGTCAAGCGCTTGCCGGCGCCCGACACCGTGGTGTCGAGGCGATAATGAGTGATGAACGCGGCGGCCACGGCCACCAGCGTTCCATCCTGGTAAACCGCCAGGTAGCGCCACTGGAAATCATCGATAGCGGCGTTTTCCACGGCGACGTAATAGTCCCAGTCCTCCAGGGCACCGGGGAAACAGTCGTTCCAGGCACTGCGCTGGATGGCCCGGATGGTTGGGAAGGCTTGGGCGGTAATCACTTCGGTCCCTTATTTCTGTAGTGAGCGGGCTTGCCCCGCGCTGGGGGGCGAAGCCGCCCTAAAAACTGCAATTGCGGTTTAACTGGAAAAACTCAGTGCCGGAAATGGGGCGGCTTCGCCACCCAGCGCGGGGCAAGCCCGCTCACTACATAGAGTTCGTTCGCTGATGAATGCGGCGCTTAGCTCGATCACTCGGCGGTATTGCAGGTCGACGGTGATCATGTGGTAGCAGTTGTCCAACAGGATCTTGGTCACCGGCCCGCCGAGATGGCGCTCCACGTAATCGGCGTTCCAGCGGCTGGTGATGTCGTCCTCGATGGAGTGCAGCACCAGCGCCGGTACGTTGATCGACGGCATGCGTTTTTTGACCACGGCGTTCATCCAGTGCAATTCACGCACCGTCACGCCCTCCATCGTCAACAGGCCCGCCTCGCTGCTTTCGCCTTCCTTCATCTGCCGTTCAACGATGGCACGCAGGCGTTCATTCTTGATGCCGTAGGGCGGCTTCTCGGTAAAGCGGAACAGGCGCACGCCGAACGGGATACGGATCAGCAACGGCGTGATGAACGCCATTTTGTTGATGCTCCAACCGTCGTACTTGAGCGTGGTGGAATACATCAGCAACCCGGCCACCTGCCCCGGATGCTCCGACGCCAGGTACATCGACATCACCGCACCCATCGACAAGCCACCGACAAACACCTGCTCGTGGCGCTGCTTCACGCCCACGAAGGTCTTGCGCACGCCTTCGTACCAGTCACGCCAACCGGTGGCTTGCAGGTCGCTGTTGTCGCCGCAATGCCCGGCCAGGGTAGGCACGTACACCGTGCAGTTGCCCGCCTTGGCCAGGCCCTTGGCGACCTGGCGCAATTCCGTGGGAGTGCCGGTCAGGCCGTGGATCAACAGGATCCCGACCGGACCTTCACCGAGAACGAAACCGGCACCACCTTCACCGAGGTCGATCTCTGCCGTGTTCACCGGTTGGTCGCCCGCACCAGCAGTTGCTCAAGCAGCTTCAAGCCCAGTTCGATTTCCGGGTAGCTGATTTCCAGGGACGGTGCCAGGGTGATCACGTTTTTGTAGTAACCGCCCACATCGAGGATCAGCCCGAGCTTTTGGCCATCCACTACCATGTCGCCCTTCATGCCTTCTTCGACCATGTAGTCCAGGGTCGCCTTGTCCGGCGTGAAACCATCCGGGCCGCAGATTTCGCAACGCAGGGCCAGGCCCAGGCCGTCGACGTCGCCGATGATCGGGAAACGTTTCTGCAGGTCTTGCAGGCCTTCGAGGAAGAATTTGCCCTTGGCCATGACCATCGCGCCGTAGTCGACTTCGTTGGTCATCTTGAACATTTCCAGGCCGACCGCCGTGCCCAACGGGTTGGAGGCGAAGGTGGAGTGGGTCGAGCCAGGTGGGAAGATCTTCGGGTTGATCAATTCTTCACGGGCCCAGATGCCGCCCAACGGGTTGAGGCCGTTGGTCAGGGCCTTGCCGAACACGATCACGTCCGGCTGCACGTCGAAGTGCTCGATCGACCACAACTTGCCGGTGCGGTAGAAGCCCATCTGGATTTCGTCGGACACCATCAGGATGCCGTGCTGGTCCAGCACCTGCTTGAGTTCGCGGTAGAAGTTCATCGGCGGGATCACGTAGCCGCCGGTGCCCTGGATCGGCTCGACGTAAAACGCGGCGTATTCGCTCTGGCCGACTTTCGGGTCCCACACGCCATTGTATTCGGTCTCGAACAGGCGGGCGAATTGCTGCACGCAGTGGCTGCCGTACTCTTCCTTGGTCATGCCTTTAGGGCCGCGGAAGTGGTACGGGAACGGGATGAACTGCGCGCGCTCGCCGAAGTGACCGTAGCGGCGACGGTAGCGGTAGCTGGAGGTGATCGACGACGCGCCGAGGGTACGCCCGTGGTAGCCGCCTTCGAAGGCGAACATCAGGCTCTTGCCGTTGGTGGCGTTACGCACCACTTTCAGGGAGTCTTCGATGGACTGCGAACCGCCGACGTTGAAGTGCACACGACCGTCGAGGCCGAATTTCTTCTTGGCGTCGACCGCGATCATTTCCGACAGCTCGATCTTGCCTTTGTGCAGGTACTGGCTGGCGATTTGCGGCAGGGTGTCGATCTGCTGTTTCAGCGCGTTGTTCAAGCGTGGGTTGGCGTAGCCGAAGTTGACCGCCGAGTACCACATTTGCAGGTCGAGGTAGGCCTGGTCTTCGGTGTCCCATACGTAGGAGCCTTCGCAACGGCTGAAAATACGTGGCGGCTCGATGTAGTGGACGGTGTCGCCGTAGGAGCAGTATTTGGCTTCTTTATCCAGAAGGATCTGGTCTTCGGCGGTAGCGATACGGATATCAGACATGGTGGAAGAGTTCCTGATTGTCAGAAGAGGTGTTGAAGGTGGTGGCGTTGGCGGCGATGCCCTGTGGCAGCAGCGCCAGCAATGCAGGCACTTCGGCAAAGGTGTCGAAGCGCGCGTGCGGAATGTGGTTGGCCACGCAGTAGTCGGCGAGGCTGCCCTTGGCAAACACGAAGTCGGCGGTGGAGGCCACGCACATGTCGGACTTGCCGTCGCCGATCACCAGCACGCGCTTGTTGCGCGGCGTGGACTTGCACTTGCAGTTGCCGGAAGCGGCACGGCAGGCATCGCTGGCGTACGGGAAGTCTATGCGCCAGCTGTTCTGGTCGACCTGGCGCAGACGGTTGGCGAGGATCGGCAGCAGGGTCACGTAGTTGCGTGACAGGATCCGCGCGATGCCCTGCTCGATGCCGTCGCTGACGACTTCGATGGACGCACCCAGGCCGATCACGTGATCGACGAAGTCGGGGAAGTCCGGGTCGATCTCGACGCTGTCGAAATACGCCAGCAGTTCGGAGGGGGTGGCCTTGATCAGTGCCAGTTGGCGGCTCAGGCATTCGCGTGAACCGATATGCCCATCCAGCCATTCCTGTTCGATGGTTTCCCACTCGGGGCCGGCGAAGCGTTGGAGGACGTTGTCGATGACATCGGTGGGGGTGATGGTCCCGTCGAAGTCACACACGATATGCCAGTGGATCATCGTTGTTTACCTTGGAGGAGCGCGCTGTGTGCGCTTGCAACAAGGGGTAGAGCAGGGAGTGTGCCAACTGGCGCAGGCCCAGCGGGGCTGGGGCTTTGCTCGGAATGGAGGGCGATTTGTGTCGTCGGAGCTACAATTTTTGTAGCTTGCTACAAACAAGATGAGTGCTTGCGTGGGCACGGCGCTTTGCGCGTTCATGCGCACGTATTCAATCAAGGAACTGTGACCATGTTGAGGATCACATGCGCTGCACTCGCCGGGTTACTTGGCCTGTGGAGTGTTTCAAGCCTGGCACTGGCCGACGGTATCACCGGCGAAGTCGGCGCAGGCGTCAGCTACCAGCCCCATGACCCTACCGGCAGCCGCTACGAAACGCGGCCGGTGCCCTATTTCGATCTGGACTGGGGCTCCGTCAGCCTGAGTACCGATGACGGCTTGACCTGGAGCGCCTTGGACACCCACGGTTTTACCGCAGGCCCGTATATCAATTACCTGCAGGGGCGCACCTCGAACGGCTCGCTGCAGGGGCTGCGCAATGTGTCGGACATGGCCGAGGTGGGCGGTTTTATCCAATATGCGCCGGCTGATTTCTGGCGGGTATACGCCCAGATGGGCCAGGCCGTCGGCGGCGGGCGAGATCAAAGCGGTGTGCTGGGCAAGGTCGGCGGTGAACTGGGTTACCCCCTGGGTGGCGGCATCATCGGCAGCACCGGCCTGCTGGCGCACTTTGCCGACGCCCGCCAGACCCAGACCTTTTTCGGGGTTGATGCCAATGAGTCCGCGGATTCCGGCATCCGTCCCTACAACGCCAGTGGTGGCTTCCAGAACATGACGCTGACCCAGAGCTTTGAATTCCCCCTGGCGGCCAACTGGTCGCTGTTGACCAGCGCCAGCTGGGTCCACCTGGTAGGCTCGGCCGCCAACAGCAGCATCGTCAAGGAAACCGGCGACGTGAACCAGGGCCAGGTGCAGACGGCCATCAGCTATAAGTTCGATTGAGGTTGGTCTGGGCTTTGCAATGAGGTGCTGGAATCCATTTTTCCAGGACATTCTTCATGGCTCGCCCCGCTTACCGCCTGCTGCATCATTCACTCTGGGACCTGGTGCCCATCGCGCTGGGCCTGGCGCATTTCGCCTTTGTCGTCTGGCTGGTTGGCGCTTTCCACAGCCTGGACTGGTGGGCCTTGGTGCCCCTGGCGCTGGTCTACGCGATCAGTCTGTCGTGGAGCATCAACAGCATCTCCCACAACCAGATCCATAACGCCTACTTCAGCCATCGCGCGATGAACCGGGCCTTCGACCTGTTGCTGTCGGTGACCATCGGTTTTTCCCAGACGCTCTACCGCGATATCCACAACCGCCATCACCGTGGCAACGCCGACCTGCCGGGGCCGGATGGCAAAACCATCGACCCGCTGTCGATCTACCAGCGCGGCCACGATGGCCAGCCGGAGAACCCGTGGGCCTATACCTTCCTGAGTTTTTTCCGCGACGATCCCAAGCCCTTCTATGACGAAATGAAGCGCAAACGTCCGGCGGATGCGCGTTGGGTCAAGGTCGAGATCGGCGTGACAGTGGCGTTCTATCTCGCCCTGGCCTTCTACAACTGGCAGGCGGTAGTGTGGTTGCTGCCGTTCTGGTACCTGGGCCAGTGCCTGTCATCGCTCAATGGCTACTACGAGCACTTCGGCGGCAACCCGGACCTGCCGATTGCCTGGGGCGTAAGCGCCTACGGTGTGCTGTACAACCTGATCTGGATGAACAACGGCTACCACGCCGAGCACCACTACCGGCCGAAGATGCACTGGACGAAAGTGAAGGCGTTTCATCGAGAGATTGCCGAGCAGCAGCGTGCGGCTGGAGTGAAAACGCTTCCGGTGTCCCATGGATTAGGATTTTTAGTCGCACACCGCAAATTCCGCGGCTGACCCCGACCTTGTAGTGAGCGGGCTTGCCCCGCGCGAGGCCAGCCCGCTCACTACAAAAACCAAGCCGATCAGTTCTCTTCACCTTCGGCCAACAACACAATCCCGCCAATGATCACCGCCACCCCCACCCAGTGCAGCGGGCTGATATGTTCCCCCAGCCCCAGCCACGAACCCAGCAACACCACCACAAACACCAGCGAACTCAGCGGAAACGCCAGGGACAGGCTGCTGCGCCGCAGGATCAGCATCCAGACGAAAAACGCGCCGATATAACTGGCGATCGCCGCCAGGATCCCAGGGTTGCGCGCCACCTCACCCAGCCACTGCCAATTGAAATCCATCTGCCCCAATTGATCCCCGGCCACTTTGGTAAACAGCTGGCCCGCGCTTTCGGTGCAGATCAACAAGGCCCACAGCACCACCGTGCCGAAGCGCCCGTGCAGCCATCCGGTATTCATCGTTTGCGTACTCATGCCTGGCTCCCTGCAATCGCCACCAACATCACACCTAAGGTAATCACCAGCGTGCCCGCCCAACGGCGGCGGCTGACGGTCTCGCCCAGCACCACCTTGCCCGCCAGCACGACCCCGCAATACGCCAGCGCGGCGGCCGGAAACAACAGGCTCAACGGCGCGCGGGACAAGGCCTCGAGCCACACGAAAAATTCGATCGCATAGGCGCCGATCCCGGCCCACAGCAACGGCGCATTAAACACTTGGCCCCAGAACGCATTCAGGCGAAAGCCGCCGTCCAGCTCGGGCAACCGGTCCAGGCCGATCTTGAAACACAGCTGGCCGATCACATCGAGCACGATGGAAAACGCCACCAGCAACACCACGGTCAAGGTCACGGGAACAGTTCCTCAAACAGATCAATCAAGGCTTCATTGGTGGCGGCGTTGCGCTGCAGGTCTTGCGCGCTCCAACGCTCGGGTGGCGGCTGGTCGGACTTGGCTTCCCAGCGCTTGAACGCGTTGCTGAAGGCAGGCTGGGCGAACTCGCCGCACACATCGATGCCGATGATGCGCTTGCGCGCCGCCAACGCCCGCAGGGCTTGCAGCAGGTGAGTCAGGCGCATGCCGCCCTGGTCCCAGTTGGTCGCCGCGTCTTCACTGGCGAGCACGTCTTTGTCGACGGTGATCCAGATCGCTTCGGTGGGCAGGCTGCTGATCATCTGCTCGAGAAACGCCGTCCAATCCAGCTCGGCCAGGTTGCGCCAGTGCAGGTGGTCTTCCTGCTGACGATGGCCGGCGCCATCGCCTACCCGCCCCCAGACTTTCGACGGCGCGTGCTGCCAGGGAAACAGCTGCAAGTGCCCGCGCTTGAGGGCGCCAAGGTTGCCGCCGCGCAGTTGCGGGTTATGCAGGTCGTCGCTGCACGGGCCGAGGGTGACGATGCGTTTGATCGCCGGCATTTTCAGCGCACGGTTGACCCACGAACCACAGTGGCGCTTGGGCGCGAAGCGTACCCAGTCGGGGTGGTTGTCGAAGTGGATCAGGCTGATCGGTTCTTTGAGATCGGCCAGAAAGGCCGGTGTGAGGTGGTGATAGTCGCCGGAACCGACAAACAGGATTTCCGGCCGCGCATCCGTAGGCCGGGGCCGCTGGGCCAGACGTTCGGCGAAGCGCTTCCAGGTTTTTTCGGTGGACCACAAGCGCAGCTTGGGGCCCAGGTCCAGCAGGTCGATACGGTGGGCGCGGCCATTGGCCAAACGCCGGGCAATCGGTGCCTGGGCGGTGAGGCTGTGGTCGAGGTCAAGAATGTTCAAGGC
Source organism: Pseudomonas sp. A39 (assembly GCF_058145955.1). Classification (NCBI taxonomy): domain Bacteria; kingdom Pseudomonadati; phylum Pseudomonadota; class Gammaproteobacteria; order Pseudomonadales; family Pseudomonadaceae; genus Pseudomonas; species Pseudomonas sp. A39. Next base: position 55,793 of record NZ_JBYVMD010000005.1, read on the forward strand.
AGTGTCCCCTAAGGCTTTAAGGGGTCAATGCAAGGGGCGGGCCAGCACTTATCTCAAGAACACCGAGAAACAAATGTGGGAGGGGGCTTGCCCCCGATAGCAGAGTGTCAGTCAACACATGTTTTGACTGAACCACCGCTATCGGGAGCAAGCCCCCTCCCACAGGTTGACCCATGTTCGACTTTAGTTTTTCGAGTCGTTGATGATCTGGCGAATCGCGCCCACAAACGCCTCCGCCGGCTGCCCACCGCTGACGGCGTACTGATCATTGAACACGATGGTCGGCACCGAGCTCACGCCACGGGAGATCCACAACTGCTCTTGCTCACGCACGTCGGCGGCGTATTCGTCGGAGGCAAGAATCTCGGCCGCGCGTTTGATATCCAGGCCGACGCTTTCGGCGATGATCGCCAGGGTGGCGTGGTCGGACGGGTCCTGCCCATCGGTGAAGTACGCCTTGAACAGCGCTTCCTTGAGGTTGTACTGCAACCCTTCCAGCCCGGCCCAATGCAGCAGGCGGTGCGCGTCGAAGGTGTTGTAGATGCGGCTCTGGCCATCGGTGCGAAAGGCAAAGCCCAGCTCGGCACCCATGTCGCGGATACGCGCACGGTTGGCCTGGGATTCTTCGGCGCTGGAGCCGTATTTCTCGGTGATGTGTTCGACGATGTTCTGACCGATGGCAGGCATGTTCGGGTTCAGTTCGAACGGCTGGAAATGGATCTCGGCCTGCACCTCGGCGCCAAGCTGGTCGAGGGCTTCGGTCAGGCCGCGCAGGCCAATGATGCACCAGGGGCAGGACACGTCGCTGACGAAATCGATTTTCAGGGGGGTACTCATGGCAGGCAACCTCGCTAGCAGTAATGTGCCGTAAAGGTTGCACGATACACCAATGTCACAACACCTTTGCAGGCTCGCCCAAGTCAATCTGCGCCCAGTGCGCGGCATCTTCGCGATGGGCTTGCAGGTACGGCAACACCGCCGCCAGCAACGGCGCCTTGAACGCTTCCTGGAAACGATGGGCCAGGCCGGGGATCAGCTTCAACTGACTGCCCTGGATATGCGCCGCCAGGTGCACGCCATGCATCACCGGCAGCAACGGGTCAGCAGTACCGTGCACCACCAGGGTCGGCACGCGCAGTTGGTTGAGCAACGGCACGCGGCTCGGCTCGGCGAGGATCGCCATGATCTGGCGCTTCACGCCGTCCGGGTTGAAGGCCCGGTCGTAGGACAGCGCCGCCTGGTGCAGCAACACCTGGCGATCATCCTTCACGTTCGGGCTGCCCAGCGCCGCCAGTAGATCGGCTTGCTGCTCCAGGGCCACTTCACGATTCGGCGCGCTGCGCCGCGACAGCAATTGCACCAGCGCCGCGTTCGGTGCCGGCAGGCCTTCGGCGCCGGAACTGGTCATGATCAGCGTAAGGCTCTCGACCCGCTGCGGCGCCATGGCCGCCAGGTGCTGGGCGATCATCCCGCCCATGCTCGCGCCCAGCACGTGGAATTGCTGGATCTGTAAGGCGTCCATCAAGCCGATGGCGTCGTCGGCCATATCGGTCAAGGTATACGGCGCCGCCACCGGCAGGCCGAGCTTGTAGCGCAGCACTTCAAAGGTCAGGTTGGCATTGGCCGGTGCCTGGCGCCACGTGGACAGGCCGACGTCGCGGTTGTCATAGCGGATCACCCGAAACCCTTGCTGGCACAGGGCGACGACGACTTCGTCGGGCCAATGGATCAACTGCCCGCCCAGCCCCATCACCAGCAGCAAGGCCGGGTCGGACGCACGGCCGATGCTCTGGTAGGCGATGCTCACCTGAGCCAGGTCGACCGTTTGGGTCGGGACATTAACGTCACATCGAGAAGCCGCAAAAGACGGCAGGCCGAACAATAGAGCGGCCAGTAAAAGCAACACGCGCATGAAAAACACCGAAACGCAGAACCCCAGTAGAGCGCGAGTCTGATGAAGTTTGTTCAAGCGCGCTGCCACAGTTGCGTGACAGTTTGATGAAGCCCGCTCAACGGTCACTGCGACAACTATCTAAGCCCCCACAGAAGTCACGCCGACGTTCAATGCCCGTTACTTCATTGATCCCGAGACATTCTGATGGCGGAACAACTCAACACACGCATTACCCTCAGCGACATTCGCAGGCCCTCATCCCCTCTAGGCCGTGCTGTGGATGAAAATCTCTTGCTGCAAGCGCGCGAGAGCTGGCAGGACAGTCGCCAGCGTTTGCGCGACCTGATGGCGACCGCGCCCAGCGTGCGCGCATCGATCAACACACTGATCAGGCAGGAATTGGACGTGGATGGCGAGCAGGTACATCTGCATTTCGCCGCGCAAGGTGATGCCCCTGCCCGGGATGTCACGCTCACGGACGCCTGGGCCTACGCTCAACAACACTATGCGTTCGCGGGCGTGGACCCCACCCTCGACCAACGCTGCACACTCACTGGTCTCTCTGAAGAGACGACACCGGTTGCGCTGCTGCAACGATTGCTGAAGCTGAACCTGCGGCATGGGATCAGAAGCCACTGGATCACCTGGTGGATTGCCCGCGCGCCCGGCACCCCGATGGCCCGGCGCGAACTGGCCAACCAACTGTACCGCCAGCATTTCCTGGCCGCCGCCCAACATGCCGTCGCCGTGGGCGAGATCAATACCGACCAGGTGACACCGCTCCTACGGCTGGTCGATCCACCTGCCGACGAACAACCCGCCGACGGCCAGGCCCTGTATGTCGAGCAACTGCTGTTGACGTCTGCCAGCGGCCCTACGGTCGAGGTGCCGGGTGCGTTGGTCATGACCCGTACCGACCAGGACAACCCTGTGACTCAGTGTGTGTACTTGCCCACCCGGCAGCCAGCGCTGATGGTGTTCGGCGATCGCGTCCGCCTGGAAACCTGGCTACGTGATCAGCCGGAATTGTTCCCCGGCGTCGCACAGATAACCCGCGAGCACAGCATCGAGTACCGTACGGTTGAGACCCCCTTGGAGGCAGGGCTGGCACACCTTCAGGAGCATTGGATCAAGCAAAAACAAGACACCCTGACGTCTGCGGCCGACGGTGATTTGGCCGAGCACGGCGCGAGCGCGCTGCACACTGCCGAGCGGATCGACCGCCTGCAACGGGAGCCACTGTTCGCTGCAGCCCCAGAACTGCCCGCTGCACCCGACAGTACCGAAAACCCGCCGCCCTTTACTGGCTTGACCGCCGATGTGCCATTGGGGCTACGCCGCCAGGCCTTGAAACAACAGCAAAACGCCCTTGAAGTCTTCGCGGGCGAGGACAACTCGCGCCTGGCCTTACTCACCCCTCTATTCGATGCACTGCATCAGGCCAGGCAGCAGGCCTACACAGCAGCCGGCGCTTTGCTCGATCAAAAACCTGCGCTCATGCTGTCGGAGCTACTGCAGAAGCACACCCCTCAATACACCGCCCTGCTGCAGGCGCGATGGCAGGGGTTGAAGCAGGAAGCCGAGCTGCTACGACAGTTGAATCAAATCAGCATCCCAGAATACCAGTGGTTGATGGATGGGCTGGACCCCGACAAACCACCCGCCAAGGACATCGCGGTCGCCTGCCTCGTCCTGTCCATGATCGAGCAGAAGAACGGCGAAAAAACCATCAGCCAAAAAGAACTCGAGGGTGTGCTGCTGATTACCCAAGCCAGCACCTTGAAAGCATTGCCCTCCTCGCCCAACAGCCTGCTGCTCTACTGGCCAGGCCACAATGGTGGTGTGCATCGCTTTGACAACTTTGCGCAGTTGCAAGCGTGGTTCTTCGTCCAAACCTCCACTCAGCCGGCGCTGACGCTTGAGCCCCGTCTGCTGAGCCAGAAGGCCTTCGATTACAGCTTGCACCAGCAGCTTTCCAACGGTGTGCAGCAGATTGAAGTGCTGTTGCACCGCACATCCGAGCCCGAACAGGCCCTGCAACAAGCCACTGAACTGCAAGCCATCCGCGTAAAACTGCTGCACGAACTGGGCGTACCGGCGAATGAAGCACGCGAACTGGCTTATACCCAGTGGCGTGAGCGACAGCAGACGGGCGCCCTGGCCGAACACCTGACCACCTGGCTCACTACCGTCAGCGCCGAAGACCGAGCCCAGCTCAAGGCATGGATCGAAGACTATTGGCGGGCCATGCGCAGGGCCGATCACGCGCTGGAACAAAAACTGCCCCTGAGCCACACCTACTGCAAGACCCAGCTTGAAAAGCGCCTGAACCGGGATTTCGCCCTCAAACAGCCCTTTTCCGTGACACTGGATTTGCCCGAAACCGTTGCCCACCGGCAGCACTTTTTCGCCGCGCCCGGCGCACCGGGAACCCCGACCAAAACCGTGCTGGAACCCAGCACGGCCCGAGTCAGCCTGAGCCTTGAAGACCTGGCGTTGGGTAACATCGATAACGCACTCAGTGAACGCCTGGGCTTTATGAAAGTGCTCGTCAGCACGCTCGATACGAATGAGCGTGAAGTCCTCGCGGCAGCCCTCACCCCGCGCTACGTGAAAACAATGGTCACCGAGCTGGACGTGGCACAACAGTATGAGGACCTGATTAAGGAGACATGGCTGGGCACCGACCGGGAAGCCTCGTTTAATCGCGACGCTCGCCTGGAATGCCTGATGGAACCCCACCGCCTGATACTGAAGATTCAGGGTCGGTTGGCGCACTTGAACGGCACCCTCACGGCGGATGAACTGCAGGTGTTCAACCGGGCCGCCGAGCAGGCCAAGCCGGTGGGTCTCGTTGTGCTGCCCGCCGTACTCAGTGTCGGCGGGGCGGACACCGATGACGGCCCCAGCACGTTGTCCGGCATCAGCTTCATTGAAGAAAAAAGCACCGGGCTGACCCTCCTCTACCTGCCCGACAGCCCGGACCGCCAATACGTGCGCCGCTTCGATACCCGCGAGCAAGCCCGACAGGCCCTCTACAACCTGTGCCTGTCCAGCGACATGGTCAGTTACCTGGCCGCACGCGCAGTGCCCGGAGACGTCGAACGCCATGCCGGCCGGATCAACCAGGCCGTGCTGAAAAACTATAGTGCCCTGATTGCCATCGGCAAACCCTGGCCAGGCGCACCGTCGCTGGCCACTCACGTGTTCAACGCCCACATGGGCCGCTTGCTTGAGGCTCACCGCGCCACCTCACGCTCCAACAGCGAGCTGTACCGGGAACGCTATGCGATGAAGGGTGAGCAGGCCTTTACCTGGATCAAGATGGCCATGGGTGTGGTACCCATCGTGGGTACCGCCATCGGTCTGCACGATGGTTGGACCAGTGCCAACGAAGCCGTCCGTGCGTTTCGGCGCGGCGACCCGGTTGAAGGATTACAGGCGGTAACGCAGGTCCTGCAATCACTGATCGATGCCGCCATCGACGTGGGCACCGGCGTGCTCATCACCCCGAATGCCGCGCGTGCACGCACCGCCGCGCGCCAACTGCGCAACGCGTTCAACGTGAGCGGTTATTTGCGTCCGCCACCGAGCCGCAGTGCCCATATAGGCCTGCGGTTCAGCGGTTACGAATACGAGAAAGCGCTCTCGCTCGGTCACCTGCAGCCGGCGACATACGGCCTTTATCGTCACATCTACCGGCATGCCGACGGCGACTTCATCCTGCGCAGGCATGCGCTCTATCAGGTTGAGCTGCAGGATGGTCACTGGCGCCTGAGCGGCAACTCGAAAAAAACCTACAAGCAGCCGATCGCCCTGGATGAAACCGGGCAATGGGACACGCACTTCGGTGTCTACGGCACCTCACACCCCGGTGGCCTGGCAGGCGGCGGTGCGGCGCTCGGGCACTTGGCAGATAGGCTGGACCCGCTGTGGCCGTTGGCAATTCGTGAGCGTCTGCCGCGCTGGTGGACCGATCAGGTCTACCGTCGGCAGCGTTCACTGACGGCCAGTGTCGAACAGACTTATCATCACTTCGATCAAAACCATCAGCGGGTCGGCACGTTGGTAAATCGCTATGAAAATGGCGAGACAGGCTTGTTCGACGATCTAGTAACCGAGCTGGCGCAAGGCATAGAGCTTGCCAAGCAGCTTCATGAGCAACTCGACCAAGTCATTCCATTGGTCCGCGGCAACCGGGCCAGGACCGGAAATAGAGCCAAAAGTGATGCCGCGTATGAAGTGGTCTGGAAGTCCCAATGGCTGATCAAGCTCAGGGGAGAACGGATGGTCACCCATTCCGATGACATAGAAAACCTGACCGCTCTTCTAGAGGCCACACCCTATGAGCAAGTGACGGCACGGGCGGCCCTCAGGGAACAGATCAGGGGCAAACACATTGCCAACCTTGAGCACTTTCGCCACACCGAGACCGCGATGGAGACCATGAACACTTGGAACAGCCGGGTCTCCCTCCGTGAGCAACGACAACGAATAACCAATGCCTCAGAGGTGATAAACCGACACCTGTCCGAGAGAAAACGTAACTACACCAAGGTCGCCGCCTTGCTGGACGTTATCGATCATGGCAAGGCGCTGTCGGACGTCTCCTGGCATTACCTGCAAGGTGCGCTGAAGAACGCCAAAACCACGACCTGGCGTGCGTTGGATCTGCAAACCGACTTGCTGGAAATCAGTTCGAACCTCAACCAACGCAACACGATCCTCAATTTCTGCATTAATGCCTACGAAAACATGCGGATGAACCTGGACCGCTGGTCAACCAGTTACCCCCAACATTTCGACCCGGTTTACGTCCCCCAACTGCGCGCCGAACTGGAAAAAATGGCCGAGCGCGCCCGTAAAACCTTGCGTGAGCCTGCACCGCGCAAGCCCACCAGCAGCCCCCGCAGAATTTTCGAAACTGAAGACAACACACTGCTGATCGGCGTGGAAAGCTGGGAACCCTCGACCGGCGTGCGTCGCTATACCATTACCGGCGCCCAAGGCCGTACCGAGATCTGGGAGCAAACCGCGAATGGCCGGTATTACCTGACCAACCCCGAGCCCATTGTCGAGGTGGTGGCCGCCAGGAACCTCAACGCCCTGGTCATTGAAGCGCAAGCACGTCTGAGGGCCGTCACTTCTTACATCAAAAAAGTGCGTGATTACGCTCGCCACGGCCTGCTGCCGGTCGAAATGGAGGAGATGCTGGCAAGAGAAGCCGAGGAACTGCTCACCCGGGCGCGGACCATCGCGCCCTTGGCGCCCGATCATATGACCCTCAAACAGCTGCAGGACGGCGCGACACAGCTGAAAGCAACCGGCCGTACCCTGCGGACTGAGTTTTCCCTGTCAAGTAAACAGCCCACCGATGGCATGCTTGATGACCTGGCCAGCCATAAGGTGGTCGAGGTGCGACGTAACAGCGGGTTGAAACGCCTGGCCCCATTACGCGATGGACGCCCGGATTTCATGCAGGAATATGAAGTCTGGGACCTGACAGCCTTGCCGCCGAAGCCGCTGTGGTACGCGCACTTTCATTACAACCGGCGCGCAGCGACGTTCGATCAGTTCGAGAAAGCCCATTTGAAGCTGCCGGAGCATCGGGGCCTGACTCACGGTGATGACCCGACATTGCCGTTCTCCGATATCGGCAAAAAATCCTCGGCGCTGCCTCATATCCGTCCGTTGTGGGTAGCTGCCGACGAGGTTTCGGCGTCGTGACGCTCGGCAGGGGTTGAATGAGAGGCTGTAAACATGAGACAAATTCAACCATTCCCTCTCAAACATCAAATTTACTCATGGATAACCCGTGCTAGAGATCCGCCACCTCAAGACCCTGCACGCCTTGCGCGAAGCCGACAGCCTGGTCGAAGCCGCTGAACGCCTGCACCTGACTCAATCGGCGCTTTCTCATCAGTTCAAGGAACTGGAGGAACGCCTGGGCATGCCGTTGTTCGTGCGCAAGACCAAGCCGCTGCGCTTCACCAGCGCCGGCCTGCGCTTGCTGCAACTGGCCGACGCCACCCTGCCGCTGCTGCGCGGCGCCGAGCGCGACATTGCACGCTTGGCCGGCGGCACCGCCGGGCGTTTGCACATGGCCATCGAGTGCCACAGCTGCTTTCAGTGGCTGATGCCGACCATCGACCAGTTCCGCGATGCCTGGCCGGAAGTCGAGCTGGACCTGGCCTCGGGCTTTGCCTTCGCGCCGCTGCCGGCGTTGGCCCGTGGTGACCTGGACTTGGTGGTGACGTCCGACCCGCTGGAACTGCCAGGCATTACCTATGTGCCGCTGTTCACCTATGAAGCCATGCTCGCCGTGGCCAACCAGCACGCGCTGGCGAACAAGGCCTACATCGTGCCGCAAGACCTGCTGACCGAAACCCTGATCACCTACCCGGTGGAGCGCGACCGCCTGGACATCTTCACTCGCTTCCTCGAACCGGCCGACGTTGAGCCGGCTCAGGTGCGCACCTCGGAACTGACGGTGATGATGATGCAACTGGTGGCCAGCGGCCGTGGCGTGTGCGGCATGCCTCACTGGGCGCTGCATGAATACAGCTCGCGCGGCTACGTGAAAGCCAAGCGGCTGGGTGAGAAGGGTTTGTTTGCGACGCTGTATGCAGGGATTCGCGCGGACATGCTGGACGCGCCGTATATGCGCGACTTTCTGCTGACCGCGAAGGACACCTCGTTTTCCACCTTGGATGGGGTCAGCGCGGTGCGTTGAAAGGCTCAGCTCAACCGGTGGAAGGGGGCTTTCCCCCTCCCACAGGGCGTATCACTGGTCTTTCAGTTCGCGCCACATGTGGATTTTATCGAAGTAATCCACGCCCACCCGCACCGCCAGCGGTTCCAGACCGTATTGAGTGAACCCACAGCGCTGGTACAGCGCAAACGCGGCGTCATTACCGGCGGTGACGGTCAGCTGGATCACTTTCAAGCGCGGATGTCGGCGCGCTTCATCCAGGGCTGCCTCGACTAACCGCAGGCCCAGGCCTCTTTGCTGATAGGCCCCGGTCACGTACATACCGAACAGGGTCACCTTGTGCCGCGCCTTCTCGCGTGGCTCGTACGCCAGACCGACAATACCCGCCAGTTCATCGCCGTCGAAACCGCCCAACAGCCGATCCAGTGGGTTGTCGAGGCGCTTTTGCCACCAGCTCAATGGCATCGCCGCCCGCTCGGCCACGCTGGAGGTGAATGCCTGCGGATAGGCGCCGTACGCCTCCAGCATCAAGGCCCGATAAGCCTCGGCGTCGTGGGCCCCCAGTGCACGGATGATCATAGGCTTCAGGCCGTTGCGGTCAGTGACGCACGGTAAAACGGCAGGATCAGGTCGCGTGTCAACGGCGCCAAGTGCAAGCCGCCATCACCGGCAGGATCGATCCAGCGTACCTCTTCGATTTCAGCAGCGGGGGTGACCGGCACATCGATGCGTACCTGGAACAACTCAGCTTCGACGGTAAAGCCCGGCTCGTTGACCGCGGGTGCGCTGAAGTTGCCGAGGTAGAGGGCTTGGCTGGGGTCGATGCACAGGTTCAGCTCTTCGTGCAGCTCGCGGGCCAGGGCCTCGGCAGGTTGCTCGCCGGCGTCGATCTTGCCACCAGGCTGCATGAACGCTTGGGTGCCACGCTTGCGTACAAGCAATGTTTGGCCGTCGCTGCCGATCAGGAGGGCGGCGGCGATGCGGATAGTAGAGGTGCTCATGAAAGGTTCGCGGTCTCTTCGGGTACTTTGATAAAAATGGCGTATTTCGCGCCTTCCATTGCCTCGAACGCAATGAGCTTGTCCACCAGCGGCAGGTTCAGCACCTTGCCGGCGTTGAGCAGCAACATACCGTTATCGGCATTGAGGTTACGCGCCAGGACCATGCCGTCCGCCAGTTCACGGGTGGTCAGGACCTTGACGGTGGGATCGCCCAGCGTCACATCACTGAGGAACTTGGCGCAGGCCTGAATAAAATCGTCGACCAGGCTTGGGTCGTAAAGGCGCCCGGCATACTTCTGGATGTAGAGCAGCGCTTCATCACTGTTCATCTGCCGCTCAAGGATCAGGCCTTTCTGCAACTCGATGAAATCCACCGCCAGTTTCAGCAGGCGTGAACCGAACGGGATCGCCTCCTCCTTGAGGTGATCGGGAAAGCCGCTGCCGTCATAGCGTTCCTGGTGGTGACGAATGATCCGCGCCGCATCCTTCATCGGCTCCAGCGTCATCAGCAGCGACTCGCTCTGCGTCGGATAGGCGCGGTACAGATCGCGGTCAGTGCTGTGCAGCCTATCGGCCGGGGCGGTCATCATGCTGTCGGTCCAGCTGAGTTTGCCGATGTTGTAGAGCGCGGCGGCCATGGTCAGGTCGCGCGTGCTGACCTCGTCCATGGCCTGGGCGTTGCAGTACACCCGGATCAGGTCGATCAACTGGCGGTTGGTCTGCTTGTCCTTGGGCAGGCGCAAGTTGGCCAACAGCGAAAACACCTCGGTGCCCGTCACGTAGCTGCGCTTGAGTTCTTCGTAGGCCAGGTCAAGCATGTCGGCGGTCTGCTGCAGCTCACCGGTGCGCGACTCCACGCGCTTTTCAAGGGTCGCATTGAGTACCTTGAGCTGCTCGTTCTGCACCTGGGTCAGGCGCTCCAGGCGCTGATGTTCCAGGGCCTGCTGCAGGATCAGCTTCAGTTCATCGTCATTCCAGGGTTTGCCGATGTAACGGTGGATCTGGCCTTCGTTGATCGCCTTGATGATCGTCGGGAGGTCGGCATACCCGGTCAGCAGGATGCGGCTGGTGGCGGGATACACATCGTGCACCTTGGCCAACAGCGTGGCCCCGTCCATGCCCGGCATGCGCGCATCGCTCATGACCAGGTCGATGGGCTGCGCCGCCATGATTTCCAGGGCCTGGGCACCGCTGCCGGCGAGCAGCACATCGTAGGGCTGGCCGCGCAACAAACGGCGCAGGCTATTGAGGATCGACTCTTCATCGTCGACCAACAAAATGGTGGGTTTTTCGGTGGAAAGCTTCGCGAGTTGTTCATCCATGCCGACTGCGCCTTCAAATTAAACAAAATTGAGCTACATTGAGCCCTTGTCCCAAGCCGTCTTCCCTCGCTTAAGGCGTGGGGTTGATTTGACGCCAACTGGCCGTCGATATCAAGGGAGCTCGACTATGCTCTCATAGCCGCTGGCAACCCGCTCAGACGTGCAACCAGGGAAGAAGTCATTATGCAGTCGCACCTTTTGCCATCGCTGTGCGCCGTATGACCCCGGATTCAGTCAAGGCCAACCGTCGTATTCTGATCGTCGATGACACTGCCTCCATCCACCAGGACTTTCGCAAGATCCTCTGTGCCGACGCAGACGCCCAGCCCTCGCTGGACACCCTTGAGCACACCCTGTTCGGCACCCCGGCCAAAGTGCGCCAGGTGTTTGAGCTGGACTCCGCCTACCAGGGTGAGGAAGCCCTGGCCCTGGTCCACAAGGCACTCGCCGCCGGCGCTCCCTATGCCATGGCGTTCCTCGACATGCGCATGCCGCCGGGTTGGGATGGCTTGCAAACCATCGAAGCCCTCTGGAATGCCGACCCCAACCTGCAGATTGCCCTGTGCACGGCGTATTCCGACTACTCCTTCGAGGCCATCGAAGCGCGATTGAAATACAACGACCAGCTGCTGATCCTCAAAAAGCCCTTCGACAACCTGGAAATCCGCCAGATGGCCAGCGCCTTGACGTGGAAGTGGCAGCTGGCCCAGGACGTCGCGCTCAAAGTGAGCAGCCTGGAGCGCACCGTTGAAGAACGTGTGCAGGAACTGCTGAAAGTCTCGCACCTGCTGCAGTACGACGCGCTGACCGAATTGCCCAACAGTACGCTGCTGGGCGACCGGCTGACCCAGGCCATGGCCTTGGGCCGTCGGCATGACACCCAACTGGCGGTCATGTTCATCGGACTGGACCGTTTCAAGCGCATCAACAATGCCCTGGGCTATCCGGTAGGCGACGAGGTGCTGCAGCAGGTCAGCCAAAGCCTGGTGGCGGCGGTGCGTGAGTCGGACTCGGTGTTCCGCTACGGCTCCGACGCGTTCGTGATCGTGCTCAACGATATCCAGCACCCCCAGCAGACCCAGGGCGTTGCCCAGAAACTCCTCAAGGCCATCAGCGCGACTCGCCACGTCGCGGGGCATGACCTGAGCATCACGGCCAGCCTGGGCATCAGCATTTACCCCAATGACAGCGGCACCGCGGTGGAGTTGATCAAACACGCTGAAACGGCCATGCACACCAGTAAAGAGCGCGGCCCCGACAGTTTCAGCTTTTATACCGACGCCATGAACCTGCGCGCCCAGCATCAGCAAAACCTGGAAAGTGCGATCCGCCAGGCCTTGGAGCGCGATGAGTTTGTGCTGCACTACCAACCGAAGCTGGACCTGAAATCCGGGCGGATCGTAGGAGCAGAAGCCCTGATACGTTGGTTTCAACCCCGCTCAGGGTGGGTCAGCCCCGTGGATTTCATTCCCGTGGCTGAGGACAGTGGCCTGATCGTGCGCCTGACCCAATGGGTACTGCGCGAAGCCTGCCAGCAGGCACAGGCGTGGCGCGTGATGGGCCTGCCCTCGCTGTGCATCTCGGTGAATATCTCGGCGATTGACTTCCGCCAGCGGGATTTTGTCGACAACCTGGCCGCGATCCTGAAGCAAAGCGGCCTGCCGCCCGACCGACTGGAGTTGGAGATCACCGAAAGCGTGTTGATGCAAAATGTCGACGACACCGTTGAGAGGCTGAACAAGATCAAAGCCATGGGCGTACGCCTGGCCCTGGATGATTTCGGCACCGGTTACTCCAGCCTCAGCTACCTGCGACGCTTCCCCATTGACGTGCTGAAAATCGATCAGTCTTTTGTGCAAGGCCTGAATGTGAATAACCAAGACGAACAGTTGATCAGCGCTATCATCGGCATGGGCAAGAGCCTGCGGTTGAGCATCATCGCCGAAGGGGTGGAGACGCTGGAGCAACTGAAGTTCCTGCAAACCCAGCAATGTGAAGAAGGCCAAGGCCATCTGTTCAGTAAGGCTGTACCTTCAAAGGATTTCGCCCAGTTACTGCAAGTGGGCTCCGCGCCCCTGATGCCCGATCAATAGCCGAACGCAAGGAGTGCTCGTTTGAGCGCAGTCTCAACTACTCGAATTGGCCTGATGTTCACGTGTTGGCTGGTCACGGCAGCGCCCTTGATGGCCGCCCCGTTGGACGAGCCGCTCAAGCCGTTGCCGGCGGCGCCGACCCTGGACCCGGCCAAAGTCGAACTGGGCCGCCAGCTGTTCAACGAGCCGCGGCTGTCGGCCAATAACACCTTGTCCTGCGCCAGTTGCCATCGACTGGACATCGGCGGTGCCGATGACAAACCGTTCTCCATTGGCTTCGATGGCCACCCGGTGGAGATCAACACGCCCACGGTGTTTAACGCCAGCCAGAATTTCAAGCAGTTCTGGAACGGCCGGGTGGACACGCTGGAAGCGCAGATCGAACAAGTGGTCATCAGCCCGGTGGAGATGGGCAGCGACTGGAAAACCGTGGTGCAGAACCTGTCCGCCCTGCCCGCTTACCAGGCCGCTTTCAGCCAGTCGTACCCCGACGGCGTCACCGCCGCCAACGTGCAAAATGCGCTGGCCACTTATGAGCGAACGCTGCTGACCCCCAACTCGCGGTTCGACCAATACCTGTTGGGCAATACCGATATCCTCACGATCCAGGAAAAGTACGGCTACCAGCGCTTCAAGGAGTACGGCTGTATCGCCTGCCACCAGGGCATCAATATCGGCGGCAATATGTTCCAGAAGTTCGGCGTGATGGGGGACTACTTCAAGGCGCGCGGCAACCCGGTCGAATCGGACCTGGGGCGCTACCTGCTGACCCAGGACGAGGAAGATCGCCATGTGTTCAAAGTGCCCAGCCTGCGCAACGTGGCGGTCACCGCGCCGTATTTTCACGACGCGTCGGCCAAAACACTGGAAGAAGCGGTGGATGTGATGTTCATCTACCAACTGGGCCGCACGCCCTCCGCCGAAGACAAGGCGCTGATCGTGCAGTTTCTCAAGACCCTGACCGGCGAATGGGCAGGCAAGCCGCTATGAGCCAACTCTCATGACCCTTTCTCGCCGCCTTACCAGCCAGTTTCTCCTCAGCCTGATGACGCTGCTGCTGGCCTCGATCCTGGTGTTTCTGTACGTGAAGTCGTCCCGCGATCAGACGGCCACTTACACCCAGTCCCGCGAACTGATCCGCCAACTGCAGCAACTCAATGCGCAATGGGACAGCGAGGTGCTCAAGGCCAGGATCGCCGTCACGCACAACTACGACCCTCTGGTTACCCCCCTGCGGGAAATGACGCGGCTGTGGGCAGTTCTGCAGAGTCACCCCACCTATCACGCCCCAGAAGACCTGTCCCGCTGGCAAGCCACCCTGGAGGGTTACCAGGCGGCGATCCAGGAAAAAGCCCGGTTGGTGGATCAGTTCAAATCCCACAACGCGGTGCTGCGCAACTCCCTGGCCTTCTTGCCGACCGCCGAAGACGATATCCAGGCCCAGTTCAGCCGTTATGACGAGGACGGCAGGCGGCAATTGCAAAGCGTCGCCACCGACACCTACGACCTGCTGCTCAGCAGCCTGGAGTTCGCCCAGGTCACCAGCGACGAGCGTGCCGCCGATATCCTGGTGGGCCTGGGCAAGCTGGCGGTGAACAAGGAACAGTTGCCAACCGAGTTCCAGGCACCGGTTGAGATCCTGAGCAAGCACATCGAGCTGATTTTGCGCGAACAACCGCTGGTCAATAATTTGCTCGAACGGATTGCAGCCATTCCCGTGGCCGACCGCCTGGATGAGCTGACCAATTACCTCAACCAGGATCAACAGACGGCCGACCTCGTCGACCAGAAGTACCACCGTTACCTGCTGGTGTTCGCCACCCTGCTGGTGGTTTTGCTGCTGTACCTGGCCGTGCGCCTGTTGCGCAGCTTTGCCGAGATCAACCGCGTCAATCGGGCCTTGCAGGCCGCCAATGAAACCCTGGAGCAACGCGTGGAGCGGCGCACGCAGCAGCTCAAGGATGCCCAGAGTGAGTTACTCGACAGCGCCCGTCAGGCCGGCATGGCGGAGATCGCTACCAACGTGCTGCACAACGTCGGCAACGTGCTTAACAGCGTGAACATTTCCGCCGACATGGTTGCGCGCAAATTACGCAGCAGCAAGGCCCAGGGCCTGGGCAAGGCCATGCAGTTGATCAACGAACACCAGGGGGACCTGGGTACCTTCCTGACTCAGGATGAAAAGGGTAAGTTGCTGCCCGGCTACCTGAACCAACTGGTGGAGGCGATTGCCGTCGAGCAGCAAGGCATGACCGACGAACTGGCGCAACTGAGCAAAAGCGTCGACCACATCAAGGACATCGTCTCCACCCAGCAATCCTATGCCGGGGCGTCAACGCTGCTGGAGCCGGTGCATATCAGCGTGTTGATGGAAGATGCCTTGCGGATGAATGCTGGTGCGCTGAGCCGCCACAATGTGACAGTGGTCAAGCACTACGCCCAGGTGCCGGAAATCCTGGCAGACAAACACCGGTTGCTGTTGATCATGGTCAACCTGATCAGCAACGCCAAATATGCCATGTCCAACCTCAGCGACCGGCCACGGCAGATGACCCTCAGGGTCGAGCAGAGGGATGACGATACCCTGCAGATCAGCGTGAAGGACGATGGCGAAGGCATACCGGCCGAAAACATGACCCGCATCTTTACCCACGGTTTTACCACCCGCAAGGAAGGCCACGGCTTTGGCCTGCACAGCTGCGCCCTGGCCGCTGTGGAGATGAATGGCCAGCTCACCGCCCACAGCGACGGGCCGGGCCGGGGCGCGGTATTTACCTTGACCATTCCTCTGACCCTTGCCGGAAGTCCCGCATGAACAAGCCCCCTAACCGACGCATCCTGCTGATTGATGACACGCCGTCGATTCACGACGACTTCCGCAAGATCCTGATGCCCGTGGTTGATTCCAACCAAGTGCTGGATGAGATGGAGTCAGCACTGTTTGGCGCTACGGTCAAAGCCAAGGCTCCGGTCTTCGAGCTGCACTCAGCTTACGGCGGAGAAGAAGGCCTGCAATTACTCATCTCGGCGATGGCACAGCAGCAGCCCTATGCCCTGGCGTTCGTCGACATGCGTATGCCCCAGGGCTGGGACGGTGCAAAAACGATAGAGGAACTCTGGAAAGTCGCCCCCGACCTGCAGGTGGTGGTGTGCACCGCGTACTCGGACTATTCCTGGGAAGACCTGCTGGACCGCCTGAATGGCCATGATCGCTTGCTGATCCTGAAAAAACCGTTCGATAACATTGAAGTCCAGCAAATGGCCAATACCCTGGCCAATAAATGGGACATGGCCCGTCGCGCCACGCTGCAAACCACTCACCTGGAGCAGTTGGTGGAACAACGCACCCAGGCGCTGCAACTGGAAATCGACGAACGCAAGCACCTGGAAAGCCAACTGGTGCAGTCGGAAAAACTCGCTTCGCTTGGCCAACTCGCGGCGGGTGTGGCCCATGAAATCAACAACCCGGTGGGTTTTATCTCATCCAACCTCAGCACCCTGGACAGCTACTTCAACCAGCTGCAACAGATGCTCGATGCCTATCAAAGCGCCGAAGAACTGATTGCCCCGCAAGAACCGCGCGATCAACTCAAAGTCCTGCGAACCGGCCTGGAGCTGGATTTTCTCAAGGAAGACATTCCGATTCTTATCCGGGAGTCCAAGGAAGGCATCGGCCGCGTGGTGCAGATCGTCAAGGACCTGAAGAACTTCTCCCGTGTCGACAACGACCAGACCTGGCAATTCGCGAACCTGCAACAGGGCATCGATTCGACGCTGAACATCGTCGCCAGTGAACTCAAGTACAAGGCCGATGTGGTCAAACACTACAACCCACTGCCGGAAATCGAATGCCTGGCCTCGCAGCTCAACCAGGTGGTGATGAACCTGGTGATCAACGCCGCACAAGCCATGGGGCCGGAACGCGGCATCATTACCATCAGCAACGGTGTGGAAGGCGAGAATATCTGGCTGGAAGTGGCGGACAACGGCTGTGGGATTACACCCGAAACCGTGCAGAAGATCTTCGACCCGTTCTTTACCACCAAGCCGGTGGGCGAAGGCACCGGGCTGGGGTTGTCACTCTCCTACGGCATCATCAAGAAACACCATGGCAACATCTCCGTCAGCAGCGAGGTGGGCAAGGGAACGACCTTTCGGGTGGTGTTGCCGATACGGCAAACGGCGGCGTAGGGCTGTATAGAGAGGGTTAAACAACCCCACGAAACGATCAGCATTAAAAACCCGGCTATTTGCCGGGTTTTTAATGCACCAAGTACAACATCATGCGCAATGCGCAACTTTTTCGACTTCCTTGTAAATCTGAGCACCCTTGGTGATTTCCGCTGTGCGCAGATCATAGGCAGTCTGCAGGTTCAGCCAGAATTGCGCGGATGTTTCAAAGGCAGCAGCCAAACGTAACGCGACATCCGCGCTGATGCTGCGGCGCATCAATACGATGTCATTGACCGTAGGCGCGGAAACATGCAGCGCCCTTGCGAGAGCAGCGGCGGTAAGGCCCAGCGGTTCTAAGTACTCTTCCTTGAGAATTTCCCCAGGGTGTACGGGACGCATGCCATTCTTAAACATGATTCACCTCAGTGGTAATCCACAATTTCAACGTTTTCCGGACCATTTGGCCCCCAGATGAAACAGATTCGGAATTGACCATTGATTCGTATGCTATGTTGCCCCTCGCGGTCACCATATAGCTGTTCCAATCGGTTTCCCGGCGGCGAACGCAGGTCGGTGAGTTCAACCGCAGCATCCAGCATGCCCAACTTTCGTTCCGCCACTGAAAGGATGGCTGACCAACGACGCGTTCGACCGGTTTCAAAAAGGGTTCTGGTATCAGCGCATTTAAAGCTTCTTATCATCTTTTAATGCTTAACGTTATGCGTTAACGACTAACTCTACATTGGTTTTCGGGATATTCAACTGGCAGTTGAATAGCCACTGAGGGGTTGCGACGAGCGGTCGACAATAGTCAAAAAAAGCCGCTCCGGGAGCGGCAGCGGCCTTTGAGGTGAAAGGTGAGTCCCTCACTCCTCAGCTTTCTTCGCACCGGAGCCAAACGATGCAAACCGCTTGTTGAAACCGGCAATCCGGCCTTCAACCTGAGTCTTGCGCTGCTGGCCGGTGTAGATCGGGTGCGAGGCGCTGGAGACGTCCAGCGGGATGTACGGGTAGGTGTTGCCGTCGCTATGTACATGGGTGCGGTCGCTGTCAGCGGTGGAGCCGATCAGGAAGAACACGTCGGCGGCGGTGTCGTGGAACAACACGGTACGGTAGTCGGGATGGATACCAGCTTTCATAAGGCCTCCTGGGCGTCTGGGTGGATTCAATGTGTTATACAATAACGCAAATAATGCACCCAAACGAGAACCGATTGCAATAAGGACAAGCCCCAGCTCAATGCCCTTATCGGTTGTCCCGGCTTTCCCTACAGGCGCAGAATGGCGGATCGACCTGTAGCGTTGAACCTGAGGAAAAAACCGTATGAGCCTGTCGTTACTGAGCCGTTACGCCTTCTTTGCCGTGTGCGTCATTTTCACCCTCGCCAGCCTCCCTTTTATCCATCATGAATGGCTATGGCCGATCACCCTGGTCACCGGCGTGTTGAGCCTGATTGGCATTTTCGACCTGCTGCAAAGCCCCCACGCCGTGCGCCGCAATTACCCGATCCTGGGCAATATCCGTTACCTGGTGGAAGCCATTCGCCCGGAAATCCGCCAATACCTGCTTGAGTCCGACAGCGATGCCCTGCCCTTCTCGCGGTCCCAGCGCTCGCTGGTGTATTCGCGCGCCAAGAACGAAACAGCGGACAAACCCTTCGGCACCCTGATCGACGTGTACCAGTCGGGCTTCGAATTCATCGGCCACTCCATGCGTCCCGCGCCCCTGAGCGACCCCAACGCGTTTCGCGTGATGGTCGGCGGCCCACAGTGCACGCAGCCCTACTCGGCGTCGGTGTTCAACATCTCGGCGATGAGTTTTGGCTCGTTGAGCGCCAACGCCATCCGCGCGCTCAATCAGGGTGCCAAGCTGGGTAACTTTGCCCACGACACCGGTGAAGGCAGCATCAGCCCTTACCACCGCGAACACGGCGGCGACCTGACCTGGGAACTGGGCAGCGGCTACTTCGGCTGCCGCACCAGCGACGGCCGCTTCGACCCGGAACGCTTCGCCGTGCAGGCACAAAACCCACAAGTGCGCATGATCGAAATCAAGATGAGCCAGGGCGCCAAGCCCGGCCATGGCGGGATCCTGCCCAAGCACAAAGTCACCCGGGAAATTGCCGACACCCGCGGCATCATGATGGGCGAGGATTGCATCTCGCCGTCGCGCCACAGCGCATTTTCCACGCCGATCGAACTGATGCAGTTCATCGCCCAACTGCGTGAACTCTCCGGTGGTAAACCGGTGGGTTTCAAGTTCTGCCTCGGCCACCCGTGGGAATTCATGGGCATCGCCAAGGCCATGCTCGACACCGGTATCCTCCCGGACTTTATCGTGGTCGACGGCAAGGAAGGCGGCACCGGCGCCGCGCCCGTGGAGTTCACCGACCATATCGGCGTGCCGCTGCGTGAGGGCCTGCTGTTCGTGCACAACACCCTGGTGGGCCTGAACCTGCGCGACAAGATCAAGCTCGGCGCCAGTGGCAAAATCGTCAGTGCATTCGATATCGCCAGCGTCTTGGCCATCGGCGCCGACTGGGCCAACTCGGCGCGCGGTTTCATGTTTGCCATCGGCTGTATTCAGTCGCAAAGCTGTCACACCAATAAATGCCCCACCGGCGTCGCCACCCAAGACCCACTGCGTCAGCGCGCCCTGGTGGTGCCGGATAAGGCCCAGCGGGTGTTCAACTTCCACCGCAACACGCTCAAGGCGCTGGCGGAAATGCTCGCGGCGGCCGGCCTGGATCATCCGTCACAGCTGTCGGCCAAGCACTTGGTGCGGCGCATGTCGGCGACTGAGATCAAGCTGTTCTCGCAGTTGCATGTGTTCCTCAAGCCGGGCGAGTTGCTGACGGGCGAGGTGAACGGCGAGTTTTATTCGCGCATGTGGCAGATGGCGCGAGCGGACAGTTTTGAGCCGCATGAAGTGGCGGCAGCGTAAGGGAGCGATACCGTGTTGAAAGTCATCGCCGAAGATTTCATCAAGCCCGAACACGTGGACACCGTGCGCCCGTGGTACGCCGAACTGGTGGAGAAAACCCGCCAGGAACCCCTGTGTATCGCCTACGACCTGTATGTCGATCAAAAAGACCCCGGACACTTTATCTTTATCGAGCAGTGGCCCGACCAGGACGCACTGGATACCCATTGCCAGACCGAACACTTCACGCGGCTGGTACCGAAAATCAATGAGTACCAGGCAAAGCCCTGCCGTGTACTGCTGATGGATGCTTTCTAGGCCGCTCGTATTGCGTGCAAGCCGGCAGCGCCCATGGCGTATTCGCCGGCTACCACGCTGTGTGAGTGATCATGGATATCTAGAGACATTCAGTAATATCCCGGCTTTGCAATTGCTTACAAATACCGCCAACCTGCGCCCGCCCGACGTGCGGCGTGCGACATCCCTGCCACGCGCCTGTCATTACTAAACTATTTGTTCAAGAGCCCGCTGCCATGCTGAACGGACGCGACCCGCGCATCGATTTTTTTCGGGGCCTGGCGTTGATCTTCATTTTCTGGGATCACGTCCCCCACAATCCCCTTGGCCAGATTACCCTGCGCAATATCGGCTTCAGCGACGCGGCTGAAGTCTTCGTGTTTCTTGCTGGCTACGCGTCCGTGCTGGCCTACGGCAAGGTCCTGCAGCGCGAAGGCTACTGGATGGCCTGCTTGAAGATCCTGCGGCGCACGTGGGTGCTGTACGTGGTGCATATCTTTTTGCTGGCGATGCTGATGGGTATCGTGTTCTTCGCCAACAGCCATGTGGAAACCCGCGACCTGGTAGAGGAGATGGGCCTGACGCATTTCGTCACACACCCGCAGCAAGCCCTGGTGGATGAATTGCTGCTGCGCTTCAAGCCGAACCTGATGGACCCGTTGCCGCTGTATATCGTGCTGCTGGCCGGCCTGCCGTTGGTGCTGCCGTTGCTCCTGCGCAAGACCTGGGCGGTGGTCGCGGTATCGATGGCGGTTTACCTGCTGGCGCCGCACCTGGGGTGGAACCTGGCGGCGATCGCAGACGGTGTGTGGTACTTCAACCCGGTCACCTGGCAGTTCCTGTTCATACTGGGCGGTGCGGCGGCCATTCACGGGCAAACGCCACGGGCGCAGGATGATCGCCCCCTGCTACGCCAGCCGCTGTTCGTCACCGCAGCGGTCTATTCGCTGGTGGCCTGCGTGATCACGATTGCCTGGCGCTGGCCCGACGTACATGACGCGTTGATGCCTTCCGCACTCAGCGAGCTGCTCTACCCGATCAGCAAGACCGACCTGTCGCCGGTCCGTTTACTGCACTTCCTGGCCCTGGCCTATGTCACCGCCAAACTGTTGCCGGGGCGTGCCTGGACGCAAAACTGGCTGGCACGGCAAACCTGCCGGATGGGGCGCTATTCGCTGGAAGTGTTCTGCCTGGGCGTGTTGCTGGCGCCGCTGGCTGACATGGTCAACGCCCTGGCTGGCGATGCCTTCACCATGCAGGTTTTCACCGCCCTGGCCGGCGCTGCGCTGATGGCGACGCTGGCCGCGTGGCTGGAGTTCAACAAGCGCCTGAACACGCCCATGAAGTCCGCAACCCAGGTACATAGTTAACCCCAGGCGCCAAAGGCGCCATGGTCCCCTTGGCCTTCCACCCATTGTGAAAGGCCCCAACACATGCCCACCCACCAACTGCTCAACGGCTTATCCGGCAACCTGCAATCCAGCACAGCCTGGGCCCGGCAACAATCCCTCGAACTGATTCAGCACACTGTCGCGCAGGCCATGCAAGGCCTGACGCCGCCAGAGCAAACTCGTTACCTCAAACTGCAACGCGAAGCCCTGGCTGCCGTCAACGCCGTCGAAGCCAAAAAAAACCGCCTGATCCAGGCCTTCAAAGTCGAGGGCTTGGCTGAGCTGCGCGAGAAGATCGGCGGGCGTGATCCGGAAAACTACCGCCTCTACACCATCTACCTGGAAAAACGCGAACAACCCTTTCCCTGGGAGCCCCGCGTCACTGAACCGCCGTATCGCCCTCGCCGCGCCCTGGATGAATGGCAGTACATCGAGCACACCAAAAGCATGACCCTGTGGGAAGCCGCCTGCCTGAACTTCGGGTTCACCAGCTCGATCATTCAGGCCTCGGGTTATAGCCTGGCAGAAGCCAGTGAGATCATCGGCGGCAACGACGACCGGAGCCTGCCGGTCAAAGACTTCATCGCCGTAGCCCGCAAGCTGAACCTCGGGGGGCGATTGCGGGCGCTCATCAACCCGACGTTAAGCAGCGACGGCACGCTGCGAAACCTGATCAAGGCCTCCTCCAAGGCGCTGCTGCTGTTCGACTTGCTCGACGCCTGGCGCAACCGCGCCGTCACCGGCTTGACCCGCCCGATGTATGACACGCTGCACGCCGCCCTCAACGGCGATGGCCCGCAACCGCCTTTCGACATGCTAAGCCTGACGTCCAGTCGCACGCCCATCCTCCCCAAGCCGCACACCGCCTGGCACAGCGCAATGCCCATCCCCTTACTGCTGATCAATGTGGCCAGCCTCGGGGTGTTGTCGTATTTCCCTTTTCGCCCAGGCGGCGCGCTGCGCTATCACGTTGACGCGCAGGCGGCCGAAAACGCCTGGCGCGAGCAACTCAATGCCAGCCACCAGCAACAAGACCTGGGTTGGTTGTCGCGACAACTGCCGCTGATTGGCCTGGCGACCTTTAAATCGCTGCTGCGCCAAGAGCCGCGTCCCAAGGACATGAATTGGCTGACTGGATTGCTGTATGACGGTTTTCACAAAGCCTTCCCGCAGCGGACCCTCGACAGCGTGCGCTTCTCGACAGCCATGCGCCCGGATCGCCCGTTGACGCTGGTCGAAGCGTTCACTCACCAGCAGATTCAACGCTTCCAGGCCGACCTGGACACCCTGGCGACCCCGCGTTCCGAAGCCGACTGGCAGGCCCTCACGGACGCCGTGGCCGCGATTGCCGGCGAAGTCCTGCAACTGCTGCTGACACCACTGCCCGGCGGCGTGACCGGGCTGAACCGCATGATGCAACTGGCCGTCATGGGCAGCCTGACCTACAGCGTCGGCCAAGGCCTGAGTGAAGCGATCCAGGGTGATGCAAGTGGTTTCGCCAGCGCCATGGCGGATGTCGCCGACCTGGCCGTCAGCGGCCGACTGATCTCCACTGCCGGCAGGCTGCACCGCCAGCGCATGCTCGGCTACCTGAACCGGCTGGGCAACCCACGCAAAGTCACGCGCCCGGACGGCGTCGAAGCACTCTGGAAACCCGACGCGCAACCGTACGCGGTGGCCAACCAGGCCCTGCTTAACGGCAAAACCCCGGACGCCCTGGGGGTCTTTTCCGTCAAGGGCAAACGCTACGTCAAACTGCGCCACGACGACCAGGCACTGGTGGTGGAAGTGCGGCACGACTCGCAGAGCATGCGTTACGTGCTCAAACACGCAAACGCTGACACCTATAACCCACCGATCATTTTCGAACCCGCCTGGCAGGCCTGGAAGTTCGACCTGCATAACGCCCACACGCTGTCCGACATCAAATTGCTGCAGCGCATGCTGCCCAACGGCTCTTCCCATGCACCCGTGGCCGACCTGGAGCACATGCTCAAGAGCACCGCCACACCGCGCGCCACCCTGGACCGGGTCTGGGCCGGACACAGCGCACCGCTGAACCTGATCGAAGGGGTCAGGCGCCTGCAAGCCGACCGGGTTATCCAGCAAATCATCGACCACTTCGACCAGCCGGGGTACATGCCCCCGCACGGCGACAGCACGGTGTTTTGCCTGCTGACGCAATTGGCGGGCTGGCCGGTCGACGCGCTGTTGAGCATCCGTGAGGAAGCCGGCGAAGTGATTGAAATTTATAGCAAACCTGAACACGCGCCGACCAGGCCTCACCTGATCAGCCTGACACGTCGTGAGGACGGCAGCTACCTGGCCACCGATGGCCAGCAGGTATCGCCCGGTTCCGCCGACACGTTGCTGTTACTCATCCTCCAGCTGCAACCCAGTGGTTCGACCCTGGGCCAGGAGACTCGCCACAACCGTTCGCCGGACCAACGGGTCGTCGCCATTCGTGAGCAGGTCGTGGCCCTCGCTCGGCAGGAGCGGATGACGCTGTTCAGTGCCGTGGTCGACTTTTCGGGTTACGAAAAAGGCGAGCGACTTCCTCCTGCCGATGTGCGACGGTTCCTGCCGTTCATGGCATCGCCTCCCTTGGTGGCCGTCACGCCGCTGCTGAAAAAAATGCGCGACCTGAACCGGCCGCTGTCGCCCGCCCACCTTGAGCAACTGCTCACGGCTAACCCACTCACGCCACGCCAGCATCAGGCTTTTCTTGACGCCGGCACCTTGCCGACGGCGTTTGCCGAATGGTTGGATCACCACCGCACGGCGCTGCGTATCGACGCCGCAATAGACGGGCTGTACCACCCACGCGCGCACAATGACGACATTGACCAATGGGCCCGGGAGTTTGCCTCGGCCTTGGTGCGCAACACGCTTAAACGGCCTTTCGTGATCACCGAAGTGGTCGCCGGTGACATCGCCACCCCTTACCTGTCCAGCGGCTCGGACGACCCGACCGTGGAACTGCGCCATTACGGCCGTGGGCGCTATGAAGCGTACGACCTGCGTAACGGCGGAACGATTCCGGTATCTCCCGACAACGAGAGTTTCTACCTGGCCATCGGTTCGGTGCTGCAACCCCATGAGCGCCAGCTACTGGGTATGAACAGCGCCAGCGATAGCCAAGGCCTGCGTAACACGCTGGGGGATTACATGAGCAACCAGCGCAATACCGAAGGGTTTGTCAGCCTGGTCAATGGCTCGTTGGTGCAATACGAACAACGCCTGGACCTGCCACCGGACCTGGCGCCCACCGCCAACGGCATTTTCGTACTCGACGGGCGCCACTACCTGCCGTTGCTGGATGCGCTCTACCGGATTGCCTTCGACAAAAAGCGCCTCAAATGGCGGCTGCACCACCCGACGAAAATCGGCGTCGATACCCCCACCCTTGAACACAACGGCGAAGGCACCTGGCGCCTGTCGAGCGAAAACCCGATGACCTGGGACGACCATCGCCTGCTCTATCGGCTGGGTAACCACGCGTACGCCTTCACACGGGACATGGCCGCTAAAATCCTGGCCCTGACCGACACCTCCGCGCCGCTGTTGCGCCAAGTCCACCGCAATGGTCGCGCCGTACCGCCGCTGCTGGCAGACACCTGCAAACGCTTGAAGATCGAACAGGAAATCCACCGCTTCATCGAGGCCATGCGCGCCGAGCCGACCTCGCGCAGCGCCCAGCCGCACTTGCAGATGTTGGTGATATCGAGCCTGCCGGACTGGCCATCGAGCCACGTGCTGCAGATCGTCGATCGCCAGAACCGGGTGCTGCAACAATACCCGGTCAGCCAGGCACCCGATGCCCAGGCCGTGAAGGTCACCGAGCACGATTACAAAGACGCCAAACTGCTGGAAGTGCTGAGTCAAAACGACGCCATCACCCAAGGCCTGCTCGGTGAATTACCCGCGTCCCACGACGAACGCCTGTTCAAGCTGGTTAAGAAAATCGTCGAATTTGCCCAACGCGAAAAAGCCGACATCTTCAATTCGCTCTACGCCCAGAGCGAGACCACCGGCAACCTGCGCGATAAACGCTTCAAAGCCAAGTTCCCGGAACTACCCACCCCGCTGGTCAAGGCCATACTCGAACACGCCAGCCCGCGTGAACTCAGGCAACTTCGCGACAAGCACCAAGTGAGCCTGCGGCTTGCCGAACAGGTGCGCCTGTCCAGCCATGACCTGCGTTTGAACCGGGCTTATGAAGGGCTCTACCTGAGCGCCTGGACCCACCCCGACAGCGACAAAATCACCCTGCACCTGCTCAAATCCCTGCCCACCTGGCCTAAGGGGCTGCGTATCGATATCCACGAAGGTGACTCGCGCGGGCGCCTGCTGGAAAGCGCCGGGCACTTGGACGGTTCGGTGCGCCGGGTACTCGCTCGCACCCAACGCGGCTATCAAGGCTACGCGGCGGACGGCGCACACCTGGGTGCCCCATCGCCCGCGCTGCTGGACGTCATCGTCAAGACACTGTCCGACAGCGAAAAAGTCGCGCTGGGGGGCGTGGGCGAACCGGGTATTGCTGACTTACGCGAACAAATCGCCGCCCTTGCCCTGGAACGTCGGGTCGAAATCAAACGTCTGCTGGACCTGCCTCACGTGCAACCCTGGATGGTGCCGCCGCTGGGCGTGAATCGAACGTTCCTGGCCTACCCGCTGTGGAGTGAGCTGTGGCCCTTCGGCGGTAATCGCCCGCCCGACCTGATGTCCAGGGTCCAGCAGGTCTACCCGCGTTTTTCCAACGACGACGCTCGGCGCTTCATTCGTTCACTGAACCTCAGCGAACCCGCCGCGCTGATTGAACTGGATCGGCGCCAGGCCGAAATCCAAGCATTGCCGACCGAGCTGCAACGCTGGTCCGATGCGACCTACAGCCAAGATGACAGCCTGGAAAGCGACAGTGATAGCGACAGTGACAGGCAATCCTGGAGCAACCTCACAACACGACGCGCACTCGCCCTACGCCTGTGCGAAGCCGCCCGACGGGAAAACCCTCAGCGCTTCATTTTCGGGTTATTTCACCTGTCCTCGTTGACCCTGCAACTGGACGCCATCAATACATTGCCGACCCTGAGCATCGATTCGCGCACGTTTGAACACATCGAACACCTGCACCTCGCAGGCGATATTTTCCCCGCCCAAGGGGATGCCTTCCTGCGCCATTTCAGCGAGCTGCGCGCGTTGAAAATCGACTGTGACCTGAGCGAACTGCCCAGCGCAATCAGCGATATGGCCCACCTCACCCACCTGGACCTGGCAGACAACCGTATCGTGCTGACAGCCGCCTCCGCCGAACGCCTGAGCAGGCTGGTCAATCTGCGCGAGCTGAACATGAGCGATAACCCGCTGGGGGTGGTTCCGGACTTCGCCGCACTGACCGAGCTGAAAACCCTGAACCTGCGCAACACCGGCTTGACTCAGTGGCCACACAGCGCGTGGGCATTGCCCAACCTCAGCCTGTTGCACCTGGAGGAGAACCACATCACCACCCTTCCCGAGAGTCTCTTCAGCAGCCCACAGGCCCTGGAACGTCAACGGCGTACGCTGTTGCATGACAACCCACTGACCCTCGAGACACGCCAGCGGCTCGCCCGGTACGGCGCCGAAACCCGGGTCAACCTGCGCGGCGCGAGGCCCGGAATCGTGCACCTGCCGGGTCCGTCCAAGGACTTCAATAACTGGCTGTCGGGCGTACACGCCAATAAACATGAGAGCCTGCGATTTCTCTGGGACGCGTTGCGCGAGCACGAAGGGGCAAGCCCCGACGACACCTTCAGGGTGCTGAGGGACTTGACCCAGTCATACGATTATCGACAGGGCGGGCGGATCAGGGCCGGCCTGACTCAGCGGGTGTGGACGCTGTTGCTTGCCATGGGCAACTCGAACCACCTGTGCGAGACAATCTTCCTCAACACTTACGCCGCAGGCACCTGCGGTGACGGCGCGATTTTGACGTTCAGCAATATGGAGCTCATGCACCGGGCGCACCAGGCCAAGTCTCAACAGGGAAGCCATCAAAGGGACAAAGACTTGCTGGTGCTGGCGCAAGGCAGTTACCTGATCGAACAGCTCGACCAGTTTTCCGAGGACCTCATCGCTCGCCTGGAAACGCCGGAAGAACCGCTGGATGCGGCCGAAGTCACGCTGTTTTTCAGGGTCAGGCTCACCGAAGAATTCAGCCTGCCGGTACACCCCGAACAGATGCTGTATGCCATTGACGAACGCGTGACCGAACAGCACGTGCAGGAAGCCCGCGACCACCTGAATGCCTTGCGCAGCACACCGGCGCTACAGGACTCGATACTGGAGCGCGAATTCTGGATCGAATACCTGGCACTCAGCTACCCGGAGCCGTTCCTGACGGTCCGGGATGCATCCAAGCTCAAGCAGCAGGAACTGGATCAGCAGGTGCAGAACAAACGCTCCGACGAATACCTGGAACGACGCCAGTCACTGATAGAGCGAGAAAAACTGGAGCAATACCGCCTGGTCCGGCAATTGACCGAAGCGGCGCAGTTGGCCCAAAGGGTCCACTGACCGCTCCGGCGATAGGGCCTATCGGGCGGGCACGGTGGCTTGCGTCGGCTGCAACTTGAACACGTAGAACAGCACCGTCAGCATTACCAGGAACGCCGGCCCGACATAGAGCGCCACGCGCGTGTCGGGGAAGTACGCCATCAGGCCCACCACCAGCACCAGGAACGCCAGGGCCAGGTAGGAACTGAGCGGGTACAGCCACATGCGGTACTTGAGCCCGTCACGTTCGGCCGGGCTCAAGCCACGACGGAACCTGAGCTGGGCCAGCAGGATCATCGCCCAGGTCCAGATCGCGCCGAAGGTGGCAATGGAAGTGACCCAGACGAAGACCTTCTCCGGCACCAGATAGTTGAGCAGCACGCCCAACAGCAAGGCAAAGATCGATAACAGCAGGGCCTTGCGCGGCACGCCATTGCTCGAGGTGGTGCCGAAGGTGGCCGGGGCCTGGCCGTTCTGCGCCAGGCTGTAAAGCATGCGCCCGGTACTGAAGATGCCGCCGTTGCACGAGGACAGTGCCGCCGTGATCACCACGAAGTTGATGATGCCGGCCGCCGTCTTGATGCCCAAGCGTTCGAAGGTCATCACAAAGGGGCTGCCCTGGGTGCCGATTTCGTTCCACGGGTAGATCGACAAAATCACAAACAGCGCGCCGACGTAGAACAACAGAATGCGCCAGAACACCGAGCCGATGGCGCTGGGGATGGTCTTCTGCGGGTTCTTCGCTTCACCGGCGGTGAGGCCGATCATCTCCACGCCCAGGTAGGCGAACATCACCATTTGCAGCGACATCAGTACGCCTGTCACGCCGTTGGGCATGAAGCCGCCGTGGGCCCACAAGTTGGAAATGCCCAATGCCACGCCGTCATTGCCGAAACCGAACGCAATGATGCCGACACCGCCGATCACCATGGCAATGATGGTGACGATCTTGATCAGTGCGAACCAGAACTCGAACTCGCCGAACGCCTTGACCGCGATGAGGTTGATGGTGCCCATGCTGATCAGGGCCGCCAGGGCCCAGATCCAACGCGGCGTGTCGGGGAACCAGACGCCCATGTACACCGCGACGGCAGTGATTTCCGCCACGCAAGTCACCAGCCACAGGAACCAATAATTCCAGCCGGTCAGAAAGCCCGCCAACGGGCCCAGGTAGTCTTGTGCATAGCGGCTGAAGGAGCCGGCGACCGGATTGTGCACGGCCATCTCGCCGAGGGCGCGCATGATCACCAGGATCGCCAGACCGCCGATGATGTAGGACAGCATGATCGCCGGGCCGGCCATTTCAATGGCCTTGGCCGAACCCAGGAACAGGCCGACACCGATACAGGCGCCGAGGGCCATCAGGCGGATATGCCGTTCGCCCAATTCGCGTTTGAGCGGGCCGCCCTGAGCGGTCTCGCCATGGGGCAGGGAGTTGCCAACTGGCATAAGGGTACAACCTCGTCTTGTTATTGGATGAACCACCGAACTTGCCGCCGTAAGACCGATAGGTCCGGGGCGACTTTGATCGGGCCTGAGGGGTAAACAGGCCCGTCCTGCAGGATCGGTGGGGCATGCAGTATAAAAACCCGAACGCGGGGCCTTTCACTCTATAAACGACTAAATTCAGCGATTAGTCTGGGCGAATGCACTTTCTACGAGAAAGCATGACCTGTGTTCAGACGTTTTCCAGGTGTTGCGAGGCGGGCGAGTATTGCACAGCCGCCGTGCAGCGTCATGCCCCTCGCCTGATCGGACGGGCCTGGCAAAAGGCTCTATTTCAGCCTGTTCAGCCCATCACACCGCCAACACCGAACTCGGCCACGGTTTGAGGCGCACCGTGCCGATAGCGCTTCAAGCGCAGGCCCTTCACGATCAGCAATCCTCGATTGCCAGGACGGCAATGACACCGAAGGGACATCCTCATGCAAAACACCCTCGACGTACTCAAGCAGGGTCGGGCGCTGCGCCTGGCGGCCGATAACCGCTTGATAACCGCGCTGATCAATCACCTGGAATCCACCGACACCACCGCCTTGCGCATTCCAGAATGTTCGTCACTGGGCTGCTGGCTGCAGCTCTATCGCAAAGCGCTCAGCCGACCGAACGTGCAGGCTTGGCTCACACGACTGCCACTGGACCTGGCTGGCCTGAACGTGCAGCAAGACACCACGCAGCTGGCGCTTGGCGCAGAACAGGTGCTGAACTTTTACGGTTATCCACACCCCCGCCATCACGGGGAGCGCCGGGTGATCACCCAGGCGCTGGATCAACTGAACACCTTTGCCGACCCCAAGGTGGGCCTGAATGACAGCCTCAAGCGGTTGAACCAGGACCTGCACCAACTCGCCGACAGCCTGGGAAACCTGGTGGATGGAGACGATTTCAATCTGTTTTCCACCTACAAGACCTACCTCAAGCTCGAGTCCGGCTCGTTTTGGGCCACGACCCAGCAGGCCGGTGCAGCGCTGCTTACAACCCTTACCACCACGGCAGAATTCTTGGCGCTTGAGTCAGCGCAAGGCCTGCAACCCGGCATGTATGCGTTCGACCCCGCCACGCGCCGGCTCAGCGGCAAGAATGCCCTGGGCATGTTGGTCGACATCGGCATCGAACAGTTGCTGGCGTTGCCGCCCGAAGCCCAGCTGCAGCAGTTGGTCGACGTCGCCGAACAGCTCTGCACCCTTGTCCACCAGAGTGGCCTGTTCAGCGTTGCCCAACTCCTGCAGTGCCACGACCTGCCGGTGCCCGACACACCTGAGGAGGCCCGGGCACTGATCGACACCCTGCGCCAGTCGACGGCGCTGACGATGCTGCCCGTCGCCGACCTGGCCAACGCCGACATCGCCCTGATGCAACACCTGCAATGGCTGGCGCTGGATCACGACCGGGCGCTCATGGCCGAAGCGTTGAAGGCCCTGGTCCTGGGCAAGGACAGTGACAGCCTGATCGACACCGCCGGCGTGCCACTGACACCCGATCCAGACTCCAGCGCACGCCAGCCCGACAGCGCTCGCCATCCCGCCGTGAGTGCCCGCTCCGCTTGCGGCCCGTTCAGCCTCAAGCAGCTGTTGCACCACCATGAACTCGA
The DNA here is from genome assembly GCF_058145955.1 of Pseudomonas sp. A39. NCBI lineage: Bacteria > Pseudomonadati > Pseudomonadota > Gammaproteobacteria > Pseudomonadales > Pseudomonadaceae > Pseudomonas > Pseudomonas sp. A39. Next base: position 87,223 of record NZ_JBYVMD010000005.1, read on the forward strand.
CATACCCGACACGGTGGCCGCCGCCGACGACACCCTGCTGAGCCTGCACATGAACCTGCCGAGGCCCCCTGCATTCGGTGACTACCACGCGCTGTTGAGCGCCACGGCTCGCTCGCCGGTGCAACTGGATACCGCCCAACGAAAAACCATTATCGAGACGATCAATACCGGGCGGCAGAACAACCGCCCACGCCTGCTCGATCGGCTATGCGGCGCCCTGCTGAACGGCAAAACGCCTGAGCAGATCCGCACACAGGCCGACGCTCTGCTCAAGCAACTGCTCGGCCTGGAGCCCGCGCGTGCGTTGGGCCAACAGCTGATCACGGCACTGCAGTGGTATGGGCAACACGCGGACGAATCCGCCGGCCAGACAAGCCTGGGCCTGCTGGTGCTGAGCGCACTGATCCTCGACCTTGACCCTGCGGCCGGTGAAGCAGGCTACGTGCCGGCCGGCTTCAACCTGGTCGCCGACGTGCACTGGGGCAAACCCCATGCCGACTTACGCCGCGAACTGGAACTGCACGTGATGCGCACCTGCAAGGTCTCGACCGCCGCCGCCCCGCTGGCGGCGCACTTGTTGCTGGCCGGCACCGCGCCGGAGTTTCTGGTGCAGGCATTGCCCGACACCCTGCGTTTTCGCACATCGATCGCCTGGATGACCTTCAAGCAGGGCGTGATGATTGCGCACGCACTGGCGCCTGGATCACCGCAGTACATGACCTACAACGACATGATCGCGCTGGCTGCGCAGCCGCCCAAGACCGTCCAGCAGCAACAGTGGCGCGCGTACACCGCCACCCGCACCTTGCTCGACTGGGCCATCGCCCAAGGCGAACTGCCCGAGCGCGAGAACGGTGAATACCTGACTGACGAGATCGACGCCCTTAAAACCCGCCTGATGCATCGCCTGCAAGCCTTGAAGGACGCGCTGATCACCGTTGCCAGCACACCGCCGAGTCGCCGCAGCATCGCCCTGGAGGATCTCAAACGGGTATTTCCAAAGCAGCCGTGGCTGGAAAAAGCCTGCCTGTGGCGCCCGGTTCCACCGCTGGCCGGCAGCAGCCTGCGCTTCCCGATGCACCATCACGATCGCGAGAACTACAGCCTGCATTCGCTGGTGGAATTGCACATGGACGGCCAGTTGGACGACACCCGGTGGGCGTCTATCGAACCGCAGCTGGACCTGGCGCAACTGCGTCTATCGTTTGGGCAATTAGGGGATATCAACGAACGCTTCGACACGGCCTTTGGCGTCTATATCGCAACGATGAAACAGGCCTACAGCACCACGATTGAAGACCTATTGGCGCAATTGCCCCTGGCTGATCGTTCGCACCTGCAACAGGCTGACCTGCAACTGTTGGTGCTGAAAAAACCACCTGGCAAGGACCTCACGCTGCTGAGCAAGGAAGAAGAGCTCGCCCGTACCGCGCGGACGGGTGTGATCCTGCGCGCGACATCGCCCACCGGCATCGAGGAGTACGAGCTGTTCCCTCTGCTGAACCGCGTGCACAAGCGCGACGGCCCACCGTTGGCGTTTCGCCTGGGAGGCACGCCGATTTCGGCCACCACCGGCGGTGCCCACTCGACCCACCCCGTCACGCAGTTGCTGGTCGGCGATGAGCTGTCCGTGGACTGGGAAGCCTACGCCAATGGGCGCCCGCCGAGGCTGGGGATCCGTTCCAAGGTGATCATCGACCTGCTGTGGTCATCCACCCCGGCGCCGGACAACTCACTGCCGTCGACGGCGTTCACGTTTGGATCGTCGGTCAATCGCGCCATTGCCCACGCCATCGTGCAGCAACACTTCTTCCTCGAAGTCGACGGCTTGCGCGTGCAGGCCAGGGGCTCGACCCGGCACGAACACTTGCAGCAACGCTGGGATCGGTTGCTGGCCCGGCTTAAAAAACTCGTCCCGTTTTGGTCGTGCGCCACCGACATCACCTCCGCAGACCTGCGCCGCGCCATCGATGGGGCCTATGGCTGTTTTATCGACTTGCTGGCCCTGCTGTTTCCCACCCAACAGTTTCTTACGGCCTCGCTGGCGATCTTGAAAAGAACCGTACCGCTGCCGATTAAACTGATCCAACTGGGCCGCTTGAGCAGCGCCTTCCTCAATACCGTGCTGAACCCGCTGGACGGTATTCCCGGCCTGTTCAGGCTGGCCGGTAGCGGCGCGATCCGGCTGACGACCGAAGCAGGACGTGTGCTCGACACGGCGATCGGGCAAATTCAACGCAGCACCGCCAACGCGTTATGGCTGGATTACCCCACGTTGCTGGCCCGCGCCGACATCGGCAACGGCACGGTGCTGCGCGGGAACGACTTCGTGCGTATCAACGCCCTCCTGCACAAAAACCGCTGGCACGCCTGCTCCCCCTTCAGCACCCGACCGTATGGGCCGCCGCTGGATAGTTTTCGCCTGGCCAGTGCCGTCGGCGTGATACCGATGCGCGCCGCCAATGGTTACCGGGCGTTGGTCACAGAACGTTTTTTCGCCACCCAGCCGCTGGTCATCCCGCGCTCGGAGGCCACCGACCTGCTGCACCAGAACCAACTGCTGCGCCTTGAGCACAAGGCCGCAACGCACCTGGACGATGTGCAATCACCCGCCTACTTTAGGGTCGAAAAAGGGCTGGACGCGGCTTGCCTCACCGGCCGAAAAAAACGCAGCCCGATCCCGTTGGTGTGCTTCACCAAAAGACTCTCCACGAGCCGCTCATCCATTCATCATCGCCGGGTCCAGGCGATTGAGCATATCCGTCTCACCGCGGCGCCCGCTGTGGGGTCGGCCCCGCGACGACTGGTGTATGACCACCGGCTGTATGAGGCAATACCCTCGGGGAGCACCTTCGACCTCACGCCAGTGGCCCTGCCGCCGCTCTTGAAGTACAAGCCGAAAGTCACCGGCACCCTGCTCGACGATGAACCGCAGTTCGGCCTGCCCAACGACCAATTGGATAACAAGCTCAGCCGCGAAACGCGAGTGGTTGAATTGCAGGCGTTGGTTGACGGTGTGGAAGACAGCCGCGTCGTGCGGGCGATGGCGGTCGACCTTAATCCGCCAGGCACACTCCCCAACCCCCGCATTGTCGTAGAGGCCGATACAGGGATTTTCTATGAGGTGAGTCGCCGCGCGTCGGAGTGCAATCAGTTGTACTTCAGCCAAGGGGGCGAGCACGAACAACTGATCCGCGCATTCAGCCAGCGTAAACTCGACTATTTAACGGCGGCAGGTTATGTCCACAACCGTCCCCTGGTCACTCTGCCGACCCTGGAAGTGCTGTACGGACAGCTGGCTCGCCGAGATTTCAGCCCCCAAAAAATTGCGCGCCTTCGCCAGCAGGCCAGCACCTTGAGCCCGCTCAAGCAACGCGAGTTGTTGCTCAACGCAAGCGATCAAGGGCAACGCCTGCCGATCAGCATTGCAGCAAGGCCAATGCAACTGGAGAGTTGGCCACGTACCGCGTTGATTCAGGCTGCTGGCAGCGCAGAAAAACTCAACCAGTACCTGGCCCAAAAGGCGCACGCAAGCACCGTGGCCCTGGTGAAGAGCACCGGTATCGGCTCAGCCAATGTGGTGGGCACCGGCCTTGACGAACTGACCCGGCTGGACATCGCCGAGTCCTTGGTGATGTGGCAATACAGCCGCGTCGGCCATCCCAACTACACTGAGGTGATCCTCAAGACCGGCGCCGGCAATTGCGACCAGATGGCTCATGTCGCCCGAGAGCTGATCCGGGTTAACGGTGGCCACGCGCACATCTGGGGCATGAGCCCGCCCGCGCATGCCTTCGTGGTGGTAGGCGCACCCACCGCCACGCTGACACACACGCTGGACTTCAAGGAAGCAGGCTGGGCGGACCTGTGGATCTGCGACCCATGGGCGGCCATCGTCTGCCCGGCGCGGGACTACATGAAACTGCTCAATGAGAAAATGATCGCGTGGTCTCTGCAGGATATCTCGGTGTTTTTCAACGACCAGGGCACCTACCGTTGGGGCCAGGCCAATGACCAACACTGGCTGGCACTGCTCAATAATGGGTTGAAACACCCGTTGCCCTGACGCAACACGCGTTCCTCTATCGACATGCCGCACAAAAACGCCGCTGCAATCGCCCGCCACCGTCTAAGCTTCAGACAAGTCCGATCAATCTGCGTGAATGGATCAATCGACTATGGGTGCTCTGTGGCAATCGGATTCGACCAAGGCTGCCGTTTCAGAAAGCAGTGTGGATCAGCCATCTTTGCCCAAAACGCCTGCACCTCGCCGTTTATGGCGACGGGTGTTCTGGCTGGTCCTGTTGATGGCCTTGATTGCCCTCGGCTTCGCCACCGCCCGGGAGGTACGCACCTCTGCCCTGCAAGCCCGCGAGCTCAGCCGCCTGGCCGCCAGCCTCACGTATACGCTTGAGCCCGGCCCCAGCGAGGCCATCGTTTACCCCGGTGCCGGGCCATTCGACAAGCGCCTGGGCTACAGCGCCCTCGGAGAGTTTTTGCCCCGGCTGCTTAAACGCGATTATCGGGTGCAGGCGCAAACCCGGTTCTCTGGCGCGTTGATGGATTACAACAACCACGGTTTTTTTGTGCCCTATGCCGAAAAAACCCAGGCGGGGCTGTCCATCACCGATTGCCGGGCGGCGCCGTTGTACCAGTTCAACTACCCGCAGCAACTGTACGCAAGTTTCGATGCCATACCACCGTTAATGGTGCACAGCTTGTTGTTCATCGAGAACCGTGACCTGCTCGACCCCGAGCAGCCCCTGGCCAACCCAGCCGTGGACTGGCCACGTTTTGCCAAGGCAGCCTGGTCGCAGGTGGCGAAGCTGCTGCACCTGCCGGGGCAAACCGCTGGGGGCAGCACGTTGGCCACGCAGCTGGAAAAGTATCGCCACTCCCCCGACGGCCTGACGCTGTCCGGCGGTGAGAAACTCCGCCAGATGATTTCCGCCAGCGTGCGCGCTTATCAGGCCGGCCCACACACGTTACAGGCCCGACAGAATGTGGTGCGCGATTACCTCAACAGCGTGCCGTTGTCGGCAGTACCCGGGCACGGTGAGGTGCACGGCATGGCCGAAGGATTGCGTGTGTGGTACGGCGCCGATTTCGCCCAGGTCAACCAGGCGCTGGCCAGCACCACGCACGATGCGCAAAGCCTGAAGCAACGTGGCCTGGCGCTGCGTGAAGTGCTGTCGCTGATGATTGCCCAGCGCCGCCCCTCTCACTACCTGAGCAAGGGCCGCGAGGAGCTGGCGCAGTTGACCGACAGCCATCTGCGCCTGCTCACGCAAAACGGCGTGATCGACTCGGCGTTGTCGGCGGCCGCGCTGGCCGCCAAGGTCACGTACCGCGACTGGCAACAGCAACCGACGATCCAACCGATTGAAACCAACAAAGGCATCAGCGTTGCCCGCAGCCGTCTGGCCGCCCTGCTCAATCGCCCGCTGTACGACCTTGACCGCCTTGATCTGTCCGCAACCAGTACCTTGCAGAGTGACTTGCAAGCCCAGGTCACCGAGTACCTCAAACACTTGGCCGACCCGACCTTTGCCGGTCAGATCGGCCTGATCGGCCCACGCTTGCTCACCGCCGACAGCACACCGCAAGTGCGCTACAGCTTCACCTTGTTCGAACTGACTCCCGACAGCTCACGGGTGCGGGTCCAGACCGACAGCACCGACCAACCCTTCGACATCAACGAAGGCAGTAAGCTGGAACTGGGCTCTACCGCCAAGCTGCGGGTACTCACGACTTACCTGCAAATCATCACCGAACTGCATCAACGCTATGCCGGGCAAACCCCGGCAGCACTGAAAAAAGCCGAGATTAACGACCAGGACCGTCTCAGCCGCTGGGCCGTCGACTACCTGGTCCAGAACCCCGGCACATCGCTTGCCGCGATGCTCGACGCGGCCCTGGACCGCACGTATTCGGCCAACCCCGGCGAAAGTTTTTTCACCGGTGGCGGCCTGCATCACTTCCATAACTTTCGCAACGAAGACAATGGCCGCAACCCCACCCTGCGGGACGCCTTGCGTGAGTCGATCAACCTGCCGTTTATCCGCTTGATGCGCGACCTGGTGCGCTACAGCACCTACGCGGGGCCGAACAACAGCGCCGTGCTGCTCAAGGACGATGATGACCCGCGTCGCCAGGAATACCTGGCCCGGTTCGCCGACCGCGAGGGCACGACCTTCCTGCAAAAGTTCTGGAAGAAATACCAGAAAAAAGACACCCAGGCGCGCCTGGACACCTTCCTCGACAGCCTGCGGCCCACGCCGATTCGCCTGGCGGCGGTGCACCGTTACCTGTTGCCCGACGCCAACCAGGACACCTTCAACCGCTTCGTGCGCTCGCACCTGAACGGCGTCAAGCCCCAGGAAAAACTCACCGACGAGCGCCTGGCCAAGCTCTATAAGAGTTACGGCCCCGGCGCCTACGACTTGCCCGACCAAGGTTACATCGCCAAAGTCCATCCCTTGGATTTATGGCTGCTGGGCTACCTGCTGAACCACCCGCAAGCGACCTTCAGCGAGATCGTCAAAGCCAGTCAATTCGAGCGTCAGGAGGTGTACAGCTGGCTGTTCAAGAGCCGCCATCAAAGCGCCCGGGACAGCCGTATCCGGACCATGCTGGAGGTCGAGGCGTTCCTGGATATCCACCAGCGCTGGCAGGCAGTGGGCTATCCGTTTGATCACCTGGTACCGTCGCTGGCCACCGCCATCGGCAGTTCGGGCGACCGCCCGGCAGCGCTGGCAGAGTTGATGGGGATTATTCTTAACGATGGTGTGCGCGAGCCGGTGCTGCGCATCGACAGCCTGCAGTTCGCCGCAGGCACGCCCTACGAAACCCGCTTGACCAACACCCCCGACCGCGGCAAACGGGTGATGCCTTCCGAGGTGGCCACCGCGTTGCGCGGGGCCTTGTCCCAAGTGGTGGACGCCGGCACCGCCAAGCGGGTTTCCGGCAGCTTCAAACTGGCCGACGGCTCGCCCTTGGCCATGGGTGGCAAGACCGGTACCGGCGATAACCGGATTGAAGCCATCGGCGCCGGCGGGCGGGTGCTGAGCTCCAAGTCGATCAACCGCACGGCGACCTTTGTGTTCTACATCGGCGAACAGCACTTCGGCACACTCACCGCCTTCGTGCCCGGTGCCTCGGCGCAGCACTTCACGTTCACCTCGGCGCTGCCGGTGCAGGTGCTCAAGGGCATGGCGCCGATCCTGACGCCGTACCTGCAACCGGGTAGCCACTCACAGTGTGTGGCGGGGCCTTAGGTCATGGCACACCCATCACCAGCACACCGCTGCCGTTGATGGGCCCGGCAGTGGGTAGGGAGCCCGCACGCCTGACCAGCGTAAAGGTCACGTCATCGCCCCCCACACTGTTGTTGATTTGGGTGAGGAAGGAGCTGCCGACTCGAACCGCAGTCCCTGCACGGACAAGCGCCGTGCCTACATCGGGATTGGTCATCACCAACAGGCGTGAGTCGAACGTCGAGGGGACGCCCTTATAAGTGATGGTGATCGGCGTGGTAATCCCGCCGTCCGGGCATGAGTAAGTCAGCCGACGGTCGCTGCGCACGGTCGTTGTCAGCGGGTCGGTGCCTATCGCTCTCTGGTGTACGTTGCCGAAGTTGATGTCAATCGGGTTGTTATTGTTGATCGTGCACGTTGACGGCGAAATGGAGAAGTTATTGGCGGCGGTGTAGGTCACCGCAAGCGCCGAACTGCCGGAGTTGTAGTTGTTTGTCTGGTCGAGATTCAATCTTCCAAGCACATCCCCGATGCGAACGTCGATAGGGTTGGCAGGATCATTGCGCACTAGAATATAGGGCGTTACATCGACCGGGACGCCGATGAGATTGTTCGGCATGGTTGTCATTCGAATGCCATTCGGAACGGGGTTGTTGTAGTAACTTCCGTTTATCCGTAAGCCCGTGCCTTGGTTGGCAAATTTTGCACCGGGTACCCAGGCAGGTCCTACTCTGGCCGACGTCGCCCAGTAGTCCGTATACCAAGGTTGGCTCCCCCCAAAGCCGGAAAACCGGCACTCTAGCCGCACCCCTTCCAGCATGATTCGGGTTCTGTCCGCACCCAGTTGAACAGTGACGGGGACTTGCAGGTTTAGCGTGCCGCCTGCGCCTACAAATATCCACGGTCCGCCGTTCACACGGCAATCCGTTGCTCTGGCGGTCGTCGCAATACCTGTCAGGACCAGAAGCAGCAAGACTCCATATAGTCGTTTCATGTTGATCTCTCATTGCTCACTTAACGGGCACCGCACGACGAACATTCAGCCCGTGCGTTTAAGCCGCCCAGAAGCGAGTTGAAGTTTGTCTGAGGCTATTTCTTTCAGCCTATGAGTTTCGGTGTACCGCGTTACGGGTAGTCCAACGTGAACGTTGAGGTCACCCTATAGGCGCCGTGCCCTATGGTTTGATCCTTGATGGCATTCGGTTCGCCCTGCACGTAGGCCTTGAGTTCAATGACATTGCTGCCATTACTCAGCACCTGTTCATCGCTGACGGAATTCACGGGCAATGGCTTATTAGCCGGTGTCTCCAGACCGATGCCGATGCCTGAGGCAATACTTCCACCATCCAGCGCGAACAAGCCGGGTAGCGCCATGTTTTCTCGCCCCCCGAGCGTGATGGTGACGGTGTTGCCAATACTGGTATCGCAGTCTTCCAGGTGCACCTTGAAGCCCTTTCCCTGCGTGCGCGTGTTGATGTAGAGGTGCTTGCTGGTAACGTCCCAGAGTTCCAGGGTGATCGACTCGTCACCCGGTCGGAGGGTGCAGGCTTCTTCAACCAGGTTGCCCTTGAAGGACAGGTTGTCCGCCGCCTGCCCCGTGGGGATCAAGCCGAAGGTGAGCAGTAATGCCAGCCCGACACAGGGCCAAGCCTTATGAACAATTGCAGGGTGCATAGACTCAACTCCTACTGGTATTCGGCCAACAGCGTGGCCACCGCCGTGAACCTTGCCGGGGCCAGGATTGCGCCTGGACGTTTGACGGGTACAGCCTCCAACAGCGGCGGTGACGACAGGGCGATATCCAGTGGCGTATTGAGCAGGAACGGGGCGTTATTCTGAAAAATCCGAATGGCCAGGTCAGCGGCGCTGGTCTGCACCGCCGAGGCGTCATAAGCCGCTGGTGTTCCGTTAACGCTCAATTTCAGCTGCCACGGCAGCGTGTCGGCGCCGCAGGTAATGAGGTAACCGAGTGCCCTGCGGTATTTCACACCATCGACCTGCTTGACCCCGACATCGCCAAAATCGACTTCAATCGTGGTTCCTGCATTAATGGTGCAAGGGGGCGGCTCATTCAGTGTTCCGCTGAACGTCAGGTTGGCCGACGCGCCACTGCAAAAGCCGATGAAGCACAAGGCGAGCAACGCTCGCTGCTGCCGAAATGTCATGGATCGCTTCTCTTCATTGGTAATCGACCACAAGGGTGGCGGCGGCATCGAATGCACCTCCCGTCAGCGTGCTGCCCGCGCGCTTGACAGGTACCGCCTGCACGACCGGGAAGTTGGGGTAGGTAAAATTCACGGCCGTATTCAGAGGCCAGTCAGCGCCATTGATGAACAGCTTTACCCCAAGGTCGGGCTTGCGGGTCAACAGCACGCGACCATCAAACGAAGCCCCCGTGCCCCTGAGTTCCAGTGTCAACGCGTTGCTGAACGGGGAGTCACAGCTGACGGTATAGGGCACGCCCCGACGATAGTTGACGCCGTCGATCCGTGACGTCAGCAGGTCATTGCCGAAAGGCACATCGAGCGTACTGCCGTTGTTTATGACGCACGGCGGAGGCGCAATGATGACCGCACGGATGCTCAGATTGACGTCAGCCTGCACACCTTGACTGACCACCCACAGTAAGCCGCCGCCGATAAGAAGGGCCCACGGGCCTTTTGACTTAGCCATTGTTCTGCCCTCACTCATATTTGAGCCTGAAATCAACGACGGCCCGAAAGGCCCCGCTGGTCAAAGGTGCGGAGGTGCGCGTGGGTTGGACATTCCAGGTCTGCGTGCTATTGCCCACAGGCAAGAACAACGGTTGGCCCCTTGAGCCCAGCTGTACGTCCCGCCCCAGGGCATCGATCATGCGCAAGCCCATCCCGGTGATGCCTTGAACTTTGAGCAGGCGTGCATCATCGGCATCGGCAAGTCCGACAAACATGACCGTCACCACCGGTTGATGCGCACTCCATGTCAGGTTCCCGGTGCGCTCATTGCGGATGCTGCCTGCGGTGCGTTGGCAGTCCTTGAAAAGCAGTTGGAATGCCTTGGCTGTCGCCTGATCGCCGGGCCGCTGGAGCTGGCTCGTCGACACGGCACCCAGGTCAATCGTCTGATCCATTGATGCCATCTCCAGGCTGCACGGAACTTCATGCATGGACCCGAGAATATTCAGCTTCCCGCTCATGCCTTCAATGTCCTCATCCTCGGCGTGCGCACTTCCCATCAAGACCAGTAACAGGCCGGCCCAGGCGCTTATACGTTGCGACTTCATGATGTTCTCCCGCAGCAGGTGCTACTCATTACGCGGCGAGGCTTGGGTGTTCACCTTGCAGGTATCGCCACTGCAGGTGAACGCCAGCACCGGACGGCCGCCGTAGTCATTCACATAGGACAAATAGGGTGTGGTACCGAGTGCTTTGGCCGTGGGGCCCAACGCCAGCGCACCTTTGGGCGGAACCATGAGGGGTTCAAAACCCGGCACGGTTTTACCGTCCTTGCTGCTGCGCGCATCCACCAGGGTCACGTAGTAAGGCGTAGGGTTATTCACCTTGTAATGCTCGCCTTCGCGGGTGAGGGTCAGCTTCTCCTGCCAAGGGTTGGACAGGTCTTGCTGGCTGGGGGCAATAGCTTGGGGCCGGTAGAACAATTTGATCCGGGTTTGCAGCGCAATTTGCAGCGTGTTGGCCTTATCGCTGCGCGGCGGAATTTCCCTCAGGTTGAAGTAGAAAACCGTCTCCCGGTCCTGCGGCAACATCTTGGCCGCCGGCAATGCCTGAACCTTCACCTGGCTTTGCTTGCCAGGCTCCAAGCGTTGAACCGGTGGCAGTACGATCAAGGGCGTGGTGATTTTTTTGCCGTCTTCATCCTCGATCCAGCCCTGGGCCAAATACGGAAGCTGGGTATTGTTGTTGGTGATGTTCACACTGGTGGCCTCTTTGCCGCCGTCAAAAATCACTCGGGTCCGATCCAGGCCCACCGCGGCTTGAGTGCTCTGGCTCAAGCCCAGGACCAGTAGAGCGAATGCCTGGAATAGGCGGCGCGTATTCAGCGTCATGAGGATGTGTTCTCCGTATTAATTGGCTTCCCGGTCAGCGTTGCTGGTTCGGGCAAGGATTGATCAGTGGCGACGCTCTGGCAGCTCAGTTCGAGGGCGTTGGTCAACGCATCCGCGGGCAAAATGGCCGGGAGCGTAAGGACGCATTGCTCGCTACCGCCCCAACTGACGATCATCTGTTTGCCGGCCTGTATACCGCTCAGGTAGACATTGCCGCCGTCGTTGACGATGCCGGTGTCCTGCTGCTTGAGGTTCTTCACCGTCGCGCCGAAGGGGGGTGAACTGCCGTCCTGCAGGCGAAGAACAGCCATGGCCTTCTCACCGGCAATCACCTCCAGCGACCGGTAACCAATAGCGCCCTCGGTGAGCGTCAGTTGCGTCACTGATTGAGTGGCTTCGACGTTGCCAGGCAAGTTCTCCAGGTCAACACTGGCCGCCGTGCGCTGATAACTGCCGATGTCGGAGATAACTGCCTTGCCGAAGGCGTTAGTGCGGGTCGGAGTGCCGTAAGCCCGCACAGGCACATCGGGCACACCGCCGGTGTCGACCATCAAACGGGTTCCGCCGGTACTGCTGGAACGATGCAGTGCCCCACCGTAAGGCGTGAGCGTGCCCCCCCCGCGCGCAGACACACCCAGGCTGCTGTAATTGCCCTCTTGGGTGCTGACACTGAGATCAATGTCCGCCTGGTCACCGATATGACTCAAATAACCACTGGCGGACGTGTCGCCGGCACTGAGCTGGTAGCTGTTGCGCTCATCGAAGCGATCGCTGTAACGGGTGGAAAAGTTGTTCTCACCCGCAGCTCTATTGGCATCCAGCGACAGCGTGCCGCTGCGTCCCAACGGCAGACTGACGGTCAGCGCTACGCCGTTATCTTTATGGCTGTATTCCTGACTGCGGTACAGGTTCAGGGACAGGCTCATATTCTTGACGGAGCCCACGCTGAAGTAGCGTGACACCGACATGTTCCAGCGCTGAGTGGCCGGCCGCTCCCAATACGTTTGTTTGCTGTAACTGGCGTAGACAGTGGCCCCCAGGTCCCGGAACTGCTTGTTAACCGTCGCGGTATACAGCGCCTTGCTGCCGCCAATCGGCTTCCAGCCGTCGGTGAGTTCGCTACGACTGCTGAGCTCGCCGTTCAACCCGTAATGACGAGCATCCAAGTATTCACTCATACTCAAAAAGTTCTTCTCGGAAAACCGATAGCCCGCGAAGGTGACTTGGCTGTCGTATTGTTCAAAGTGCTTGGAGTATTGAAGGCGGTACGATTTTCCCGAGAGCGTCTCGTTCCAGAGCTCTGCGCGAGACTGCGTCACGTCCAACGATATGGCCCCGAATGCCAGCAGGTCGCGACCCGCACCCACGGAAACCGCCCGGTAGTTGTTATCCGTCATGCCGCCGCCAAACAGGGACCAGCCATTACTGACCCCCCAAGAGAACTCTCCCGTGCCGAAAAAATCTCCGTCAGCGCCGTACTGAAGGTTGGACGGCCGCCCAGTCGCCAGCTTGTAACGCACTTGCCCGGGGCGCGTCAGGTAAGGAACACCCGCCGTGTCGATCTGGAAGCTGCGCACCGAACCATCCTGCTCCTCCACCCGCACATCCAGCGTGCCGGATACTGCATCCCGCAGGTCTTGAATGCGAAACGGCCCTGCCGCCACCAGGGTTTCGTACAACACGCGTCCCTTCTGGCTGATGACGACTTTCGCGTTGGTCTTGGCCACCCCGACCACTTCAGGTGCATAGCCGCGCAAGTTAGGCGGCAACTGGCTTTCATCCGAATTGAGCGAGGCACCGGTAAAACGGAAACTGTCGAACAGGTCCGAATACAGATAGTCCTCGCCCACCACCAAACGCGCCTTCAACGCAGGCACCGCGCGGTAAGCGTAGTAGCGGCTCCACTCCAGCTTTTGATCCTTGTAGGACCGCTCGCGGCCGCTCTCGACGCGCCCCTGCCAATCAGCTCTCAGGCGCCACGCCCCGGCATTGGCACCGAGTGTTCCGTTCCCACTGAAGTTATTACGGTTGCGCTCATCCTTTTGATAACTCGACTGCGCCGTCATGTTGTAGTCAACCAACAAGCCCGGCACGCCCTCGTCCCAGCGGGAGGGCGGATCCCAATTAATGGCGCTGTACTCAAGGTAGGCTTGGGGAAGACTGATGTTCAGCGTAGAAGTGGCTAAATCTCCACTCACCTCCATACCCGGCAAGCCTGTGATATCCAGGCAGCGTCCGCCGTTCCACCAAGTCAGTTTGGCGGCACCGGACGTTTTCAGGCCCAACTGTTCTACCAATTCGGGTGATAAACAGGCCTCGCTCCCTTTGGGATCATCATCGGGGGGATAAAACGCCACCGATTGTTCCGCAATGGCCTGAGTATTGATCTGCACCACCATCGAGTAAGTGCCAGGCAGAATAAAGCCGCTGCGCGCAAACTGAGACAAGTCGATATTCGTGCGATCATTAAGATCAAGAACGTCGGTATTAAACTCTATATCTCCGGCACCCAATACAGTGCCTGCCAGTGACATCAACCCGCCAAAAAGGCTTGGGCGGAGTGCACTTTTCACCTTCGACGTATTCAACATGAAAACAACCCATCACTGTTCAGAAGTATTCCAACTTGAATCGCACTGCGGCACCGTGAGATCCCACCACCAGCGGTAGTCCGTTACCCACCAGGTAAAGCCTGTAGTGGAGTGTCATATCGCCTTCCACTATCGGCAGCAGCGCCATCGGCTGACCCGGCACACTCTCTTGACCCGCAGCATCCTCAATATGGAAAGCGACCCCTTGTGAGCCACCCGACACGGCAAAGGAGCGCCCTTCCCTATCGCTGGGCCCGTCGAACGTCACCCGCAGATGCTGCCAATCAGGCAGCGGTACACCTGGGCGCAAGGGGTCCTCGCGACTCAATGAGCAATTGACGAGACGTAACTGGAAGGGGTGGGGTGCGCCCCTTGCCAATCGCAAAAGCCGGCCCACAGGTTCGGGGGGCATCACGATCGTCTGATCGGCACTGCCCGCTTCCAGCCCGCAGGCTGAGTCAACGACCACGCCGCCCAGCGTGACAACCCCTTCGCCTTGCGAAGACGCTTGCGCGCCAGGGGCGCTGGTGATCGTCAATAAAGAGGCAATAGCGAGACTTATGAATGTTTTCACCTGGACCTCCCGTCAGCGTCCCCCCGCCACCCGGGGTGGCGGGGGAAAAACTTACTGATAAGCCAAGGTAAAGTTGGTGACCGCGCTGAAATCACCCGGGACGATCGTGCCCGTGGCGGCGCCTTGTACATAAGCACCAAATTCCAACGTGTTATCACCGACGGAAATGGCCTGCGGGGTGGTCGCGACACCCAGCTGAATAGGACGACCCCCGTGCGTCATCATGACGCCCACGCCGCCCGCGCCACCCACGGTACCGATCGCTCCCGGAACAGCGCTGGAGGGCGCGCCGGTGAAGGTGGTGGTCACGGTGTTATCGGTGAGGCCGGTCAAATCGCAGCCTTCCAGTTCGATGGTCACAGGGCGCGCATTGGACTTACCGCCATCTTGCAACTGGTGCTTTGCGATCGAACCCAGGGGAACAGTCTGATCGACGGATTCAGGCTTGATAGAGCAAGCACCCGAGTGCACCGAGCCGGTAAAGGTAATGGTTCCATCCGCCGCATTAGCAACGGACATCGAAGCAGCCAACAGCCCGACAGAGAACAGCGCAGCTTTCATTTTAGATTTCATTTGCAAGTACTCACCTATCAATAATCATCGTTAGAAATCCTGACGCAGTTGTGCGAGGACCTATTAAAAGCGCCGATTTTTTCCAACTATTTGCATTGCAAATCAGGAGCCGTTCGACACCCGACAAGTTTCCGCTGCGAGCACGAGCAAGTAAGCCGTCTTTTTCCCTGAATCTCGTGGCCTTGTTACACCAAGACACATAGGAAGATTATGGCAATTTGCCAAAACTTTAAGAACGACTGTAAGAAAGGGATTACATTGAACTAAACGAGAATTCTTTAGTTGCGAAGAGTCCGTAAGAATAGGATTACATATTCAAAAAAACAACACTGTTTACTTAGGCAGACCCACTAAATAGTGCAAAACACTGTGGCGGTACGCGGACCGTCCGTCGGGCGCCCTTGCGTGAAATCTAAGATATATCTTACGTTATATCTAGACACACACAGAGGCTCCTACCATGCGAGACCATCCTCACCCACGCGACAGTTTTGACCCCCGCGGCGGCCGCGGTCGCGGCCCCCGGGTGTTTGCCCCCGGCGATTTGAAACTGCTGTTGCCGGCGCTGATCGCCGAGCAACCGTGCCACGGCTACGACTTGATTCGCCGGATCGAAAGCCTGTTCGACGGCGCCTACACCCCCAGCCCCGGCGTGATTTACCCCACCCTGACCTTTCTTGAAGAAAGTGAATTGATCGCTGGCGACGCCGCAGGTGGAAAAAAACGCTACACAATCACCGACGCCGGTCGTCTCTTCTTAAGCGAACAGGCGGTTGCCCTCGACGGCATCCGCATGCGCATCGATGTGAGCAAACGCTCACTGCGCGGCCACGACCGTCCACCGCAAATCCACGAGGCGGTGCACAACCTGCGTCACGCCTTGCATTCGCACCACGGGCGTTGGAGCCCGGAAGAAATCATTCGTGTCGCGGCGCTGCTCAACGGCACCGCTCAAGCCATTGCCGACGGGAAAGACCAATGAATACGCAAGCCATCCATCGCGTTACCCACGAGATCAAGCGTCGCCGCCTGCAAGTGCTGCGGGTGGTTGATCTCACCCCACGCATGCGCCGCATCACGCTCGGCGGCCCTGAGCTGGCGGGCTTTGTCAGCCTGGGTAGCGACGATCACATCAAGCTGCTGTTCCCGCAAAACGCCGCTGAACAAGCGGCGCTGGAAAGCCCGACCTTCAGCATCAAAGGCGAAGGCCCGCAACCGGCCATGCGCGACTACACGCCCCGGCGCTTTGACCTGGACGCGGGTGAGCTGGATATCGACTTTGTGCTGCACGGCGATGGCCCTGCGTCCACCTGGGCCGAGCAGGTGCAAGTCGGCCAACACCTGTATATCGGCGGGCCACGGGGCTCGATGATCGTGCCGGATATCTTCGACAGCTACCTGCTGATCGGCGATGAAACCGCCCTGCCCGCCATCGCGCGCCGCCTGGAAGAACTCCCGGCCGGGCGCACGGTGCTGGCGGTGATTGAGATCGCCAATGAAGCAGAGCGCCAAGCCCTGCAGAGTGCCGCCGATGTGCAGGTGAAATGGGTGGTGCGCGGCCAGGATGACCTGCTCGAAACAGTGCGCAACCTGAGCCTGCCGGCCGGTTCGCTGTACAGCTTTGTCGCAACCGAAACCAAGCTGTCGCGCCAGGTACGACGTGTGTTGCTGGACACGCACAAGGTCAACGAGGAATTCCTCAAGGCCGTCGGTTACTGGCGGGCCGAGGGCAGCGAAGAAGAGTGAGTCAGGTGCGGGGCTTGATGAGCCTATCCAGCCCCACCACCGCCAGCGCGATCAACACAAACCCCAACAGAATCCCCCCGGCATTCACAAACACCTGTGGATAACCCAGGGTGCTCACATCAATGAACGGGTACTGATACTGCCCGAGCAAGTCCCCACGCAGCAGCGCGTAGGCGAAGTACACCAACGGGTAGATCACCCAGGCGCCGATGTGCCTGAAGCGCAAATGGCCCTTGGGCACACACCGCCACCAGTAGATCAAAAACAGCACCGGCATCACGTCATGCAGCAATTCATCAGCAATGAATTGAAAGCCTGAAGGGCTCCACAAATGCCGTAGCAGCAGGTTGTAGGCCAGGCTGACCACAACGATGCTCACAGCAATGCCACTGCTGACCCTTGGCGCGAGAAAAAACCGCTTCGCCGCTGAGTCGCGATTCACCCAGGCATAGCTCAACACCACCACCGCCAGGGTGTTGGTGAGCACGGTGAAGAAACTGAAAAAGTTGATCAGCCCGCCGAGCAGGCTGGCGCCAGACGTCCAGCGCGAATAGAAAATCAGGTATTGCTGAATCGCCAACCCCGCCCAGCCGGCCAATGCCGCTGCCGCCACGAACCGCTTCATGGGATCAATCCAACGGGCGTTTGGTGCGCATCAGCTTCACGTACAACCCTTCGACTTTCTCCCGAGCCCATGGGGTTTTGCGCAGGAACGTAAGGCTCGATTTGATGCTCGGGTCGCTCTTGAAGCAGCGGATATCAATGCGCTCGGCCAGGCCTTCCCATTCGTAGTGTTCCACCAGCGTGGTGAGGACGTGTTGCAGGGTCACGCCGTGGAGGGGGTCGTTGCTTGTCGCGGTCATGCCAGGCCTATGAAAAAGGGTCACGAAGGTGCACACCTTATCACCCGCCTGCCCGGTTATAAAAAGTTCCCGTTCCCAGCGAAAAAGAGATGTTATATTGTAACGATAAATATCAAATCTTTTCCCCGTTTTGCCAAGGAATGTCCGATGTCCCTCTCTTCTCTGTGGCGCTTGTCCCCGCTCGCTGCCGCCCTGCTGATCTGCTCCGAAGCCCAGGCCCTTGAACTGCAACCCCAAGTCATCACCGGCAACCCGCTGGGCAGCGAACAACTCGCCTCGCCCACCACCGTGCTCGAAGGCGATGACCTGACCCTGCAACAAAAAGGCAGCCTCGGCGAAACCCTCAACAAGCAGCCAGGCGTGTCGTCGTCGTACTTCGGCCCAGGTGCCAGCCGACCGATCATTCGCGGCCAGGATGGCGACCGCATTCGCATCCTGCGCAATGGCGTCGGTGCGCTGGATGCGTCGTCGCTGTCCTACGACCATGCGGTGCCGCTGGACCCGGTCAACGTCGACCGCATCGAAATCGTGCGCGGCCCCGCGGCCCTGTTGTACGGCGGCAGCGCCATCGGTGGGGTGGTCAATACCTTCGACAACCGCATCCCGACCGAGGCCATCGAAGGCATCCACGGTGCCGGTGAGTTGCGCTACGGCGGCGCCGACACCACCCGCAGCAGCGCCGGCAGACTGGAAGCCGGTAACGGCACGTTCGCCTTGCACCTGGATGCCAATGCACGGGAATTCAACGACCTTAAGATCCCTGGCCAAGCCCGCAGCCGACACGCCCCGGCAACCGACGACGCGCCCGGGAAGAATGGCCGCCTGGGCAACAGTGATGGGCGCCAGGACGGCGGCGCCGTGGGCGGTTCCTACACCTGGGACGACGGTTATGCCGGGCTGTCCTACAGCAACTACGACGCCAACTACGGCTCTCCCGCCGAGCAGGATGTACGCATCCGCATGCAGCAGGATCACTACGCTTTCGCGTCGGAGATCCGCAACCTGCAAGGCCCGTTTACCTCGCTGAAACTCGACGCGGGCTATACCGACTACGAGCACCGCGAAATCGAAGGCGGCGAAACCGGCACGATCTTCAAAAACAAAGGTTATGAAGCGCGGGTTGAAGCGCGCCACCAGCCGATCGGCCCGTTCGACGGCGTGGTCGGCGCACAAGTGACCCGCAACGAGTTCTCGGCCCTCGGCGAAGAAGCCTTCGTGCCGCAGACCGATACCAACGCCGGCGCACTGTTTATCCTTGAAGAAATGCAGGCCACCGAGCGCCTGAAACTCAGCCTCGGCGGGCGCCTGGAACACACCAGCGTCGACCCGGATGCCAAGGGCAATGCGCGTTTCGCCAATGCCGACCGGTCCAACACCTTCACCGCCGGCAGCCTGTCATCGGGCGCCGTGTACACCCTCACGCCAATTTGGTCCCTGGCCGCGACCTTGGGCTACACCGAGCGCGCGCCGACCTTCTACGAGCTGTATGCCAACGGCGCCCACGTCGCCACCGGCACTTACGAATTGGGCGATGCCAACCTGAAAAAAGAAAAAGCCGTGTCCAGCGACCTGGCACTGCGCTTTGACACCGGCACCCACAAGGGCAGCTTCGGCGTGTTCTACAGCCGCTTCTCCAATTACATCGGCTTGCTGGGCACCGGTCGCACATTGAACGATGAAGGTGAAGAGGACGCAGCCGGTATCCCTGAGTACGAATACTCCGGCGTGCGTGCACGTTTCGCCGGCTTCGAAGCCCAGGATCACTGGAAGCTTGGCGAAGGCGCCTACGGCAAATTCGCCTTGGAACTGTCGGGCGACTACACCCGCGCCACCAACCTCGATACCGGCGAAGCCCTGCCGCGCATTGCACCGTTACGCTTGAACAGCGGCTTGCTGTGGGAACTCGACCGCTGGCAGGCGCGCATCGACGTGGAACATGCCGCCGGCCAAGGGCGTGTGCCGGATAACGAGAGCGGCACCGATGGCTATACCACCCTGGGCGCGAGCGCGGGTTATCGCTTCAACATGGGGGGCAGCCAGTGGCTGGCGTTTGTGAACGGTGAGAACCTGACCAACCAGACGGTGCGCTATGCCAGCTCGATCCTGCGCGATATCGCGCCGGCACCGGGCAGAAGCGTGCAGTTCGGTCTCCGTACAACGTTCTAAGGTGTACGCCTGACTACTTGCAGTGAGCGGGCTTGCCCCGCGCGAGGCAAGCTCGCTCACTACAAAAACCCTGCCCTGCCCCTCTTTTTGCAGCGACATTTAGTCACTGTTACCAAATCGGAAATGATGCATCTTGCGATTTGCGCTTTCTCTCGGCGCCCACTGCCTTTATCCTTCCCGGCAATAACCTGAAACGTTTCACTCCCCGGTCGACCCCATCTTGCTGACATTTCCCGCCTGCAAAGACAGCGCTGTCTTACCCCCCTCTGCGCCTGGGGATAAATCGCCCGCCTGTGGATAACCCCGTTTATCCCCGGAAAAACCGAATTAACGCTGAACCAAGCCCGTGCCGAATCGTCATCTACAGTGAAGACACACGGGGATACATAATTCCAACGTAACGGAGAAACACAACTATGAGCACTGACGGTGCCTCAAGCCCAAGTCGCCTGCTGCCCAGGCTGCTAGGCGTCTTGCTGCTGATCATGGGCCTGGCCTTGTTGGCCGGGGGTATCAAGCTGAGCATGCTCGGTGGGTCGCTGTACTACCTGCTGGCCGGTATCGGCATCACCTTGACCGGCGTCCTGCTGCTGGCCACCCGCCGCGCCGCGTTGGGTCTGTACGCACTGGTGCTGTTCGCCAGCACCGTGTGGGCCTTGTGGGAAGTCGGCCTGGACTGGTGGCAGTTGGTGCCGCGCCTGGCGCTGCTGTTCGCCCTGGGTATCGTCATGCTGCTCCCGTGGTTTCGCCGTCCGTTGCTGCGTGGCCAGCCTGCCCCGCTGGGCACTGGCGCGTTGAGCGTGGCCGTGGTGCTGGCCGGTGCGGCTGCCGTCGCCAGCCAATTCACCAACCCCGGTGAGATCAAGGGTCAACTGGACCGCGATGCGGTGCCGGGCATGGCCAGCGCTGCGCCGTCCCAGGCCGATGGCGACTGGAACTCCTACGGCCGTTCGGCCTACGGTGATCGCTACTCGCCGCTGGCACAGATCACTCCGGAAAACGCTCACAAACTGGTACCTGCGTGGACCTTCCGCACCGGTGACATCCCTGGCCCGAATGATCCAGGCGAGACCACCGCAGAAAACACCCCGCTGAAAGTCAATGGCATGCTCTACGTGTGCACGCCGCACAGCCAGGTGATTGCACTCGACCCGGACACCGGCAAGGAAATCTGGCGCTTCGATCCGAAGATCAGCAGCCAGGGTGCCGAGAACTTCAAGGGTTGGGCGCACATGACCTGCCGTGGCGTGTCGTATCACGATGACGCCGCCTACGCTTCCGAGCAGAGCCCGACCGGCAGCGCCAGCCCCGCCGCTGCACCGAATGCCTGCCCGAAACGTATTTTCGTACCGACTGCCGACACCCGTCTGATCGCCCTCAACGCCGACACCGGCAAGATGTGCGAAGACTTCGGCGACAAAGGCCAGGTCGACCTGCGTGCCAACATCGGCAGCTTCGCCCCAGGCGGTTACTACTCCACGTCGCCACCGGCCGTGACCAAGAACCTGGTGGTGATCGGCGGCCACGTCACCGATAACGTTTCCACCGACGAGCCAAGCGGCGTGATCCGCGCGTTCGACGTGCACACCGGCAAGCTGGTGTGGAACTGGGACAGCGGCAACCCGGACGACACCACGCCGTTGGCCGAGGGCAAGACCTACACCCGCAACTCGCCGAACATGTGGTCCATGTTCGCCGTGGATGAAAAACTCGGCATGCTGTACCTGCCGATGGGCAACCAGATGCCCGACCAATACGGCGGCGACCGTACCGAAGACTCGGAAAAATACAGCGCCGGCCTGACCGCCCTGGACATCGACAGCGGCCACGTGAAGTGGACCTTCCAGTTCACCCACCACGACCTGTGGGACATGGACGTGGGCGGCCAGCCTTCGCTCATCGACATCAAGACCGCTGAAGGCGTGAAGCAAGCGGTGATGGCGTCGACCAAGCAAGGCAGCATCTACGTGCTGGACCGCGCCACCGGCCAACCGGTTGTGCCGATCCACGAAGTGGCGGTACCGCAAGGTGCGGTCGCGGGCGACCACACGTCGCCGACCCAACCCAAGTCCGACCTGAACTTCATGCCGCCGCCGCTCAAAGAGCGCGACATGTGGGGCGTGACGCCGTTCGACCAGATGCTGTGCCGGATTGATTTCAAATCCATGCGCTACGACGGTGCTTTCACCCCGCCATCGCTGCAAGGCTCGATCGTTTACCCAGGTAACTTCGGCGTGTTCGACTGGGGTGGCATTTCCGTCGACCCGGTTCGCCAGATTGCCTTCGTGAACCCAAGCTACATGGCATTCAAATCGAAACTGATCCCGGCCGCCGAGATCGCCAAGCAAGGTCCACGCGTCAGCGAAACCGAAGGCGTGCAGCCGAACAAAGGCGCGCCGTACGGCGTGATCCTCGAAGCCATGCTGTCGCCAATGGGCCTGCCGTGCCAGGCACCGGCGTGGGGCTATGTGGCGGCGGTCGACCTGACCACCCACAAGACCCTCTGGATGCACAAGAACGGCACCGTGCGTGACAGCTCGCCGGTTCCAATCCCGCTGACCATGGGCGTACCTAGCCTGGGCGGCACCTTCACCACCGCCGGTGGCGTGTCGTTCCTCAGCGGTACCCTCGACCAGTACCTGCGTGCCTACGACGTCAAAAACGGCAAGCAACTGTGGGAAGGCCGCCTGCCTGCAGGCGCGCAAACCACACCGATGACCTACACCGGCAAGGACGGCAAGCAGTACGTGCTGGTCATGGCCGGCGGTCATGGCTCCCTGGGTACCAAGCAGGGTGACTATGTGATGGCGTTCAAACTGCCGGATTAAGCGACACCGACAACAAGACTGTGGGAGGGGACAAGCCCTAATGCCAGTCAGTTGAAGGTGAGCACCGTACCTGTGGCGAGGGAGCTTGCTCCCGCTGGGTCGCGAAGCGGCCCCAGCTCTTTGTTTCAAAAGACTGGGACTGCTGCGCAATCCAGCGGGAGCAAGCTCCCTCGCCACGCGTTACTTTTCGCTCTTGCTGCTTCTTAACTGGCTGGCATTAGGACAAGCCCCCTCCCACAGTTGCGATCAGTGTTCGATCACTTCCCCGCGCATCACCGCCAGCCGCGCAATCAGGCGATTCTGTACCGGCACTGCAATCCCCTCGCTGTCCATCGCCTTGATCAAGTCTTCCACCAACGCATTGAAATCACTGCGGCTCACGTTCTGGCCCTTGTGGCTCTCGGCCATGCTGTCGCCGGTGTAGGTGCACGGCCCACCCGCCTCCATACAAAATTGTTCGATCAGCTTGTTGCGCAGGCGCTGGATATCAATGCGCCGGAAGCGCTCGACGATGCGTTCATCGCGCGCGATGTTGAGCAACATGCCTTCGACGATACGCGTGATACCCGGCAGGGCGCCGAGGTCGCGATAGAGGCTGTCATCCTTCGGCGGCTGCTGGGCGCAGGCACTGAGCAACAGCGCGAGGAATAGCGGTAACACGCGCATCAGAAACTCCCTTGCACCGACAGGTAGGTGCCATTCTGGTTATCCAGCGTGGCGATTTCGCCAAGGCGTGCGTAGGCCAATACAAACGACACATGCTTGTTGGGGAAATAGCCGACGAACACGTCCGCCCAGTCACTTTCGCCGGCAAACGACAGGTTGTCGGGCTTCTCGCGGTACTCCACGCCCACGGCCCACCGCGGGTTGAGCAGCAGCGCCAGCGAGCCCTCCTTGAGCAGGCTGCGGCTGTCGCGGCGGTCACCGCCAAAGCCAAGCAAGCCGGTTTCATTGGCCCGGCTGTAGCGCAGGCTGCCGTTGACCAGCACGTTGTAACCAAACGCGGCGCCCATGAACAAGCGGCTGGCGGCCAGATAGCCCTCGACGTCGCTGTCGCGCTTGGCGCCCACCAGGCTGGGGATATCGAAGTGGGTCTGGTGCTTGTATTCCAGCCCCAGCGAAACCTGGGGCAACGCGTCGTAGATCACGTCGCCGAACAGCCGTACCTTGAGCCCCAGCACGTCCTGCCCGAGGTTGTCTTCGGGCAGGTTGAGCCTGTGCACCAGTGTGCCGAGGTCGAAGCGCTGGCGGGCGAAAGACAGCTCGACACGGTTGTCATAGGCCAGCGCCAGACCGGCCACGTCCAAGCGATAATCCGGAAGGTTGACCGTGGTGGCGAATGCCGTGGCGCCCCACTCGTGCTGTTCGCCATACCCGGCCAGCACGGCCCACGGTGTGATACCACCCCCCGCCGCGCCTTCAATGCTGCTGGCGCCGCCGGTCGCGATCAGCCGGCCATTATCGGCCAGCGCCGTTTGTAGGGTCAGCGCGCAAAGGCAACCCATCAGAAAAGAAACACGCACCGTCATGCCACTCAATGAACCCGGGAAGTTTGCGCACTGAGGGGCAAGGCCACCCAGGCTTCGAAGGCGTCGGCACTCAAGGGCCGGCTGATCAGGTAACCCTGTGCCGTGTCGCACTGCCAGCGCTCCAGCAGGCGCAGGCTGTGGGCGTATTCAACGCCTTCGGCGACGACTTTGAGGCCCAGGTTGTGACTCATCTCGATGGTGGAGCGCACGATCACCGCGTCTTCGCTGGTTTCATCGAGGTTGCGCACAAAAGATTGGTCAATCTTCAACTCTTGCACCGGCAGGCGCTTGAGGTGCGCCAATGACGAATAGCCGGTGCCAAAGTCATCCACCGACAGGCCAATGCCGCAGTCGCGCAGCAGGTTGAGCACCTTGAGGGCTTTTTCCGGCTCGCGCATCACCGCGCTTTCGGTGATTTCGAACAGCAGTTGTTCCGCCGGCAAACCATAGCGCCGCAGCAATGCCGAGACCCGATGGGCCAGTTCATCGCCAAGCAGGTCGTCCGCCGAGATGTTCAGCGACAACTGCAGAGACAGGCCGCGCCGGTTCCACTCGCACAACTGGCGGATGCCCTCCTCGATCACCCACTGGGTCAGCAACGTGATGCTGCCGGAGCGCTCGGCCAAGGGGATGAATTCCGCCGGCGAGACCATGCCGAATTGCGGGTGCTGCCAGCGCAACAGCGCTTCAGCCTGGCGCACATGGCCTTGGCGGATGTCCAGCTTGGGTTGGTAGTGCAACAGCAGTTGGCCCAGGTTGGGGGCGTGGCGCAGGTCGCGGATCAGGGTGATCTGGCGGCGGTGCACCAGGTCGCGCCCCTGCTCGTAGACCTGCAAGCGGCCGGGCATTTGTGCGGCGTCCTTCATGGCAATCGCCGCCCGCTCCAGCAAAGTAATGGGGCTGGCGCCATCGGCCGGGTACGCCGCGATGCCCAGGCGGCAGTCCAAGGCCAGATCATGGCCATTGATGCGCTGGGGACGCAGCAACAGTTGTTGCAGTTTGTCGGCCATGCCCACAGCTTCGTCGCTGCCCGCGCCTTCGAGCAGCAGCAGGAATTCATCGGCGATCAGGTGCGCCAGGGTATCGCCGGGGCGCAACGCCGCTTGCAGGCGCTGGCTCACCGTCAAGAGTAATTGGTCCACGGCTTGCGGCCCGATGGCTTCGCTGGCGACGCGCAGGTTGTCGATCCCCAGGTAGATCAACGCCATCGGCCGCTGCAGCGCAATTGCACTGCCCAGGCGCTCCATGGCCAGCGCACGGTTCGGCAGGCCGGTGAGGCGATCATGCAGGGCGTTATGCGCCAGCTGTTGTTCGCGCTCGGCAATGCCACTCTGCATGGCGTTGACCGCAAGGGCCAGGCGCCCCAGTTCATCACTGCGCGCCAGCACGACCGGGGTCTGGTAGTCGCCACTGCCGATACGCTCGGCCGCCAGCGCCAGCGCCTGCACCGGGCGCGATACCGTGCGAGCCAGCAGCAACGCACCGATCAGCGAAGCGATCAGCGCGACCAGGGCAATGCCGAGGATCTTTTCATCCAGCGGTACAAACGCCTGCATCGCCGCGTCCAGCGGGCTTTGCAGCAGGGCCAGGACTTTACCGTTTTCATCACTGGCCAGGACCAGCGACTGGTTGAGGAAACGGTGCTCAAGGTGATCGGTGGTGGACACGCCACGGCGCGTCGAATCGCCCTGCATCAGCGCGCTGATACTCGCGCGCAGTACCTGCGGCTGGGTGCTGACCAGCTCGCCAGGACGGCCACGATCAATCGCCAGAAATGAGACTTCCAGGTTGCTCAACGAACGCAACTCATCGGCGAACGCACCGTCCATGCTGAACCCCATCACCACCCGTGCAATCGGCAACGGTGCCAACACCGAAGCCTCCACCAACAGGTGCGGTTCGCCTTGCAACGGCACGATCAGCGTCGCCTGGCGATTGCGCCGAGCTTCCCGCAGGGCCTGGTCGTAGCGAAAGGTCGAGCCTTCGGGGACTTCCTCCACGGTGCTGGCCAGGACGTTGCCGTCCATGCCCAGCAGGATCATGTCATTGGCGTTGATACGCTTACCGTGGTTGAGCAGCACCGAACGCATCGTCGCTGAATCGCCACTGGCGACAGCGTCGCGAAAGCCGAAGTCGGCCGCCAACAACTGCACGCCATCGGCCAGGCGTCGGCCGCGCGCGTCGAGCAAGCGTTCGAACACCCGCGTCCCCACGTCCAACTGCGCCAGGGCCTGACCGCGTACCGCCGAGCGGGTCGCGGCCTTGACGCTGAAATACAACGCGCCGATCACCACCAGCGACAGCAGGATCAGCACACTGGCGACCCGCGCCTGGAAACTATTGCGCAGTTTCATGGGCGGCTCGATTGAAGGCATCGCCAAAGGCGCTGGGTGCCGGCGGCAAGTCCGCAGGCGCAGGTTCCAGGCTCAACACAACGCGGTGGCTGAGGCCGGCCGCGGGGATGTGCAAGGTGCCGCCATCCAGCGGCTGCATACCCGCCAGTTGCGGATGCCATAGGGTGAGGTGGTAGTCGCCGGCCGGCAGTTGTTCCAGGTGCACCCGGCCCTGGGCATTGCTGACGCCGAAGCGAGGGTCGTCGGTCACGTAGATATAGCCCAGCATCCAGTCATGAATGTTGCAGCCCAGCACCACCACACCGGGTTTATCGAACAGCAGTGGGTCGGTAGGCGTGCCTTCGTAAAGACGCAGCTCAAAGCGCTTGGCAGCGGAGAACGAATAGACCTGATGACGAATATTGTCGCTATTGGGGAAGCGCACCTGCGTGCCGGTATGCACCGCCAGCACATGGGGCGCGAAGCGTTGACCGCGCTGGTCCATATCGGCCTTGAGCACACCCTGCGGTGCATCAGCCGGGCCTCGGAGGGTCACCACGGCATCGGCGACCGGGCGGCCGTCGGCCTGGTAAGCCGCCACCTCGAGCGTCGCCGCCGACGCGGGGCCGGCCGCGGCCAGCAACAGCGCCGCACGGGATAACAGGTGGAAAATCCGAGCCATGGTCGATCCGCAGAAAATGGGCTAAAAGAGCGGCCAGCCTTGGCACAGAAGCGTTGCACTGCGGGCATGATGACGCAAATAAGGCAAATTGCCATCATTCAGCTTACAGGAACACATGACCGCTGGTCGGCGAAAACCTATGCAATCGGTCAAGCTCTGTAGAGGTTATCGACCCTGCTCTAAAAATCTGTAGTCGACAGGAATGACTATTTAGATGGGCGCCCGCTCGCGGCGCATCCAACGCTCGAACGCCATCGCGTTCAATGGCCGACTGATGAGGTAGCCCTGTGCGGTGTCGCAATTCCATAGCTTGAGCAGCTTGAGGCTGGGCTCGAACTCCACACCTTCGGCCACCACCTTGAGCCCCAGGTTGTGGCTCATTTCGATGGTCGAGCGCACGATCACTCCGTCGCCACTGGTGCTGTTGAGGTTGCGCACGAAGGACTGGTCGATTTTCAACTCTTGCACCGGCAAACGCTGCAATTGCGCGAGCGACGAATAGCCGGTGCCGAAGTCATCCACCGACAGGCTGATGCCACAGCCGCGCAGTTGCTCCAACACGCTGAGCGCCTGTTGCGGGTTGTGCATGATCGCGCTTTCGGTGATCTCGAAGATCAGTTGCTCGGCCCCCACCTGGTACTGCATCAACAAGGCAGTGACGCGGATAGCCAGCTCATCATCGGCCAGATCATCCACCGAAATATTCACCGAGAGCTGGATCAGCATGCCGCGCTGCGCCCACTCGGCGATCTGGCGGATAGCTTCTTCAATCACCCACAGGGTCAGGCTGCTCATGCTGCCGGTGCGTTCGGCCAGGGGGATGAATTCGTCCGGGGACACCTGGCCCAGGGCCGGATGCTGCCAGCGCAACAAGGCTTCGGCCTGGCGCACATGCCCGTGCTTGAGGTCGAGCTTGGGCTGGTAGCACAGGAACAACTCACCCTCGATGACCGCACGCCGCAGGTCACGGATAAGCGTGATCTGGCGCTGATGGGCCAAGTCGCGGTCCTGCTGGTAGATCTGCAAATGCCCCGGCAGGCTCGCGGCGTCATGCCGGGCGATGGCGGCGCGGCTGATCAACTCTTCCACGTGCTGGCCATCGGCTGGGTAGGCGGCGATGCCGATGCTCACTTCGTGGCGCAGCTCGTCGTTGCCGATACGCTGGGGTTCGGTGAGCAGTGCATAGAGACGGTCGGCACGGGCCACGGCGCGGTCGACCTCGGTGTTTTCCAGCAACAGCAGGAACTCGCTGCCGGCAATACGTGCCGCCGTGTCACTGGCCAACAGGCTCATGGACAGGCAGCGGCTGGCTTCGCGCAGCATTTCTTCCACGCCCTGGGGGCCGAAACCTTCGTTGATCACCCGGTAGTTTTCGATCCCCAGGTACAGCAACACCACCGGCCGACGCGCACTGATCGCGCTGCCCAGTCGCTCCATGGCCAGCGCGCGATTGGGCAGGCCGGTGAGCGGGTCGTGCAGCGCGTTGTGCGCCAATTGCCGCTCGCGCGTGGCGATGCCGCTTTGCATGGCATTGAAGGCACGGGCCAACAGCCCGAACTCATCGTGGCTGCGCACCCGCACCGGCGTGCGATAGTCACCGGCGCCAATCCGCCCGGCCGCCTGCACCAGGGCATTGAGCGGGCGCGACACCCGTCGCGCCAAAAACAACGCCCCGGCCAACGACACCAGCAGCACCGCGAGGGCGATTCCAAGGAACTGCCGGTCCAGCGGCGCGAAGGACTCCAAGGCATGGTCGAGCGGGCTTTGCAGCAACACGCGCACTTCGTTGCCATCGCCGGTGTTGGCCAGCGGCAACACTTGGCTGAGCACGCGCCGGCCATAAAACAGGTGGATCTTCGGTTCAGGGCTGATGTGCCCCTCGCGCAGCAGGCTAAGGGTGGTGGCGTGGTAAGCGTCCGGCTGCGTACTGAACAGCGGTCCGGGCTTGCCGTTTTGCACGCTGAGGAACGACACCTCCAGGTTGCTCATGGAGCGCAGTTCGTTAGCGAACAGTGTGTCCATGGGAAAGCCCATGACGATGCGGGCGACGGGCAGTGGGTCGAGCACTTCATCCTGCACCAGCAAATAAGGCCGGCTATCCATCGCCACAATCAGCATCTGCAGCCCCGTGCGCCGCGCGTGGCGCAGGGCGTCGTCATAGGGGAAAAACTGCCCACGCGTGAGGATCGGCAAGGTGCTGACCATGACCTTGCCGTCCAGGCCCAATACAAACACTTCGCTGGAGCGGATACCGGTGCCGTGGCGACGCAGGGCGGCGAGAATCGGCACGGTCTTGCCTTCGGCCACAGCCCGTTTGAAGGGGAGATCAGCGGTCAGCCAGTCCAGGCCGTTTTGCAGGCGATGCCCACGCAGGTCGAGCAGGCGCTCGAACACTTGGCTGCCGGTTTTCAATTGGACTCGCGCCTGGTTTTCCACGGCGCGGGAGGTCGCGGTCTTTACGGCAAAGTAGGTAGCGGCAACGACGACCAGCAGCAATAGCGCGAGCACCCCCGCGATACGGGTTTGGAACGTGTGGCGCCACCTCATTGCAGTGCCCTCTGGCAGCGTTCGCCTCTCTCTGCCACGGCGTCCCTTTGTCATGTGCGTCCCTTGCGACCGCTGACCTGGCGTCAAAAAAACATCTATTTTGTTTGAGTGTTGGGTGTGAGGAGATTAGCTGGGAGTTGGGGTAAGTGCACCCAATAAAACCGGGGATATGAGTGCCGGTTTATTGGCGACAGAGGGTTGGCTGATTTTTGGGGGGGGGTTGAGACTCACTTCTGGAAGATCCCAAAAGTAAGCACCTGATACATGGAGATCAAACTGTGGGAGGGGGCTTGCCCCCGATAGCAGTGGGGCAGTTGCAGATGTATTAGCTGACACACCGCAATCGGGAGCAAGCCCCCTCCCACATTTAACCGAGATCGACAGTAAGAACCCGGCAGGACGCCGGGTTAGCCGTTACCGCAGCAACGGATAGGTACCCGGTCAACCACCCCGAGCCCGCATAAAATCCCCCCACCGCCGCACCAAATAATTATGCTCATCCATCACCGAATTCCACACCGCAATATGCCCCATCCGCTGCTCATAAGACCCGCCATCACGCATTTCACCGATATCAATCAACGGCAACCCATCACTCCCCAGCAATTCCTCCCGCGCCGGCTTACCCGCATACCAGTAATCCCACTCCGCACTGCTCAGGTGATCACGACTGCGCGCCGGGTTGCCGATGTAATACCCCTGCCGCGCCATCACCGCCCCGGGCCACCCGGACAGCCACCAATTCAGATACGCATACGCCGCATCCAGCACCGGCCCCTTGGCATGCCGCGACAATGACACGCCACCAAACCACGCCCGATACCCTTCGCTCGGCACCGCCAGGCGGTATTTCACCCCAGCGCGATGCAGGCGCATCAAGGTCGGTGACCACAGGCTCTGGATATCGATACTCGGGCTGAGCATCAGTTGCGCGGCCTCTTCATCATCGGACCAGAACGCCGCGAAGTGTCCTTCTTTCTGTTTGCGCACGAGGATGTCGGCAAGCACGTCGATCTCTTCGATGCTCATATTGCCGATGTCCTTGAACGTCGCCAGCCCTGCGCCCTGCACCGCCAGCGCGGCATCCAGGGCGCCGATGGCGGCGTCGCTTTGCAAGGCCGTACGCGCACGCCACGCGGGGTCGAGGAGCCAGCCCCAGCTTTCGTTGCCGTGGCAAAAACCTTCGGGCAGCCGCTCGGGGCGGTAGGCGAAGCTGTCGGCGTTGTGGGTCAGCGGCAGCATGCTGATTCGCTCGGTGACAGTGCTGCCGAGGCTGCCGTCGTGCTGCACGAACAGGCGCTCGCTCGGCACACTGCCGCTGCCCAGGCGGTCATTGGGGGATAGGCGCCCGCGCTTGGGCAGGTCATTGATCTCGTGCCACAGCGCAATGCGCCGGGTGTCGATGGGCTGGATCGCCCGGGCCGGCCACACGAAGTCGACGTTGTGGAACCACTGGTCGTACAGGTCATAGCTCTCGGGCTGCATCACCGCGATACGCTGGGCCTGTTCGACATCATGCACCTGGTACACCAGGCGAATGCCCAGTTCCTGTTCGGCGCGTACACGCAGGCATTCGAGCAAGGTGACGGAGGTGCCGAGGACGCGAAGGGTGATCATGCCGCGAACCGCCGCGAGAACGCCTCGAACGAGCGCCGCAGCAGCGCGGGGTCGAGGCCGCGCAGGATAAACACCAGCCGCGATTGGCGGTCACTGCCCGGCCACGCAGGCAAATGGACCGGCGCATGCAGGCAATGCTGCACGCCATGAATGACGATGGGGGCGTTACTGGCGTTCACGTTGAGCAGCCCTTTGACACGGAGGATTCGTTCGCCGTGGCATCTTAACAGCATCGACAACCAGACCCCGAACCCCACCCAATCCAGCGGCTGGTCGAAGGTCAGGCTGCACACTTGTGCACTACCGTGGATAGCTGTGGTGGTCCGATGCAGCTGCCAGCGACTGACTTCCACCGCCGGTTCGGCGCTGCGCAGGCCCTCACCCAGCAACAGTTGATCGCCGCTGTGGATGTCGTGGGTATTCAGGATCGGCGTACCCGCATTCAGCGCCTGCAAGTGCGCGCGCAGTGCCGCGCAGTCGCCCGCAAGATCGGTCTTGCTCAGCAGCAAGCGGTCCGCCGCGGCCACCTGGGCCAGCCATTCCGGGTGCAGGCGTTCTTGCAGGGTGGCGTGGCTGGCGTCGACCAGGGTGATCACCAGGCCGATATGGAAACGCCCGCGCAGTTGCACATCGTTGTTCAAGGTGGCGAGGATCGGCGCCGGGTCGGCCAAGCCAGTGGTCTCCAGGATCACCCGTTTAAAGGCCGGGATTTCACCGCGCTCGCGGCGCTGCAACAGGCCGAGCAGCGCGTCTTTCAACTCGCCACGGATCGAGCAGCACACGCAGCCGCTGGGCAGCAGTACAGTGTCCGGCGCCACTTCTTCCACCAGCAGGTGGTCGATGCCGACATCGCCGAATTCATTGATCAGCAGCGCGGTGTCGCCCAGGCTTTCGCCCTGCAGCAGGCGCTTGAGCAAGGTGGTCTTGCCGCTGCCGAGGAAGCCGGTGATGACATTAAGGGCAATGCTCATAGTCGTTTCCAAACCGTCCATTGTGGCGAGGGAGCTTGCTCCCGTTGGGCTGCGCAGCAGCCCCCAGAAAACCGGAGCGCTTCGCGCTCCAACGGGAGCAAGCTCCCTCGCCACAGAGGGCGGGTTCAGCGTTCAAGATGGTCGAGCAGTATCGGATCGAGAGGATCCAACGGGCGGCCGAGCAGGGTCTCGGCGGCCTGCCAAAGTTGATCCAGGCCATGGGCAAGTGCCTGTTTACCGGTGGCGCCCAACAGCAGGTAGGACGCGCCCTGGAAGTCTTCGACCTTGAGCCGGAACACCGCCAGCACTTGGTTGATCGCCGCAATCCGGCGCAGGCGTTCGCGGCGTCGGGGCAGTTCGTCGCCCAGGGGGTCGCTCCAGTGCAGGTCTTCGCCGAGCAATCCGCAGAGTCCGCACATCGCTACACCTCCGTCATGGCATGACGTCGCCGGAGTTCGGGCCCAGGGTCTGGCCGACAAACAGGTTGCCCCCCGGCTCGCTGGCCAGCAGCACTGCAACCGGTGCCACTTCGTCCGCCAAGCCAAAGCGGCCCAGGGGCAGCTCCTTGGCCTTGGCGCGCTTCCAGTCTTCGCTGATGCCACCCACCAACGGCGTCTCGATCGGGCCGGGGGCGATGGCGTTGACCAGCACGTTGTCCTTGGCCACTTCCAGGGCCAGGGACTTGGTAAAGCCGATCACACCGGCCTTGGCGGCGGCGTAGTGAGTCAGTTCGGCGCCGCCCTTGATCCCCAGTTGCGAGGCCACGTTGATGATCCGCCCCCAGCGCTGCGCGAGCATGTGCGGCAAGGCGCGCTGGCTGGCGACGAAGACGCTGGTGAGGTCGACGCGCAGCATGTCGTTCCACATGTCGATGGACAGGTCGACGCAGCGCGCCTGGGTAAGCATGCCCGCGTTGTTGACCAGGATATCGATACCGCCGAACTGTTCGACGCAACGGTCGACACTGGCCTGGGCGCCTTCGACGCTGCCCACGTCGGCCAGGCATTCGAACACCTCGGCGCCGAGGTTGCGGCAGGTGATCGCGGTTTCGGCGAGGCTGGCGGCGTTGCGGTCGGCCAGCACCAGGCGCGCGCCTTCAGCGGCGTAGGCACGGGCGATGGCGGCACCGATGCCGCTGCCGGCGCCGGTGATGACGGCGCGGCGGTTAGTCAGTTGAGGCATACACACATCTCCTACAAAAAACACAGTTCCAATGTGGGAGGGGGCTTGCCCTCGATTGCAGAGTGTCAGCTACAGATAAACTGGCTGACACACTGTCATCGTGGGCAAGCCCCCTCCCACATTTGGATCGGGTACATCAGTCAGGCCAGCGCACGGTCAGCCCACCGTCGATAACGATGCTCTGCCCGGTCAAATAGCTCGACGCCTCACTGGTCAAGAACTGCACCAGCGATGCCACTTCATCCGCCCGCCCTACCCGGCCCAACGGAATCGCCCGCGCCGCCTTCGCCAAGCCTTCCGGCCCCAGCGAATTCTTCGCATCCAGCGACTGCGGCGTCTCGATCAACCCGGGGATCACCGCATTGCAACGAATACCCAGCGGTGCCAATTCCACCGCCAGCGACCGGCACAAACCCGGCACACCGGCCTTGGCCGCCGCGTAGTGGCTGTGTTCCTGCCAACCGTACACGCCACCGGCAATCGATGAAATCGCCACCAACGCGCCGCCCGCATGCATATGCCGGGTCGCCGCGCGGAAGGTGCGCATCACCCCCGTGAGGTCGACATTGAGCATCTCGTCCCACAGCGCGTCGGTCATCTCCAGCAACGGTGCGCGACGCAGCAAACCCGCGTTGGCCACGGCGTAATCCAGTCGCCCAAAATGCTGTATGGCTTGCTCGGCCAGCGCATCCACCGAGGCGGTATTGCCCACGTCCAACGGCAGCATCAGGCATTCGCCGCCGGCGGCTTCCACCAGGCTGACGGTGGTCTGCGGGTCATGGGGATCAGCCGGGTAATACCCGCCCACCACCGCCACGCGGTTGCGGGCATAGGCCACGGCGAGGGCTTGGCCGATGCCGCTGGCGGCGCCGGTAATCAAGGCAACTTTACGACTCATCGATCACTCCTTACTGAACGGTTTCCGGACGCACATGGCGTGCGGCAAACATCAGCGCGCCGGACAAAAAGCACGGCAGTGCGCCGAACCACAGCGCGGCGGTCTGCCAGTCGCTGCCGGCGGACAACACTTGAGTGGCACCAAAGCCTGCGACCACCGCCCCAATCGGGCCCATGGCATGGATGATGGCGCCGCCCGTGGCGCGGATGCTGGTGGGAAAACTTTCGCTGATAAAGAACAACGCCGCCGAGTACGGCCCGATCAGGAAGAACAGGCCCAGGCTGTACAGCCCGACCACCATCGGCATATTGCTCGGGCCAAACAGCATCCCGGCGAACGCCAGGCCGCCGAGCATCCAACCCAGGCCGATCACGTTGCGGCGGCCGATCTTGTCGCCCATCCAGCCGTGGCTGAGGTAACCGCAGTAGCCCACCAGGTTCGACAGCACGAGGATGATCAGCGAATTTTCGAACGAGATGTGATGCACGCTGACGATCACCGAAGTCCCCAGCACGCTGAACACCTGGATCGCCGCCCAGTTGAGCAACAGTGCCGCGCCGATCACCAACGTGGCGCGCCGCGCCGGGCCACGGAAGGCCGCCTTGAGGCCGGCCTTGCTGTGTTCGTCGTAGTCCACGCCGTAGGTCACCGCGACGTTCTGCGCTTCCTTCACCGCACCGCTTTTACGCAGCTGGCTGATGCGCTGGTGGATCTGGAACTGCGGGCTCTCTTTGAGCTTGCGCGCCATGATCGCGATGACCACGGCCGGGATCGCGGCGAAGATGAAGCACCCCTGCCAGCCGATGATCGGCAGCAACAGCGCGGTCAACCCGGCGGCGATCAACGCGCCGACCGGCCAGCCGCCCTGCACCAGGCTGTAGATAAAGCCACGGCGCTTGGTCAAGCGCGGGTCTTCCGAGGCGCCATACAGCTCGCTCAGGTAGGTGGCGTTAACGGTTTCCTCGGCATAGCCCAGGCCACCCAACGACCGAATCAGAATCAGCGGCGACTTGCCCCACGCGCCACCGATCGCGGTCAGCGCCGAACACAGCGCAGAACCGGCCACGGTGAAGATAATGCCTTTGCGTCGTCCCAACTTATCGACGACGGGGCCAATGGCAAAGGCGACCACCGCCGTGCCCACCGCCACCCAGGTCGCGATTTCAGCTTGCTCCACTTCACCCCAGCCAAAGTGCCGGCCGATTTCCGGCAGCAAGGTGCCGAAGAGGATGAAGTCATACACCGCAAACACCCAGGCGAAAAACGCGATCCAGGTGGCGAAACGCACCTCCTTGGAAGTCAGTTGCCGGGGTTTCCAGCCAGTCAGGTCAAGCTTGTTGTAGATGGACATGGGTCGCGCCTCAGGGGTGGGGGGCAAAGGTTCAGGTACGCGGTTGACGGCGGATAAAGTCGTCGGCGATTTCGTCGAACGTGACAAAGCGCACGCCGGCATGGCTCTGGATGTGTTCGATCAGGCGCTCCAGCATCAGCAGCACTTGCGGGCGGCCGGACACATCGGGATGGATGGTCATGGTGAACACCGCGTGTTCGTGTTCGCGGTAGACCCAGTCGAACTGGTCGCGCCACATTTCTTCGAGGTGACGCGGGTTGACGAAGCCGTGGCTGTTGGGGGCTTTCTTGATGAACATCATTGGCGGCAGGTCGTCGAGGTACCAGTTGGCCGGGATCTCCACCAGGTCGGTTTCTTCGCCGCGCACCAAGGGTTTCATCCAGGTGTCGGGGTGCTGGCTGTAGTCGATCTTGGTCCAGCTGTCGCCCTTGCGCACGTAGTAGGGGTGGAAGTCGTTGTGCATCAGGCTGTGGTCGTACTTGATGCCTTTTTTCAGCAGCAGCTCGTTGGTGACCTTGCTGAATTCCCACCACGGCGCGACGTAGCCGGTGGGGCGTTTGCCGGTGACTTGGGTAATCAGTTCGATGGATTTATCGAGGACGATTTCTTCCTGCTCGGCGGTCATCGCGATGGGGTTTTCATGGCTGTAGCCATGCACGCCGATTTCATGACCGGCATCGGCCACGGCCTTCATCTGCTCGGGGAAGGTTTCCATCGAGTGGCCGGGGATAAACCACGTGGTACGCAGGCCGTAGCGTTCGAACAATTTGAGCAGGCGCGGCGCACCGATCTCACCGGCGAACAGGCCACGGGAAATGTCGTCGGGCGAATCTTCGCCGCCGTAGGAACCGAGCCAGCCGGCGACGGCGTCAACGTCGACGCCAAATGCACAGAGGATGTCTTTAGCCATGGTGTGTCTCCTTAAACGTTAAGTACGGTTTCGACGGACAACGCCGCGCGCAGCAGGCGTGCGTCTTCTCCCGTCGGGGCGCTGAGCAGCAGCCCGGTGGGCAGGCCCTGGGCATCGCGGCCGCTGGGCAGGTTTACGCCAGGCATGTCGAGCAAACTGCCGGGCATAGTCAAGCGCAGGGTGGCGAGGTTGGTGCTGACAAACAGGTCGTCGTCGGCCTCAAGAGGCGCCAACGCCGGTGCAACGTGGGCAACGGTGGGGGTGATGAGGATGGCGCCGTCGAGGTCTTCAACCAGGTGGTGTTGCAGGCGGCGGCGTGCTTCGGTCAGGTGGATAAGCTGGCTGGCCGGCAGTGAACGCGCGGCTTCGAGGCGGCGACGCACGCGGGGGTCGAGTTGTTCGGCGTCGGGGCTGTCGAGCAACGCTTCGTGCAGGGCGAAGGCTTCAAAAGCACCGAGCCAACCGTGGTGTTTGATCAGGTCCAGGGTTGCCTGGAAGGTCGGGCATTCGCGTTCTTCGATCAACGCACCCTGGGCCTTGAGTTGCTCCACGGCGCGCAACAGGTTGTTGCGCACAGCGGGTTCGACGTCCTGTTGCGCCAGCACAAAGCGCTGGCCCTTGAGGCTGCGGGCGCTGTGGGTTTGGCTACGACCGTGCAGCAGATCGTCGATGGCCAGCGCATCGCGCACGCTGCGGGTCAGCGGGCCGAGGCTGTCAAGGGTATGGGCCAGGGGGAAGACACCGTCGCGGCTATAGCGTCGGCTGCTGCTGCGGTAACCCACCAGGCCGTTGAACGCCGACGGGATACGGATGGAACCGGCCGTGTCGGTGCCCATGGCGATCGGCACAATTGCGGCGGCGACGGCCACTGCCGAGCCGGACGACGAGCCACCGGGAATGCGCGGTTGGTCGGTGCCATGAGGGTTGTGCGGCGTGCCGAAATGCGGGTTCAGCCCCAGGCCGGAATAGGCCAGTTCGCTGAGGTTGGTCTTGCCGACACTGACCATCCCGGCGCGGCACAGCAGGCCGACGATGGGGGCATCAAGCAACGCGGCGGACGCGTTTCGACGGTAGGCGGCGCCCGCCGTGGTGATACTGCCGGCCACATCGAACAAGTCCTTCCAGGCCAGCGGCACGCCATCGAACATGCTCAATGGCTGGCCGGCGCGCCAACGGGCGGCGGAGGCCTCGGCTTCACGGCGGGCACGTTCGGCAGTCAGGCTGATAAAAACGGCCGGCGCTTGGCTGGCCTTTTCGAGTGCCTGTTCGAGGGCTTGCACCGGGTCGCTGCGACCGCTGGCAAAATCCTCGGCCATTGAAGTGGCGTCTGACATCAGGATGACCCTCACAAAACGTACATATTAATAAAATGTACATTTTACAAAGGCAGCTTTCGTGCCAGTCTTCGTCAGGCCGTAGGGGCGCGATGCGTGAATTTTGCCCAGAGCTACGGGATAGATGGTTTTAAACGGTGGAATAAAATCTTGCCAGGGCGCGGGAAAGCGCCTTCAATGAAATAATGTATCTTTTATTAATAAGTACATTTTGGTGCAGAAAAGTAACAGTCCCACCTTTCGGGCCCCAAAAAAGTGCCACCGACGTGGCGCAGAGTGACAGGCGCAAGGTATGAGAGAATCCCCGGCCACCGTCCTACAGCCTCTAGAGAAAGCGATGAAAGCAGTGTCCGCCTCGGCCTCCCGTTACGCGATGATTCACCAGGTGTTGCGTGACGCGATCGTCAACGGTACCGCGCGTCACGGCCTGGTGTTGCTGGAAGCGCCGCTGGCCGAATTGTTCGGCACCAGTCGCGTACCGGTGCGCAAGGCGCTGGACCTGCTGCATGACGAAGGCCTGATCTGCCGCTTCAACGGCCGGGGTTACCTGATCAACCCCGAAGGCTTGGCCATGGAGCCACTGCGCTTACCCTTGAGCCATGCGCATCTGGGGCTTAACGGAGAAGATGAGCTGGTGGACACGCGGCCGCTGGGCGAGCGCATCGTTGAGGAAATCGGCGCGGCGCTGTCCACCTGCATTGCCTTCGGCCACTACCGACTCGACGAGCAAGCCGCTGCCGACCACTACGGCGTCAGCCGCGCGGTGGTGCGCGAAGCGCTGATGCGCCTGCGCGATCGTGGCCTGGTCGAAAAGGAGCCCTACTCCCAATGGCTGGCGGGGCCTTTGACGGCGCGGGAAATCACCGAAGACTACGAACTGCGTGCCTGCCTGGAGCCTGAAGCCCTGCGCCAGAGCGCGCCCCACCTCGACCGCGAGCTGCTTGAAGCGATGTTGCAGCGCGTGCTGGAAGCGCAAGACAGCCCCCAATGCAGCCTGGAAGCCATTGAGCAGATTGAAGAGGACTTGCACCAACGCTGCCTGGCCGGCCTGCAAAACCGCAAGATCGCCGCCCTGATCCGCCAGGGCCAGAGCCCGATGATCATCAGCCGGATTTTCTACCGTTTGCTGGGGATCGGCGCCGATCCCGCCATGCTGGCCGAACATCGTTTGATTCTGGAGTTGCTGCTGCACGGCGCGTTTGATGCAGCGGCGCTGAACCTGCGTGAGCATTTACAGCGGGCACGGCAACGTATGTTGCAGCGTTTGAAGGTGCTCTCAGTGTTACCGGAGCAGCCCTTGCCCGCCTACCTGTACAAAATCAGCTGACGCCACGCGATAAAAAATGTGGGAGGGGGCTTGCTCCCGATGGCGGTGTGCCAGACATCAATTTTTATCTGAATAACCGCTATCGGGAGCAAGCCCCCTCCCACACTGAGCGAGTCTCTCCCGTTATTTCATGCAATTTGTTGCTAACTCCACCCCCCCATTGAAACCACCACTGCCCCGCCCCATCTAAGCACCATACTTCCTTATGCAGGTGCCCCATGAGCGACCAGCAAGATTTCCCTGATTACGACCTCAACGACTACGCCGACCCCGAAAACGCTGAAACCCCTTCGTCCAACACCGGCCTGGCCCTGCCTGGGCAAAACCTGCCGGACAAGGTCTATATCATCCCGATCCACAACCGGCCCTTCTTTCCGGCGCAAGTGCTGCCGGTGATCGTCAATGAAGAGCCGTGGGCCGAGACCCTGGAGCTGGTAAGCAAATCCGACCACCACTCCCTGGCCCTGTTCTTCATGGACACCCCGCCGGAAGATCCGCGCCACTTCGACACCTCCAGCCTGCCGCTGTACGGCACCCTGGTGAAGGTGCACCACGCCAGCCGCGAGAACGGCAAGCTGCAGTTCGTGGCCCAGGGCCTGACCCGCGTGCGCATCAAGACTTGGCTCAAGCACCACCGCCCGCCGTACCTGGTGGAAGTCGAATACCCGCACCAGCCGAGCGAGCCGACCGACGAGGTCAAGGCCTACGGCATGGCGCTGATCAATGCGATCAAGGAACTGCTGCCGCTCAACCCGCTGTACAGCGAAGAGCTGAAGAACTACCTCAACCGCTTCAGCCCCAACGACCCGTCGCCGCTGACCGACTTCGCCGCCGCGCTGACCTCGGCCACCGGTAACGAGTTGCAGGAAGTGCTGGACTGCGTGCCCATGCTCAAGCGCATGGAAAAAGTCCTGCCGATGCTGCGCAAAGAGGTGGAAGTGGCGCGCCTGCAAAAAGAACTCTCCGCCGAGGTGAACCGCAAGATCGGCGAGCACCAGCGCGAGTTCTTCCTCAAGGAACAGCTCAAGGTCATCCAGCAAGAGCTGGGCTTGACCAAGGACGACCGCAGCGCGGATGTCGAACAGTTCGAGCAACGCCTGGAAGGCAAAGTGCTGCCGGCCCAGGCGAAAAAACGTATTGATGAAGAACTGAACAAACTGTCGATCCTCGAAACCGGTTCACCGGAATACGCGGTGACGCGCAACTACCTCGACTGGGCCACCGCGGTGCCGTGGGGCGTGTACGGCGAGGACAAACTTGACCTCAAACACGCGCGCAAGGTGCTGGATAAACACCACGCGGGGCTGGATGACATCAAGAGTCGCATCCTCGAATTCCTCGCGGTGGGCGCTTATAAAGGCGAAGTCGCCGGTTCCATCGTGCTGCTGGTGGGCCCGCCGGGCGTGGGCAAGACCAGCGTCGGCAAATCCATCGCCGAATCCCTGGGGCGGCCGTTCTACCGGTTCAGTGTGGGTGGCATGCGCGACGAGGCCGAGATCAAGGGCCATCGCCGCACCTACATCGGCGCGCTGCCGGGCAAGCTGGTGCAGGCGCTCAAGGATGTGGAAGTGATGAACCCAGTGATCATGCTCGACGAGATCGACAAGATGGGCCAGAGCTTCCAGGGCGACCCGGCGTCGGCGTTGCTGGAGACCCTCGACCCGGAGCAGAACGTCGAATTCCTCGATCATTACCTGGACCTGCGCCTGGACCTGTCCAAGGTGCTGTTCGTGTGCACCGCCAACACCCTGGACTCCATCCCCGGCCCGCTGCTCGACCGTATGGAAGTGATTCGCCTGTCGGGCTACATCACCGAAGAAAAAGTTGCCATCGCCAAGCGTCACCTGTGGCCGAAACAGCTGGAAAAAGCCGGCGTGTCGAAAAACAGCCTGAGCATCAGCGACGGCGCCCTGCGCGCATTGATCGACGGCTACGCCCGCGAAGCCGGGGTGCGCCAGTTGGAGAAACAGCTGGGCAAACTGGTGCGCAAGGCCGTGGTCAAGCTGCTGGATGAGCCGGACTCGGTGATCAAGATCGGCAACAAGGACCTGGAAAGCTCGCTGGGCATGCCGGTGTTCCGCAATGAGCAAGTGCTGTCCGGCAC
Source organism: Pseudomonas sp. A39 (assembly GCF_058145955.1). Lineage (NCBI taxonomy): Bacteria > Pseudomonadati > Pseudomonadota > Gammaproteobacteria > Pseudomonadales > Pseudomonadaceae > Pseudomonas > Pseudomonas sp. A39. Next base: position 128,650 of record NZ_JBYVMD010000005.1, read on the forward strand.
CGGTGTGATCACCGGCCTGGCCTGGACGAGTATGGGCGGCGCGACGTTGCCGATCGAGGCGACGCGCATCCATACGCTCAATCGCGGCTTCAAGCTCACCGGGCAGTTGGGTGAAGTGATGAAAGAATCCGCCGAAATTGCCTACAGCTACATCAGCTCCAACTTGAAGTCGTTTGGTGGTGATCCGAAGTTCTTCGACGAAGCCTTCGTGCACTTGCACGTGCCGGAAGGTGCCACGCCCAAAGATGGCCCGAGTGCGGGGGTGACCATGGCCAGTGCGCTATTGTCCCTGGCGCGTAACCAGCCGCCGAAAAAAGGCGTGGCCATGACCGGCGAGCTGACGTTGACCGGGCATGTACTGCCGATTGGCGGGGTGCGCGAAAAGGTGATTGCGGCGCGGCGCCAGAAGATTCATGAGCTGATTTTGCCGGAGCCGAATCGCGGTAGCTTCGAGGAGTTGCCGGAGTACCTGAAGGAAGGCATGACCGTGCACTTTGCCAAGCGCTTTGCGGACGTGGCGAAGGTGCTGTTCTAATCACCAGGTAGTGCCCGGCCCTGTAATGAGCGGGCTTGCCCCGCGCTGGGTGGCGAAGCCGCCCCTGTTAAAACACCGCATTCTTTCAGACAGAACGCGGTGTTTGGTTCAGGGCGGCTTCGCCACCCAGCGCGGGGCAAGCCCGCTCACTACACCTTGCCTCATCTTCAGTTATGCTCGCCCTTCGTCGTGAATCAACGGAGCCCCCATGACCGCAGCCCGCCTGCTTCTCCCCTTGAGCCTTGCCCTGCTGGCCGCCTGCGCCAGTGCCCCCAAGCAAAACGTCAGCGTGGACAACCAAAGCGCCTGCCCGCTTCAGCTTAAAACCGGGCAAAACCTGATCCTAACCCTGCCCAGCAACCCCACCACCGGTTACCGCTGGGCCATCCAGGACTCCGCCGGCGGTGTGCTGCGTGCGTTGAGCCCCGAGGTCTATAGCAGCACGGAATCCGGCGTGATCGGAGGCGGCGGCCAGTCCACCTGGCGCTTCCAGGCCTTCGCGGCCGGCCAGGGCCGTTTGCGCCTGACCTCCCAGCAACCCTGGGAACCGGAAGCCGAACCCGTCGAAACCTTTGACTGCGCCGTCACGGTGAACTGATATGCCATGGCTGATTCTTGCGCTGATGGGCGCCGGCACCTTTATCTACGGCTTGACCACCCATGCGGCGTTGCTGTGCCTGCTGGTCAAGCCGCTGCCGGTACTGGCGCTGCTGGGCTGGCTGCATGATGCACCGCCCACCGACTATCGACGCTGGATCAGCCTGGGGCTGATTTTCTCCCTGGTCGGCGATGTGCTGCTCGCCTGGCCGGGCGACCTGTTTATCTTTGGCCTCGGTGCGTTCCTGTTTGCGCACCTGGCCTATCTGAAAGCCTATTACAGCGACTGTCGGCGTTTGGCACTGCTGCCGTTGGTGCTCGCGCTGGCCGTGGGCGCGGTGCTGCTGAGCATTTTGATTTCCCACGGGCTTGGCGATTTGCTGATCCCCGTCGTGGTGTACGCGCTGGTGATCAGCGCCATGCTCTGGCGCGCACTGGCGCGATTGGGCAGTGATGTGCCGAAACGCTCGGCACTGCTGGCGGCGGCGGGTGCGGGGTCGTTTGTGTTTTCCGACACGCTGATCGGTATCAATCGGTTTGTGGTCGCGTTCGAGGCGGCGCCGTATTTGCTGATCGTCACTTACTGGCTGGGACAGTGGGGCATCACTGCATCAGCATTTATCCGGAAGCAGCGCTGACCTTAATAGTTTGGGGCTGCTGCGCAGCCCAGCGCGGGGCAAGCCCGCTCACCACAGCAAGCCTGCTCACCACAGCAGGCCCGCCCACCACAGTAAGCCTGCTGACCACAAATCAGACAACGCGCGCATCCGAGGGCCAACTTGGCTAAAATGCCGGCCTTTCCCCCTTCGTTGCCGGAACAACCGTGAGCAAAGAACCCGATCGCCTATTCGCCCAGCCCCTGCCCCAGGTGCCGGACTTCGCCTTCAACGAAGACGTGGTGCGGGTGTTCCCGGACATGATCAAGCGCTCGGTGCCGGGTTACCCGACCATCGTCGAGAACCTCGGTGTGCTCGCGGCGCAGTTTGCCCAGCCCCATAGCGTGCTGTATGACCTGGGCTCGTCGCTCGGCGCGGTGACCCAGGCCTTGCGTCGCCATGTGCGCACCGACGGTTGTCGGGTGATTGCAGTGGATAACTCGGCGGCGATGGTCGAGCGCTGCCGCGAATACCTCAATGGCCAGGACTCGATGTTCCAGGAGTTGCTGCCGGTCGAGGTGATCGAGGGCGATATCCTCGCGCTGCAATTTGCGCCGGCCTCGGTGGTGGCGCTGAATTTCACCCTGCAGTTCATTGCCCCCGATGAACGCCTGGCCTTGCTCTCGCGCATCCGCCAATCGCTGCTGCCGGGCGGTGCGTTGATTCTTTCGGAGAAGCTGCGTTTCAACGATCCTGAAGAACACGCGCTGCTCAACGACCTGCACATCGCGTTCAAACGCGCCAACGGCTACAGCGAACTGGAAATCGCCCAGAAGCGCAGCGCCATCGAAAACGTCATGAAGCCCGACAGCCTCGAAGAACACCGCGAACGCCTGCTGGCGGCGGGTTTCTCGACAGTCGTGCCGTGGTTCCAGTGTCTTAACTTTGCCTCGTTGATTGCCTTGCCATGATTGATCTGTCCCCCCTCGCCCGCCATTTGGTCGGCACTCCCCTGGCCGTGTGGGCCCAAGGCCTGCAAGCGCAACTCGATAGCAAGATGGAAAAGGGTCATGGCGACCTGGACCGTTGGCAGAGTGCGTTGGATGCACTGCCGAACATCCAACCCAGCGAAGTCGATTTGCTCAACGACCTGGCGCTGGACACCGACTGCGACGACGCTACCCGCGCGCAAATGCGCACGGCACTGATGGGGCTGTGCCCGTGGCGCAAGGGGCCGTTCCACCTGTTCGGCGTCCATGTGGACACCGAATGGCGCTCGGATTGGAAATGGTCACGGGTCGCGCCGCACCTGGACCTCAAAGGCAAACGCATCCTGGATGTAGGCTGCGGCAACGGCTATTACATGTGGCGCATGCTCGGCGCCGGTGCCGACAGTGTGATTGGCGTGGACCCGAATTGGCTGTTCTTCTGCCAGTTCCAGGCGGTGCAGCGCTACCTGTCCGAGCCCAAGGCTTGGCACCTGCCGTTCCCGTTTGAAGATTTGCCGGCGAACCTGGAAGGCTTTGACACGGTATTTTCGATGGGTGTTTTCTACCACCGCCGTTCGCCGATCGAGCATTTGCTGGCGCTGAAGGACACCCTGGTCAAGGGCGGTGAGCTGGTGCTGGAAACATTGGTGGTCGAGGGCGATCAGCAGCAAGTGCTGGTGCCGGAAGATCGCTACGCGCAGATGCGTAACGTGTGGTTCCTGCCTTCGGTGCCGGCGTTGATGCTGTGGCTACGCCGTGCCGGGTTCAGTGACGTGCGTTGCGTGGATGTGAGCGTGACCACCGTGGAGGAACAGCGCGGCACGGAGTGGATGAAGTATCAGTCGTTAAGTGACTTCCTCGATCCGGAGGATCACAGCAAGACCCTTGAAGGGCTGCCGGCGCCGATGCGGGCGGTGATCATCGCCAAGAAATAACCCCCCGATCCCCCTTGAATACAGGGAGATCACAATGTGGGAGGGGGCTTGCTCCCCCTACATTGGCTATACGGTGTTGGCTAGGCCTGAGGCTTGGCGCGTCTGGCCCTGAAGAACTCACTCAGCACCGTCCCACACTCCTGCGCCAACACCCCACCTTCAAACACCACCCGATGATTCAAAAAGCCCTGGGTAAAAAACTGCCCCTGGCTCTGCACAATCCCGGCCTTAGGCTCCAGCGCGCCGTACACCACCCGCGCAATCCGTGAGTGCACGATCAAACCGGCGCACATGCTGCACGGTTCCAACGTCACATACAGCGTACTGCCCACCAGGCGGTAGTTGCTGATGGCTTGCGCAGCGGCGCGGATAGCGACCATTTCGGCATGGGCGCTGGGGTCGTTGCCGCTGATCGGGCAGTTGAAGCCACGGCCGATGATTTCACCGTCCTGCACCAGTACCGCGCCCACGGGCACTTCACCCAACGCGGCACCTTGGGCGGCGAGCACCAGGGCCTCGCGCATGAAGTCCTGGTCGCGACTGCGGTCGATGATCGCCGTAGGGCGAAACTGGCGCATCACGCCACCTCGATGGCGGCCATCAGGCCGGTTTCCATGTGGTCGATCACATGGCAGTGGAACATCCACACCCCTGGGTTATCCGCCACCAACGCCACGCGTGCGCGTTCGTTCTTGCCCAGCAGGTAAGTGTCGGTGAAGTACGGGATCACCTTGTGGCGGTTCGAAGCGATCACCTTGAAACTCATGCCGTGCAGGTGGATCGGGTGCTGGTACTGGGTCATGTTTTTCAATTCGAAGATGTAGCTCTTGCCCTTCTCAAGCCTGGCAATCGGGCGGTCGGCGCAGGTCTTGTCGGTGATGTCCCAGGCCTTGCCGTTGATCTGCCACAGGCTCGGCGGCTTGCCGTCATCCACCGACACCGAACCCACCCACTCGAAATTGAAGTTGAGTTTTTCGGCATTGGCCAGGTCCGGCTCGCTGATCGGGTTGGCGGGCAATGCCGGTGGCCAGTCGGTAGGCGCGTCGGTGTTGGCCACCGAACGGAAGGTGCCCAGGCGCACCGGGCCGTTGCGGATCGACAGCTCTTCGCCAGCCGGCGGTGCCTTGATCGCCAGGCAGATACGCATGCCCGGGCCCAGCCAATATTCCTTGCCCAACGGGCGAGGTTCGATGGGGTTGCCGTCCAGCGCATAGATCTGCGCTTCAACGTCCGGGATATTGAGGCGATAGGTCAAGGTGTTGTCGAGGTTGAGCAGACGCACGCGCGTAATCTGCCCGGCGGGGAGATCGATCACCGCCTGGGACACGCCATTGATCGTCGACAAGCGCCCGGCGGTGCCGCCACGCGCCGCTTCACGGGGAACGCTGAACGCCACGAAAGCGCCCTCTTCGTCCACATGCCAGCTTTTCAGGCTGAGGGTGCGCTCGTGCTTGAAACCGGTAGGTTCGCGCTCCTCGATGATCAGCGGGCCGACCAGGCCCCGGCCAAGTTCTTCGCTGCTGTTCACATGCGGGTGATACCAGTAGCTGCCGGCGTCGGGCACGCGGAATTTGTAGTCGAAGTATTCGCCGGGCAGCACCGGCAATTGCGAGACGTAGGGCACGCCGTCCATTTCCAGCGGCAGGCGGATGCCATGCCAGTGAATGGTGGTGGCGACCGGCAGGTGGTTGATAAACCGCACGCGCAGCCACTCGCCCTGGCGCACGCGCAATTCGGTGCCCGGCGCCGAGGGGCCGAACGCCCAGGCTTCGGTCTTGTGCCCCGGCACCAGTTCCACATCCAGCGGTGCCGCAATCAGTTCGTAATCGTGTCCCGCCTCGGCCTCGGCGACTTTCCCCAGCCAGTAGCGATAGGCGCCACCGGCCCCCACCCCCACTACGGCCAGGCCTGCAAGACCACCCAGGATTTGTCGACGAGAAAAGGATCGGGACACAACAACCTCACGTATCTGCCGCAGGCTCGGGGCCTGCAAAGGGCAGATACGATACACCTGCACTGGCTAAACAGTAAGGCTTCGCATTGCCGCATGGCTGATTTCAAAGGGGTTGGCTGGATGACGACAACTCTGGATGCACCGAAAATCACTGTGGGAGGGGGCTTGCCCCCGATCGCAGTGGGTCAGCGACAGATAGGCTGACTGACACACCGCTATCGGGGGCAAGCCCCCTCCCACATTGGATTTTCAGCGTTTTTTAAGCCTTGGCAGCAGCCAGGATCAGCGCCCTCATCTCGGCCACGGCGCCTTTGAAGCCGACGAACAGCGCGTGCGCGACCAGTGCATGGCCGATGTTCAGCTCGTTGATGCCCTTGATCGCGGCCACGGCTTCGACGTTGTGGTAGTGCAGGCCATGGCCGGCGTTGACGATCAGGCCTTCGTTGAGGCCGCAGTTCACACCGTCGACGATGCGCTGCAGCTCGTCAGCCACTTCGGTGGGCGTGGTGGCGTCGGCGTAACGGCCGGTGTGCAGTTCGATGGCGGGGGCACCGACACGGCGCGAGGCTTCGATCTGGCGCTCGTCGGCGTCGATGAACAGCGACACTTCACTGCCGATCTTCGACAGGCGCTCTACCGCCGCCTTGATTCGCGCTTCCTGGCCAGCCACATCCAGGCCGCCTTCGGTGGTCAGTTCCTGGCGGGTTTCCGGGACCAGGCAGATGTGCGCCGGGCGGATGCGCTCGGCGAAGGCCATCATTTCTTCGGTGACGCCCATTTCGAAGTTCATGCGCGTTTGCAGCACATCCTTGAGCAACAGCACGTCGCGTTCCTGGATGTGGCGGCGGTCTTCGCGCAGGTGCACGGTGATGCCGTCGGCGCCCGCTTCTTCGGCGTCCAGCGCGGCCTTGACCGGGTCAGGGTAACGGGTGCCCCGGGCCTGACGCAGGGTAGCGACGTGGTCGATATTGACGCCAAGAAGAATGCGATTGCTGGTGCTCACGGAAGCGCTCCTGAAAAGGGGAAAGAAACGCTGCACAGCATACACGGGGATGTCAGGGCTTTCGAAACAACTCGCGACTGACCAGCGGCCGTCCGCCCAAGTGCACGGCCAGGGCCTGGCGCATCAGGCGCTTGGCGGCGGACAAGGCGCCGGGGGCGGTCCAGTCGGCTTCGCTCATGGCCAACAGCTCGGTGCCCTGGAACAAGCCGGGTTGCAGCAGGTATACGCGCTCCAGGCCCGCGTCGACTTGCAGTCGGTACATACCGTCGGCAGCAATGGGGTCGCCGTGCAGGTCGTTGTTTAATTCAAAGCCATAGCCCAGGTCGTCGAGCAGGCGCCATTCAAACGCGCGCAGCAACGGTTCCAGGGGCCGGCCTTCGGCCAAGGCGATCAGGGTGGCGGCGTAGTGATCGAAGACCGCCGGGTGCGGGTCTTCCGCGGGAAGCAGACGGATCAGCAACTCATTGAGGTAGAGGCCACTGAACAGGGCCTCGCCATTCAGCCAGGCGGAGGTACCAACGCTTTCCAGGCGGCCGACGTTTTTGAGCTCGCCCTTGCCGCGAAACTCCACGTCCAGGGCCACGAACGGCCGGGCCAACGTGCCCGCCTTGCCCCGTGCACTGCGCAAGACTGCGCGCAAGCGGCCTTGTGGCGTGAGGAAATCCACCAGGGCGCTGGTCTCGCGATAGGCGCGGCTGTGCAGGACATAGGCGAGTTGGCTGGGGGGTGGGGATTGGGACATGAGACGGGGAATCTCTGAAGAGGGAAAGCGCCTTTGTGGCGAGGGAGCTTGCTCCCGCTGGGCTGCGAAGCAGCCCCTGTATCAGCCACCGAGCTTTATCAGTAAAACCTCGGTGGCCTTTTTGGGGCCGCTTCGCGGCCCAGCGGGAGCAAGCTCCCTCGCCACAACAAGCCCGCCCATCATCGTGCGGTGTTTTACAAGTCGCCGTAGCCCAACGAGCGCAATGCACGCTCATCATCGGACCAGCCACCCTTAACCTTCACCCACAGGTTGAGCATGATCTTGGAATCGAAGAGCAATTCCATGTCCTTGCGCGCTTCGGTGCCGATGCGCTTGATGCGCTCACCCTTGTCGCCAATGATGATTTTCTTCTGGCCGTCACGTTCGACGAGGATCAGCGCATGGATGTGCAAGGTCTTGCCCTGCTGCTTGAACTCTTCGATTTCGACGGTGATCTGGTACGGCAGCTCGGCACCCATCTGGCGCATGATTTTCTCGCGCACCAGTTCGGCGGCAAGGAAACGGCTGCTGCGGTCGGTGATCTGGTCTTCGGGGAAGAAGTGTTCGTTCTCCGGCAGGTAGCCGGCAATCACGCGTTCCAGGGCTTCGAGGTTGTGACCGTGCTGGGCCGAGATCGGCATGATCTGGGCGTTCGGCAGTTGTTCCTGCAGCCAGGTCAGGTGCGGCATCAGCTCGGCTTTGTCTTCGATGCGGTCGGTCTTGTTCAGCGCGACGATCAGCGGGCCGGTGACGTACTGCACACGCTCGAGGACCATCTGGTCTTCGTCGGTCCACTTGGTGCGATCGACCACGAAGATCACCACGTCGACGTCTTTCAACGCCGCCGAAGCGGTCTTGTTCATGTAGCGGTTAAGGGCTTTCTCGCCGCCTTTGTGCATGCCCGGGGTGTCGACGTAGACCGCTTGCACGGTGCCTTCGGTCTTAATGCCCAGCATGTTGTGGCGGGTGGTCTGCGGCTTGCGCGAGGTGATCGCAAGCTTCTGGCCGAGGATGTGGTTGAGCAGCGTGGACTTGCCCACGTTGGGGCGGCCAACAATGGCAACATAGCCACAGCGTGTTGCGGTTGAATCAGTCATGGCCATTCTCCACGCCCAGGGCAATCAGTGCTGCAGCGGCCGCTACCTGTTCGGCAATACGACGGCTCACACCCTGACCTCGGCTTTTTTCGTTCAGTAAGGTGATTTCACATTCCACGAAGAATACGCGGCAATGGGGCTCACCCTGGATATCCACCACTTCGTAGCGTGGCAGTTCGCAACCGCGGGACTGCAGGAATTCCTGCAGGCGGGTCTTGGGATCTTTGTTGGTGTCGACCAGCGTGAGACTCTCGATCTCGGAAGTCAGCCACGCAGTGACGCGCTCCTTGGCCGCTTCCATGCCTGCATCAAGGTAGATCGCACCGATCAACGCCTCGAGGGCATCGGCCAGGATCGATTCACGCCGGAAACCGCCGCTCTTCAACTCACCGGAACCCAGCCGCAGGTATTCGCCCAGGCCAAAGCCACGGGCCAGCACGGCAAGGGTCTCGCCCTTCACCAGGCGCGCGCGCAGGCGCGACAGCTGGCCTTCACGGGCTTGGGGGAAGCGCTCGAACAGCGCTTCACCGGCGACAAAATTGAGGATGGCATCACCGAGGAATTCCAGGCGCTCGTTGTTGCGCCCTGCAAAGCTGCGGTGTGTGAGGGCAAGGACCATCAATTCCTGGTCCTTGAAGGTGTAGCCGAGCTGGCGCTCGAGACGTGCTAGAGAAACGGTCACGGTTTATCCATATCTAGTTGGTGGCACCGGCGGCCATCGACGATTGACGCAGTGTTCAAATTCAAATCCTGGTTGGTGCTGCATGAGGCCGGAAATGTCCGAGCCCCAGAAAAGCATTCGGCGCTGTGTTCACAGCGCCGCTTGTATTACTTGATCAGCCCGACTCGCGAGAAGTTCGGCAGGTGGCTGAGTTTGGGTTCCGGCCAGCTCATCCAGACCGCAAAGGCCTTGCCGACGATATTCTGGTCGGGAACCATGCCCAGCAGGTCCTTGGGAATATTGGGATCATCCCAGTAGCGGCTGTCATTGGAGTTGTCACGGTTGTCGCCCATCATGAAGTAGTGCCCGGCCGGCACTTTCCATTCACCATCAGGCGTCGCGCGGTAGCGGCTCATTTCCTTGCGGATTTCGTGCTCGACCGCACCGAGTTTTTCCTGGTACAGCTCGGCGCTGCCCAGGCTGTTCGGTTCGGAACCGATCAGTTTCTCGGCCACCGATTCACCGTTGATGAACAGGCGTTTGTCGCTGGTGTAGCGAATCACGTCGCCCGGCAGGCCGACCACACGCTTGATGTAGTTGACGTTCGGGTCGCTCGGGTAGCGGAACACCATCACATCGCCGCGCTGCGGGTCACCGACTTCGATGACCTTCTTGTCGATCACCGGCAAGCGGATCCCATAGGAAAACTTGTTCACCAGGATGAAGTCGCCCACGTCCAGGGTCGGTTTCATCGAGCCCGACGGGATCTGAAACGGCTCCACCAGGAACGAGCGCAGCACCAGCACGATGAACAACACCGGGAAGAACGACTTGCCGTATTCAACCAGCAAAGGCTCTTTGTTCAGCTTCTCGATGACCACGCCATCGGGCTGGCTGACGCTGCCCTGATAGGACGCGATAGCCGCCCGACGACGCGGGGCGAAGAAGACCAGATCGAGCAATGCCAACAGACCGCAAACGGCAACGGCGATGACCAGCAACAGCGGGAAATTTAGCGACATAGGACCTAACTATCCAACCTGAGCACCGCAAGGAAGGCTTCTTGTGGAATTTCCACGTTACCCACTTGCTTCATGCGTTTTTTACCGGCCTTTTGCTTTTCAAGCAGCTTGCGCTTACGGCTTACGTCACCGCCGTAGCATTTGGCCAGCACGTTCTTTCTGAGGGCCTTGACCGAGGTCCGCGCAATGATCTGCCCGCCGATGGCGGCCTGGATCGCAACGTCGAACATCTGGCGCGGGATCAGTTCTTTCATCTTCTCGGTCAACTGGCGACCTTTGTAGTGCGCGTTGTCCTTGTGCACGATCAGTGCCAGGGCATCGACCTTGTCGCCGTTAATCAACACATCCAGTTTCACCAGATTAGCCGATTGGTACCGGTCGAAATGGTAGTCCAGCGAAGCATAGCCGCGGCTGGTGGATTTGAGACGGTCAAAGAAGTCCAGGACCACTTCGTTCATCGGCAAATCGTAGGTCACTTGCACCTGGGTACCGAGGAACAGCATGTCGTGCTGTACGCCACGCTTTTCAATACACAGGGTAATGACGTTGCCCAGGTGTTCCTGCGGCACAAGAATATTGGCGCGCACGATCGGTTCGCGCATGTCTTCGATGGAAGACAGGTCTGGAAGCTTGGACGGGTTGTCGACGTAAATCGTTTCACCGGTTTTCAGCGCCAGCTCAAAAATAACCGTCGGCGCGGTGGTGATCAGGTCCAGGTCGTACTCGCGCTCAAGACGCTCCTGGATGATCTCCATGTGCAGCATGCCGAGGAAGCCGCAACGGAAGCCGAAGCCCAGGGCGTCGGAGCTTTCCGGGGTGTACTGCAACGACGAGTCGTTGAGGGTGAGCTTTTGCAGGGCTTCGCGGAAATCTTCGAAGTCGTCGGAGCTGACCGGAAACAGGCCGGCGTAGACCTGCGGCTGGATGCGTTTGAAGCCCGGCAGCACGTCGACGTCAGGGGTGGAACTCAAGGTCAGGGTGTCACCGACCGGCGCACCGTGAATGTCCTTGATACCGGCGATGATGAAGCCTACTTCACCGGCCTTCAGATCAGTGGTAGCCGTGTGCTTCGGGTTGAACACACCGACGCTGTCCACCAGGTGGATCTTGCCGGTGGATTTGACCAGGATCTTGTCGCCTTTTTTCACACGGCCATGGCGCACGCGTACCAGGGAAACAACGCCTAGGTAGTTGTCGAACCAGGAGTCGATGATCAACGCTTGCAGCGGATCTTCGTAGTTGCCGGTGGGGGCGGGAATGGTCTTGACCAGGCGCTCGAGCACTTCGTCGACGCCCAGGCCGGTCTTGGCGCTGCACTCGACGGCGTCGGTGGCGTCAATGCCGATGATTTTTTCGATTTCTTCTTTGACGCGGTCCGGATCGGCCTGTGGCAGGTCGATCTTGTTCAGCACCGGCATCACTTCCAGGCCTTGCTCGATGGCGGTGTAGCAGTTGGCCACGGACTGGGCTTCAACGCCCTGGCCCGCGTCCACCACCAGCAGCGCACCTTCGCAGGCCGCCAGGGAACGGCTGACTTCGTAGGTGAAGTCGACGTGGCCAGGGGTGTCAATGAAGTTCAGTTGGTACTTGATACCGTCTTTGGCGGTGTAGTACAGGGTCACGCTGTGGGCCTTGATGGTGATCCCGCGCTCGCGTTCGAGGTCCATGGAATCCAGTACCTGGGCTTCCATTTCACGCTCGGCAAGGCCGCCGCACATCTGGATGAATCGATCGGCCAGCGTCGACTTACCATGGTCAATGTGGGCGATGATGGAGAAATTGCGGATATGACTCAAATCACTCACGGATCAACACTCAAAAAGGCTGCAGGCAGATTGCCCGCTGAAAAATAGCCGGGAATTGTACCTGATGCTCAGGCCAGGCGTCATCTTTGCTGACCAGAACAAAAATGCCCCGATCTCTCGACCGGGGCATTTTTTGTTCATAAGCGCGCGGCTAGCCCGCCCGGCGCAGCAGCCAGAACCCGGCCAGGGCGCAGATAGCGGTTGGCACCAGCACCGCAAACAGCGGCGAGAAACCAAACACCAGGCTCGACGGGCCCAGCAGGTCCTGGGCGATGCGGAAGGTGAAGCCCACCAGCACGCCGGTAAACACGCGTTGGCCCAGGGTTACCGAACGCAACGGGCCGAAGATGAACGAAATCGCCATCAGCACCAGCGCCGCGGTGACCACCGGTTGCAACACCTTGACCCAAAATGCCAGCCAGTAGCGGCCGTTGTTCAGGCCCTGGTCCTTGAGGTAGTGGATATAGCTCCACAGCCCCGAGATCGGCAGGCTTTCCGGGATCATCACCACGGTATTCAAGAGTTCCGGTTTGAGGGCGATATCCCACTCTTCGCTCGGCACGTTGATCACTTCGGTACGGGCGTTGGTGCCTTGGCCAATATTGCGGAAGTACGTGGTGGTGACGTCGCTCAGTTGCCATTTTTCGCCACTGTATTGCGCACGTTTGGCGAAGCTCGACTCCAGCAAGTGACGTTCTTTGTCAAAGGTGTAGCGCGTCACACCAATCAACAGGCCACCTGGCTGCACGGCGTTGATGTGGATGAACTCTTCACCCTGACGGTGCCACAGGCCGTGCTTGGAACTTTGCGCATCGCCCGACCCCTGCGCCAGGGCGCGGTTGGCCTGGGCGGTGGTTTCGGCCGGTGGCGCCACGTATTCGCCGATCAGCACGCTGCAGGCCATCAGCAGCAGCATGGGTTTCATCACCGCCCAGACGATACGCCCAATGGACACGCCGGCGGCGCGCATGATGGTCAGTTCACTGCTACTGGCCAGGCTGCCCAGGCCGATCAGGCAACCGATCAGCGCGGCCATCGGCATCATGTCGTAGAGACGGCGCGGCGCGGTAAGGGCCACGTAGCTCAGCACATCCCACACCGTGTAGGTGTCGCTGACGTTGCCGACTTCATCGATGAAGGCGAACAACGAGGCCAAGCCCAGGATGATGCCCAGTACCGCCAGGATGGCGATCAGTACGCTGCTACCAATGTAGCGATCGAGCTTAGCCACGAGCCAACTCCTTCTGGCCACGACGGCTCTTCATTTTCAAACGTATAGGTTCCCAATAAAGCAGCCCCAGGCCGATTGCCAGGAAGATCCCGTGCACCCACCACAAGCCCAGGGTCGGCGACAGCTTGCCTTTCTCTACCGCCCCATGGGCAGAGATCAGCATCGTCAGATAAGCCATGTACAACAGGATCGCGGGCAACAGCTTGAGGAAACGGCCTTGGCGCGGGTTGACACGGGCCAACGGAACAGCCATCAAGGTCACGATAAACACCAACAGAGGCAAGGATAAGCGCCACTGCAACTGGGCGATAGAACGCAGTTCGTTGCTGCCGAACAGGTCCATCGTCGGAATGGCATCGCGGTCGGTGACTTCATCGCTGATGTCCGGGCGAGCCAGCATCACGCCATAGGTGTCGTACTTGATCGCGCGATAATCCGCCATGCCTGGGCTGCCATCGTAACGATAGCCATTTTCCAGGATCAGGTAGCGGCTGCCGTCAGGACGCACTTCCTGGCGACCTGAATCAGCCACCAGCACGGAAATACCACGGTCTTTCTTGTCTTGGCCCAGACGCTTCTCGGAGATGAACACACCGCCCAGGTTGGCGCGGTCGTCGGTCAGCGTTTCGGTGTAGGTCACCCGTGAACCGTCATTGAGTGCCTGGAAGCGGCCGGGTTCGAGGGTGTCGAACTCGGTCATCGCGTCCTGTTTGTTCAGCACCAGCTGGAACTGCATGGCGCCCTGAGGGGCCAGGCTCAGGCTCAGCCAGGCCACGATCAGCGCGACGCCGGCGGCCGGGATCATGGTCATGCCCAGCAGACGCTGCTGGCTCATGCCGGTGGCCGAGAGCACGGTCATCTCGCTTTCGAGGTACAGCCGGCCGTAGGCCAGCAGGATCCCGAGGAACAGGCCCAACGGCAGGATCAGCTGCAGGAAGCCCGGCAGGCGAAAGCCCATGATCAGGAACAGCGAGCCCGGATCGAGGGCGCCGGAGGCAGCCTGGGCCAGGTATTTGACGAAACGACCACTCATGATGATGACCAGCAATACCGCACTCACGGCACTCAGGGTCAACAGGACTTCGCGGGACAGATAACGGAAGACGATCAAACCAGACACTCCAGGGTTGTCAGGCTAAGGCGGCCAAACAAGCAAGCATACCGAGTCAGCCCATTGACACAGGGCCGGCTAAAAAGATGGCGCATTATCCTGTGATTGACCGCGCCTGTCACTGCGCAACCTCATGCACATGCACAAAGCAGGTGGCAAGGGTTGTCAGGCTCCGTCGGCGAGGTTCAAACTGCGGCCTTTGTCACCGGCGGTTTACACAGCTGCCTGGTATTAAAGCCGGAGTACAGACTCTTGGCTAACAGACCTTTATAAGGGACCCGAAAATGGAATTGGTTGTAAAAAGCGTTAGCCCCGAAACGTTGAAAACCGCCACCCTCGTGGTCGCCATCGGCGAAGGCCGCAAGCTCGGCGTTGCCGCCAAGCAACTCGACGAACTCAGCGGCGGCGCCATCAGCGCGGTGCTCAAGCGCGGCGACCTGGCCGGCAAAGTCGGCCAGAGCCTGCTGCTGCAAAGCCTGCCCAACCTCAAGGCCGAGCGCGTGTTGCTGGTCGGCGTGGGCAAAGAGGCCGAACTGGGCGACCGCCCGTTCCGCAAGATCATCAGCGGTATCCTCACGACCCTCAAGGGCCTGGGCGGCAGCGATGCGACGCTGGCCCTCGATGAAATCGTTGTAAAAGGCCGTGACAGCTACGGCAAGACCCGCCTGCTGGCCGAAACCCTGGTGGACGGCGGCTATATTTTCGACGAGTTCAAGAGCCAGAAAGCCGAACCGCGTGCGCTGAAGAAAATCACCCTGCTGACCATCAAGGCTGCCCAGGCTGAAGTCGAGCGCGCCGTGACCCACGCGCAGGCCATCGCCAACGGCATGTCCTTTACCCGCGACCTGGGCAACCTGCCACCGAACATCTGCCACCCGACGTTCCTGGGCGAACAGGCCAAGGCACTGGGCAAAGAGTTCAAGGGCCTGAAAGTCGAAGTGCTGGACGAAAAGAAGATCAAGGAACTGGGCATGGGCTCGTTCTATGCCGTAGGCCAAGGCAGCGACCAGCCGCCACGCCTGATCGTGATGCAATACAACGGCGGTAAGAAGTCCGAGAAGCCTTACGCCCTGGTCGGCAAAGGCATCACCTTCGACACCGGCGGCATCAGCCTCAAGCCGGGCCTGGGCATGGACGAAATGAAGTACGACATGGGCGGCGCCGCCAGCGTGTTCGGCACCCTGCGTGCCGTGCTGGAACTCAAGCTGCCGATCAACCTGGTGTGCATCCTGGCCTGCGCCGAGAACATGCCGAGCGGCGGCGCGACCCGTCCAGGCGACATCGTCACCACCCTGAGCGGCCAGACCGTCGAAATCCTCAACACCGACGCCGAAGGCCGTCTGGTGCTGTGCGATGCCCTGACCTACGCCGAGCGCTTCAAGCCACAGGCCGTGATCGACATCGCCACCCTGACCGGTGCCTGCATCGTTGCCCTGGGCTCCCACACGTCGGGACTGCTGGGCAACAGCGATGAGCTGATCGAACAACTGCTCAGCGCCGGCAAGGCCGCCGACGACCGCGCCTGGCAACTGCCGCTGTTCGATGAGTACCAGGAACAGCTGGACAGCCCGTTCGCCGACATCGCCAACATCGGTGGCCCGAAAGCCGGCACCATCACCGCTGCCTGCTTCCTGTCGCGCTTTGCCAAGAACTTCAACTGGGCGCACCTGGACATCGCCGGCACGGCCTGGACCAGCGGCGGCAAGGACAAGGGCGCCACCGGCCGCCCGGTGCCCCTGCTGACCCAATACCTGCTGGATCGCGCAAAGGCCTAACCCGGTCGGAGCGGGCTTGATGTGGCGAGGGCGCTTGCTCCCGCTGGACTGCGCAGCAGTCCCCAGCTTTTTGGGGGCGCTTCGCACCCCAGCGCAAGCACGCTTGCTCGCCACAACAAGCTGCCTTTTACCCTTGTTGAGGCCGCCCAGGAACCGCAATGACCCAAGTCGACTTCTATATATTGCCCAGCGCCGACCCGCTCGCGCGCCTGGACTTTGCCTGCAAACTCACCGAAAAAGCCTGGCGCATGGGCCACCGCATCTACCTGCATTGCAGCGATGCCGCCCAGCGCGACGAGCTGGATGCCCGCCTGTGGCGTTTCAAGGGCGAAAGCTTCGTGCCCCACGGCCCCGCCGAGTCTGAACCTGAAGGCCTGGTAGTGCTGGGTTTAGGCGACAGTTGCGGCGATCACCACGACCTGCTGGTCAACCTGGACCTGAAAGTGCCGCCGTTCGCCAAGGCATTCGCCCGTGTGGCGGAAGTGGTGGTGGAAGATCCGGCTATTCGTCAGGCCGCGCGGGAGAGTTTCCGTTTCTACCGCGAACAGGGCTATCCTCTGCAGGATCACCGGCTACAACGACTTTGAGTAAATGATGGACACGCCAAACCCTCTAAAAAAAGACGACCACCTGCTGGACGACCTGGAGTCGATCCGTCAGTTGCTGGGTGATGATAACGTGCAGCCGCCGCTGTTGACCGAGCCCGCCGAGGGCGAGCCGCAGATTCCGCTGTTATTCGATATGGTCGGTGGCAAGCCGGTCGAGCCGGCGCCGGTGGTCAAGGCCGCCGCCCCTGCAACGGCCGAAAAAGGCCCCGACGCCCTGCTGCTGCACCTGGACAACGAACTGCGCGCCGCCGCGCAACTGATCATGCAAGACGTGATCGACGACTTTGCCCCGCATATCGAAACCGAGATCAAGCGTCGGTTGGATGCGCGGATGGAGCGGTTGCTTAGCCAGTACCAGTCTTAAACCACACCAAAATCCCCTGTGGGGCTTGCTGTGGTGAGCGGGCTTGCCCCGCGCTGGACTGCGAAGCAGTCCCATTGGTTTTTCGGGGGAAAAGCCCCCTCACCACCACAAGCCCCTCCCCCATTAGTCTTGCATCAGCCTTAAGCCCGTCTTCAACTCGCCCTCCTCGTCCGCCCCCGTTATACTTGCCGGCTTTCCTGAATAAATGCCAACTAGGGTCCCGCCGCGCATGGATAAGACCTACCAGCCGCACGCTATCGAAACTTCCTGGTACAACACCTGGGAATCCGAGAATTATTTCGCCCCGCAAGGCGCGGGCGATTCCTACACCATCATGATTCCACCACCGAACGTCACTGGCAGCCTGCACATGGGCCACGGCTTCAACAATGCGATCATGGATGCGTTGATCCGTTTCCGCCGCATGCAGGGCCGCAACACCCTGTGGCAGCCGGGCACCGACCACGCAGGCATCGCCACCCAGATGCTCGTGGAACGCCAACTCGAAGCCACCGGCCAGAGCCGTCATGATCTGGGTCGCGAGAAATTCCTGGAAAAGATCTGGGAATGGAAAGACCAGTCCGGCGGCAATATCAGCCGTCAGATCCGCCGCCTGGGCTCGTCCGTGGACTGGAGCCGCGAGCGCTTCACCATGGACGACGGCTTGTCGGAAGCCGTGAAAGAGGCCTTCGTGCGCCTGCATGAAGACGGCCTGATCTATCGCGGCAAGCGCCTGGTCAACTGGGACACCAAGTTGCACACGGCGATTTCCGACCTCGAAGTGGAAAACCACGACGAGAAAGGCTTCCTGTGGAACCTCAAGTACCCGCTGGCCGACGGCGCCAAGACCGCTGAAGGCAACGACTACCTGATCGTCGCCACCACGCGCCCGGAAACCATGCTCGGCGACGCCGCCGTAGCCGTTAACCCGAACGACGAACGCTACCAGGCGCTGATCGGTAAGTTTGTCGAGCTGCCGCTGGTGGGCCGCCGCATCCCGATTATCGCGGACGACTACTGCGACCCTGAATTCGGCACCGGCTGCGTGAAAATCACCCCGGCCCACGATTTCAACGACTACGAAGTCGGCAAGCGCCACAACCTGCCGCTGCTGAACATCTTCGACAAGAATGCCGCCGTTCTGCCGGCCTGCCAGGTGTTCAACCTGGACGGCACGCTGAACGACAGCATCGACGGCAAGATCCCGGCTGAATACGCCGGCCTTGACCGCTTTGAAGCGCGCAAGCAGATCGTTGCCGCCTTCGACGCCGCCGGTTTACTGGTCAGCGTTGACGACCACGGCCTGAAAGTGCCGAAGGGCGACCGCTCCGGCACCGTGATCGAGCCGTGGCTGACCGACCAGTGGTACGTGTCTACCAAGCCGCTGGCAGAACCTGCCATTGCCGCCGTGGAAGACGGCCGTATCCAGTTCGTGCCCAAGCAGTACGAAAACATGTATTTCTCATGGATGCGCGACATCCAGGATTGGTGCATCAGCCGTCAGCTATGGTGGGGCCATCGCATTCCGGCCTGGTACGACGAGTCGGGCAAGGTCTACGTCGGCCGCGACGAAGCCGAAGTGCGCGCCAAGCACAACCTGGGGGCGGACGTTGCGCTGCAACAGGACAACGACGTACTGGACACCTGGTTCAGTTCGGGCCTGTGGACCTTCTCCACCCTGGGCTGGCCGCAGCAGACCGAATTCCTGAAGAAATTCCACTCCACCGACGTGCTGGTCACCGGCTTCGACATCATTTTCTTCTGGGTTGCCCGGATGATCATGCTGACCATGCACTTGGTGAAGAACGAGGACGGCACCCCGCAAGTACCGTTCAAGACCGTGTACGTGCACGGCCTGGTGCGTGATGGTCAAGGCCAGAAAATGTCCAAGTCCAAGGGCAACGTCCTGGACCCGCTGGACATCATCGACGGCATCGACCTGGAAACCCTGGTGCAGAAACGCACCTCGGGCCTGATGCAGCCGAAACTGGCGAAGAAGATCGAGAAGCAGACCCGCGACGAGTTCGCCGACGGTATCGCCAGCTATGGCACCGACGCCCTGCGCTTTACCTTCTGCTCGCTGGCGTCCACCGGTCGCGACATCAAGTTCGACATGGGCCGCGTCGAAGGCTATCGCAACTTCTGCAACAAGATCTGGAACGCCGCGCGCTACGTGCTGGATAAAGGCGAAGACTGCGGCCAGAACGGCGAAGCCTATGAGTTGAGCCTGGCCGACCGCTGGATCATCTCGCAGCTGCAACGCACCGAAGCCGAAGTGACCCGCCAGCTCGACCAGTTCCGTTTCGACCTGGCTGCACAGGCCTTGTACGAGTTCATCTGGAACCAGTATTGCGACTGGTACCTGGAACTGTCCAAGCCCGTGCTGTGGGACGAAAACGCGCCGGTTGAACGCCAGCGCGGCACTCGCCGTACCCTGGTACGCGTGCTCGAAGTGGCGCTGCGCCTGGCGCATCCGTTCATGCCGTTCATCACCGAAGAAATCTGGCAGCGCCTGGCGCCACTGGCCGGTATCGAAGGCAAGACCATCATGCTGCAACCTTGGCCGGTGGCCAACGAAGCGCGCATCGATGAGGCCGCCGAAAGCGATATCGAATGGCTCAAGACCCTGATGCTCGGCACGCGCAACATCCGCGCCGAGATGAACATCGGGCCGGGCAAGCCACTGGCGGTGTTCGTGAAGAACGCCAGTGCCGAGGACCAGCGTCGTCTCAGCGAGAATGACGCACTGCTCAAGAAGCTGGCGAAGCTGGAGTCGATCACCGTATTGGCGGCTGGCGAAGACGCACCACTGTCTGCCACCGCACTGGTCGGCGACATGGAAGTGCTGGTGCCGATGGCGGGCCTGATCGACAAGGGTGCGGAACTGGCCCGTCTCGACAAGGAAATCGCCCGCCTGCAAGGCGAAGTGCAACGCGTGGGCGGCAAGCTGTCCAACGCGGCGTTCGTCGACAAGGCGCCGGCGGAAGTGATCGACAAGGAACGCGCCAAGTTAGCCGAGGCTGAACAGGCCTTGGGCAAGCTGGCGGAGCAACATGCGCGGATTTCCAGCCTGTAAGGTGGACCGCGTTTAAGAAAGAGGCCTTCAGGCCTAATGCCAGTCAGTTAAGACGTAGAAAGGGTAAAAAATAACCTGTGGCGAGGGAGCTTGCTCCCGCTGGGCCGCGAAGCGGCCCCAGCTCTTTGTTTCAAAAGACTGGGACTGCTGCGCAGTCCAACGGGAGCAAGCTCCCTCGCCACAGGTACAGTGTTTGCCCTTAACTGACTTGCATTAGGCCTTCGGGCCTCTTTTTTTGCCTGGAGACTCCCAATGCCAGGCTGACAATACAGTCAATGTGGGTGGGGGCTTGCCCCCGATAGCGGTGTGTCAGCTACCTATGAACTGGCGGGCCCACCGCAATCGGGAGCAAGCCCCTTCCCACATTTGACCGGGACAGGCTCAGGATGTGTGACAATGCCCACCACTTTGAGCCAACACCAGAATCATCATGACCGCCCCCAGCACGCCAAAACCTCCGCGCAAGAAGCCTAAAACCGCAACCACGGCCAAACCCGTCGTGCCGCGTAAAGAGGCCACCCTGCACCCGCGCAACCGCCATACAGGCCGTTACGACTTCCAGGCACTGATCAAGACCACGCCGGAACTGGCGCAATTCGTGATCATCAACCCGTACGGCAAGGAAAGCATCGACTTCGCCAGCCCGGACGCGGTGCGGGTGTTCAACCGAGCGTTGCTCAAGTCGTTCTATGGCATCCAGCATTGGGACATCCCGGCCGATTACCTGTGCCCACCGGTACCGGGGCGTGCCGACTACGTGCACTTCCTCGCCGACCTGCTGGCCAGCGTCAATGACGGCAAGATCCCACGCGGTTCGATCGTCAAAGTGCTGGACATCGGCATGGGCGCCAACTGCGTCTACCCGCTGATTGGCTACATGGAGTACCGCTGGAACTTCCTCGGCTCGGAGGTCGACCCTATCGCCGTGGCCGCCGCCAAGGCAATCGTGCAGTCCAATGACCTGAGCAAAGTCATCCAACTGCGCCAGCAGACCAACCCCAAGCAGATCCTGCTGAGCCTGCTGGAGCCGGGTGAGCGCTTTGACCTGACCATGTGCAATCCGCCGTTCCATGCGTCCATGGACGAAGCGACCAAGGGCAGCGAGCGCAAGTGGCGCGCCCTGGGCAAAGCCGACCCCAAGCGCAAGTTGCCGGTGCTGAACTTCGGCGGCCAATCAGCTGAACTGTGGTGTGAAGGCGGCGAAGCGCGCTTTGTGACGCAGCTGATTGCCGAGAGCGCGCATTTTGCCCACAAGGTGTTGTGGTTCAGCACCTTGGTGTCAAAAGCGTCAAACTTGCCCGCTATCGAGACAGCCCTGAAAAAAGCCGGCGTGCTGGAAAGCCAAGTGGTGGAAATGTCCCAGGGCCAGAAGCAAAGCCGTTTCGTGGCCTGGACCTTCCAGACCAAGAACGAGCAGCAGATCTGGCGCCAGCGCTGGGTGCGCGACTGATCCATTGTGGCGAGGGAGCTTGCTCCCGCTCCCAGACTTTTGGGGCCGCTGCGCAGCCCAGCGGGAGCAAGCTCCCTCGCCACAGTAACCCCGCAACTACAGTAAATCGCAGGCAACAAAAAACCGTGCCCGGATCGCTCCGGAGCACGGTTTTTTTTGCTGCGTCTTACTTGTTAACAGCGTCGGTCAGGCCTTTGGCCACAACCAGCTTGATAACTTTCTTGGCAGCGATTTCGATGGCAGCGCCAGTCGAAGGGTTACGGCCAGTACGGGCAGGACGCTCGGTCACTTTCAGTTTGCCAACGCCTGGCAGAGTGATTTCGCCGCCGTTTTCCAGCTGGTCAGCAACAACTTGGCTCAGTTGGTCCAGCAGAGCGCGCACGGTAGTTTTCGGTGCGTCTACTGCTTCAGCCAGGTCAGCGATCAGTTGGTCTTTAGTAATAGCCATTGTGGTGTTCCTTCCCTATCAAATTCATATGGATTGCAGAGTGCAGTGTCAGCCGTCGAGCCCGACCGTCATGGCCTGGCACCCCCGGCTATAACCACGGAGATCGGGGTTATAGATGCTTGAAACGGGGATTGGTTCGACCTGACAGATGCTGAATGCACGCTTATCGCCGAGACTTGGCGTAAGACGGGGCAAAACTAGCACAGAGACGGGGAAATATCCGCTTCTACCTACCCATTTGGTCAGCTTTATCGCTCTAAACCGTGAAAAAAAGGCATATGGCCCGTCGGAGGGTGCTCGAAACACCCTTCGAAGCACGTCTTGGCCAATGGTGCGGTACACTTGGCGACTTTTCGGGGAGGCCAACCGCTCCCCTATCAACCAGCCGAGAAGCCTATGCCGATCCGTCACTGCATCGTCCACCTGATCGACAAAAAACCCGACGGCACACCTGCAGTTCTCCATGCCCGCGACTCCGAGCTTGCCGAGTCGGCCGCCATCGAGAACATGCTTGCCGACCTCAACGAGAGCTACAACGCCAAACAAGGCAAGGCCTGGGGTTTCTTCCATGCCGAGTCCGGTGCGCACCCGTTCAGCGGCTGGTTGAAGGAGTATTTCGAGGGTGGGCAGGATTTCACCACCTTCAGCCGCACCGCTGTCGAGCACCTGCAGAAGCTGATGGAAGAGTCCAACCTCTCCACCGGCGGCCACGTGCTGTTTGCCCACTATCAACAGGGCATGACCGACTACCTGGCCATCGCCCTGCTGCACCACAGCGAAGGCGTGGCGGTGACCGACGAGCTGGATGTGACCCCCTCGCGTCACCTGGACCTCGGTCAACTGCACCTGGCGGCACGCATCAACGTGTCCGAGTGGCAGAACAACAAGCAGTCCAAGCAGTACATTTCCTTTATCAAGGGCAAGAACGGCAAGAAGGTTTCGGAATACTTCCGCGACTTCATCGGCTGCCAGGAAGGCGTCGACGGCCCGGGCGAGACCCGCACCCTGCTCAAGGCCTTCAGCGACTTCGTCGAAAGCGAAGACCTGCCGGACGAGTCCGCCCGCGAGAAAACCAAGACCCTGGTGGACTACGCCAGCAGCCAGGCCAAGCTCGGTGAACCGATGGGCCTGGAAGAGCTCTCCGGATTGATCGATGAAGATCGGCCAAAAGCCTTCTACGACCATATCCGCAACAAGGACTACGGCCTGTCGCCGGAAATCCCTGCCGATAAGCGTACCCTCAACCAGTTCCGCCGCTTCACCGGCCGCGCCGAGGGCTTGTCCATCAGCTTTGAAGCGCACCTGCTGGGCGACAAGATCGAGTACGACGAAGCCGCCGGCACCTTGATCATCAAGGGCCTGCCAACCCAACTGACCGATCAGCTCAAGCGCCGCAACTGATGCTGGGCGGGGTTTTCAAGAAAGTCCTGCTGGTGTTGCTGGTCGTGGTGGTGATCCAGAACTGGGGCAAGATCGAGCGGGTGTTCAACCCCTCGCAAGGGGTGCCGGAGCACGTGCGCACGTCGGCGCGCGTGGTGCTCTATTCCACCGAATGGTGTGGGTACTGCAAACAGATCCGCCGGTTCCTGGACCAGAAAGGCATTCCCTACCAGGCGTTCGATATCGAGAAGGACGCCCAGGCGCGCAAGGCGTACGAGGCGCTGGGCGGCGGCGGGATTCCGTTCGTGGACGTGAACGGCACGCTGATTCGCGACTACAGCCCGGAGAAAATCATGGCGGCGCTGAAGTAATCAGCGCACCACGATCATTCGCCCCAGCACATGGTGCTGTTCAAAACCCAGTACCGCCTGCAATGCATTCAGCACCGCCTGCGGATCCTGGCTCGGGAAGCTGCCACTGACGCGCTTGGCGCCCATCTCGTCATTGAGCAACAGGATGCGACCAGGGTAATAACGCTCCAGGTCCTTGACCACGTCGGCCAGCGGCGCCTTGTAGTAGTTGAGCCAGCCGTCGCGCCAGGCCAGGCGTGATTCGCTGTCGACCGCGTGCATCTGATCGGCGATGCCATCGGTGTAGGCCACTTGCTGGCCCGCCGTAAGAATCTGCTGCTGGCCCTGCGTTGACGGCGTCACGCCAACCCGCCCGGACAACACCGTTACCTGAGCGCCTGCCGGTTGCAGACGGACTTCAAACTGTGTGCCCAGCACCCGCGCTTCGCCACTGCCCGCCGCCACGACGAAGGACTCACCGGTGTGGGTCACGCTGAAAAAGCCCGCGCCCCGACGCAGTTGGATATGCCGTTCGCCATGGTTAAAATCCACAGCAATGGCGCTGTCGGCATCGAGGGTGATTTGGGACTCGTCGGCCAGGGTGACGGTTTTGATTTCTCCGGGTGCCGTCACATAGTCCGCGCCAAAGTCATCGACCCAGCGCGACGGCTGCCAACCGGCGCCCATCGACACCATCACCACCAGGCACGCGGCCATGGCCAGCGCCCCGGACCAGCGCCCCCCCCGCGAACGCTTCGAGGCATGCATGGCGTTAAGGTAGCCCTGCAATGCCAACGCCTCCTCGCCCGCCAACTTGCGCGCCGGTACTTCGCTCAACTCCCACAGCACCTGCGCCTGGGAATAGGCCACGACGTGCGCAGGGTCGGCCCGCAGCCACTGGCTGAACGTAGCCTGGTCGCCGCTGCTGGGCTGGTCGTGCAGCAGGCTCAGCCAGGCCAGTGCGGCTTGCTCCTGGGCGGGCGTGGGGGTGACGTTCACGGTGCTTTCCCTGGCGTGCGGGGGGATGAAGGTTCGCGAAGGCTGGCTTTGCAGGCTTCGAGGGCACGCATCATATGTTTTTCCACGGCACTTTGGGACAGGCCCATGGCCTTGGCGATTTCGGCGTACTTGCGGCCGTGGATGCGGTTGAGCAGGAAAATCTGCCGCGTGCGCTCGGGCAAGCTGCGCAGGGCCGCTTCGACGTGGCGCAGATCGTTGCCTGCCTCCAGCGCCGCCTGGGGTTCGGAGCCCTGGTTGTCTTGCTGTTCGGGCAGCCAGCCTTCGCTGCTGCGCACCCGTGCGCCTTCGCTGCGCAGGTGGTCGATAGCGATGTTGCCGGCGCAGCGCAACAGGTAGGTGCTGAGTTCTTCAACCTGTACCAGCGGCCGGCGCCAGAAGCGCAGGAACAGGTCCTGCACCAGGTCAGCCGCCGTGGCGCGGCACCCCACGCGTCGACTTACCAGGGCCTCCATCTGCGAACGCTGGGACAAGAAGACCTGCAGGAAATGCGCACGTCCACCGGCCGCGTCAGCGTGCTGGCTGTCCTGGGATTCGGGTGGGGTGCTGATCATCAAGGTCGGCTCAAAGGGTGGCAAACGCCGCAACCGGGCTGGCCAGCAGGCCGATGCCTGCCAGGATCAAGGCCAGCCTTGGCCGATACGGCAACAACAGCACCAACAGCAGCGCGCTGAGCATCAACACGGCGCACCATTCCACCAGGCCCTGCCCCCAACCGACGACACTCACCGCCGGCCAGATCGACAGCGTCAGCAGCAACCAGCCGGTCACACGCAACCCCAGGCGCCGCCGGGGCGAGGGTTTGCTGTGCAGCAGTTCGCCGTGGTGACGGTCAGTGGACAAGCACAGCGCCGTGAACCCGGCGTAGCACATCAGCAGAGCGAGCAGCATTCAGTTGGTCTCCTGCTTGAGCGTCAACGGGCGTGCGCGTTCAGCCTTGGGCGCAGGCGCGGTGCGATGCTGCATCTTCCAGGCGGCCCAGGCGAGAAACACACCGCTGGCCAGGCAGGTCAGGTCGAAGCCGGCCATGGCCCAATCGCCGGTGGCCAGCGAAACGCCAAGGTGGTGCGAGGTCGTCAACGCATTGAGCAGCGGAATGGCGATAAACAGCAGCGCGCCGACGCTTAACTGCTCGACCCAACCCTGTCGCCCGCGCCGCAGGATGGCGTGCAACAGGCTCAGGCCCCAGGCCATAAAGAAGGTTTGCACTTCCCAGTCGGAACGCTCGGCGAAGCTCACCGGTAGCAGACGGTTCGCCCAGAAAAACACCGCGATGGCGATCATCAGCCCGGACATGCTGGCGATGTTGAGTACTTCCACCAAGCGCAGTTCAAACGGCATGACCGCGGCTTTAGCGTGTTTGAGCTGGCGTTTGCCGAGCCAGATCACCAGCCCGGTGCCGATCATCGCCGTGCCCGCCAAGCCACAGATAAAGTACAACCAGCGCAGGACCGGACCGGCGAAATGGCCCATGTGCAGGCCGTAGAAACTGCCGCCGATGGCCGCCGGCAGTGACTGCCCGCCACTCACCCGCAACAGCTCACCGGTGCTGCCGTTGAAGGAAACGGTGCTGCCGAAATCGTGCACCACGCTGTCGGAACCTGCGCGGAACACATTGACCGAGGCGTTTACATCGCTGGGATTATTCACCGCCACGCGCCCCACATGCCCACCGTCCCACTGCGCCCGTGCCTGTTCGTACATCGGCACCAGCGGCCGCAATGTGCCTGGCTGGCCCAAGGCCGGCGCGTTGTTGGTATTGGGGAACACCTCGCTGAAAAAGGCGCGGGTGTCGTTGCCATAAGAAGCCAGGATCGGCGCCGGCATCACCATGCTCATGAAGATCACCAGGCTGCTGTAGGTAATCATCAAATGGAATGGCAGCACCAGCACGCCCACCGCGTTATGCCCGTCGAGCCAGGAGCGTTGGCCTTTGCGGGGGCGGAAGGTGAAGAAGTCCTTGAAGATTTTCTTGTGGGTGATGATGCCGGTGATCAGCGCGACAAACATCACCATCGCGGCAATGGTCGACAGCCAACGGCCCCACGGGTGAGGCATCTGCAGCTGAAAATGGAAGCGATAGAAGAACTCGCCGCCCATGCTTTCACGGGCCTGTACGGCCTGGCCGCTGACTGGGTCGAGGGTTTTCTGGATGAAATTACCGCGCTTGCCGGGGTCGACCTTGTCTTGCCACATCACCGACAGGCCAGGATCGCGGCTGTCGGGCAAGGTGATGAACCAGCGCGCGGCATTCGGTGCCTGCTGCTGCAGATACGCCTGTGCCAACGTGAGGCTGCGCGTGTCGTCGAGCGGATGGGCCTGTACTTCAGGCTGCATCCAATGACTGATTTCGTCCTTGAAATACGCCAAGGTGCCGGTCAGGAAAATCGCAAACAGCAGCCAGCCAAAGATCAGCCCAGCCCAGGTGTGCAGCCAAGCCATGGCCTGGCGAAAGCCCTCTTTCATGTGCGTGCCATCCAGAACCCCACACCCGCCAACGTGGCGAAAGCCGCGCTCGGCAGCATCACACCCAACCAGGCGCGCGCGGCACTGCGGCAGGCGAAACACCAGAGCACGGCCAGCAGATAGAACACGAACGAACTCATCATCCCGGTGATCACTGCGTCAGCACGGGAAATAGGCATCCACAGCGCCAGGCAGATACTGGCCAGGGAAGCCATCAGGTACCCCCCCACCACGGCAGCCAGCACGCGCGAGGTCACAGCAAGACGATAGGAGACAGGCAGCGAGGTTTTGCTTTTCATGCGGGAAGCGCCAGGTTCATCAGCACGCAATATTAATGATAAATATTCTCATAAGCAAAACAGAACGGATGAATCACCTGCGCAGGTGGATTGCCGAAGCCGCTCACGCACCCTACAATGCGAACAATTCTTGTTCTCTAAAGCATGGCGATGCTTGTGGAGTGTCCCCGTTGAGCCCGTCCAACACCGTCGAAGTTTTGTACAACGACCACCACCGCTGGCTCACCGGCTGGTTGCGACGCAAGCTCGGCTGCCCGGAAAGTGCCGCCGACCTGGCACAGGACACCTTCATTCGCGTACTCACCGCACGGGAAACGCCCCCGTTGATCGAGCCCCGTGCGTTTCTCACCACCGTCGCCAAGCGCGTGCTGTTCAACTTCTACCGCCGCCAGGACCTGGAACGCGCCTACCTCGACGCCTTGGCGCACATGCCCGAGCACGTCGCGCCGTCGGAAGAAGAACGCGCAATCATCCTGCAAACCCTGGTGGAGCTGGATCAGCTGCTCGACGGCCTGCCCGTGCAGGTCAAACGCGCTTTCCTGCTGGCCCAGCTGGATGGCCTGACCTACGCACAAATCGGCGCTGAACTGGGCATCTCCATCGCCACCGTCAAACGCCACCTGAACAAAGCGGCCATGCGCTGCTATTTCGCCCTATGAATTTTTCCACTCAAGTCGCCGAACAAGCCGTGCACTGGCTGATGGAAATGCAGCAAGGCGCGCTCAACCCTCGCCAGCAAGCGGCCTGGCAGCAATGGCTGAACGCCCACAGCGAACACCAGCGCGCGTGGGACCATATGCAGCGCGTGAATCAGCGCCTGCGCGGCATGCCCTCGCCCCTGGCCCATGCCGCATTGAATGCGCCGACCTCCACCAGCCGCCGCCAGGCCCTCAAGTTACTGTTGGTCCTCGGTGCCGGTTCGGCCGCCGCCTGGAGCCTGCGCCAGCAACATATCCTGCCGCCGCTGACCGCCGACTATCGCAGCCCCGTCGGCCAGCGTCGCAAGGTGCAATTGGCCGATGGCAGCCAATTGCAGCTCAATACCGGCAGCGCGGTAGACGTGCATTTCGATGGCCGGCAGCGGCTGATCCGCCTGCTTGAAGGCGAGATCCTGCTGACCAGCCTCGCAGGCAATACGCCGCTGAATGTCCTGACCGGCCAGGGCCTGCTCACCAGCCAGGCGGCGCGCTTGAATGTGCGCCAGTTCAACGATCACACCCAACTGACGGTCTTCGATGGCCGCGCCGAGGTGATGCCAAACACCTACAGCGGCCTGCCGCTGACGGTCGAGGCTGGGCGCCAGGTCAACTTCACCCGCAAAGGCTGGGACACCCCGCGCCCCACCGACGCCAACAGCGGCGCCTGGGCCGACGGCATGCTGGTCGCATCCCACATGCGCCTGGAAGATTTCCTCGGCGAACTGGGCCGTTATCGTCGTGGCCAGGTCAATTGCGACCCACAGGTGGCCAACCTGCTGATCTCCGGCAGCTACCCGCTGGATGACAGCGAACGCATTCTCGACCTGCTGGAAGTGAGCCTGCCGGTGAAAGTAAGGCGTTTTACGCGGTATTGGGTGACCGTGCAGGCACGCGCCTGAGATTAATTTCAAAACCGATGAGCCGTTTTCCACCCCTCGCGTGACAGAGAAGGAAAGCCACCTTGATCCTTCCTTCTCAGGACCGCTGTTCATGCCCCAGCAACCGACGCTTCTCGCCCGCACCTTGCGCCAACTCCTACTCGGCGCCAGCCTGAGTCTTACCGTACTGCCGCCGGTGATGGCGGCCGATGCCAAGCCGTATCACATCGCCCCGACATCGCTGGAAGCTGCGTTGAACCAGTTTGGCCGCGAAGCGGGCGTGCTGATTTCCTTCGGCTCCGAAGTTACGGCGGGTAGACAGAGCCGTGGCCTGTCCGGCAATTACAGCGCCGCAGACGGCCTGCAAAAACTGCTGGAAGGCACCGGCCTGCAAGCCCGCGCCGAGGGCGACAATGCCTACAGCCTGCAACCGGTCACGGCACCGGCCAGTATCGAATTGGGCACGTCCAGCGTGGTCGGCGACTGGCTCGGCGATGCGGCGCAAACCAACGTATTCGAACACCCAGGCGCCCGTGATGTGATCCGCCGCGAAGAGTTCGAGCGTCAGGGCGCGACCCAGGCCAAGGACGTGCTCAACCGCATCCCCGGCGTCAACGCACCGGACAACAACGGCACCGGCAGCCACGACATGGCGCTGAACTTCGGCATTCGCGGCCTCAACCCGCGCCTGGCCTCGCGCTCCACAGTGTTGATGGACGGCATCCCGGTGCCTTTCGCGCCTTACGGCCAGCCGCAGCTTTCATTCGCGCCGATCAGCATGGGCAACATGGATGCGGTGGACGTCGTACGCGGCGGCGGCGCTGTGCGCTACGGCCCGCAGAACGTCGGCGGCGTGGTCAACTTCGTGACCCGCGCGATCCCGGATGCGCCCACGGTCAAAGGCGGCCTGCAGACCGAAACCAGCCCGTCCTCCAGCCACGACGGCTTCAAGACCACCGGCAACCTGCTCGCCGGCGGCACCGCCGACAACGGCCTGGGCGGCGCGCTGCTGTACTCCGGCACCCGAGGCGGCGACTGGCGCGAGAACAGCGACACGCGCATTGACGACTTGATCCTCAAGGGTAAATACCAGCTCGATGATGCCAACAGCTTCAACGCCATGGCGCAATACTACGAAGGCCAGGCCGATATGCCCGGTGGTTTGAACGTCGCGGACTACAAGGCCGATCCGTATCAGTCCACCCGTCCCTACGACAAGTTCTGGGGCCGCCGTACGATGTTCAACGTCGGCTATCGCTATGAGCAGGACCGTCGCGAATTCACCGTGAACAGCTTCTTCACCAAGACGCTGCGCAGCGGCTACCTCGACCAAGGCACGTTCCTGTCGCTGTCCCCGCGCGAGTACTGGGTGCGCGGCGTGGAAACGCGCTTCGCCCAAGGCTTTGACCTGGGCCCGACCAGCCACGAAGTGGGCGTCGGCTACCGTTATATCAACGAGGCCGGCCACGAACTGCGCTACCGCACGCCGATTGCCGCCAATCAGCAAATCCCCACCACCGACAGCCGCAATGACCGCGACACCCGTGGCGGCACCGAGGCCAATGCTTTCTTCATCGATGACCGGATTGATATCGGCAAGTGGACCATCACCCCGGGCATTCGCTACGAGATGATCGAGTCCCAGCAAACCAACAACCTGAGCAACGTTAAATACAAGGGTGACTACAACACCGCGCTGCCGGCACTGAACGTGCTTTATCACCTCACCGAAGACTGGAACCTCTACGCGAACACCGAAGGTTCGTTCGGTAGCGTGCAGTACAGCCAGATGCCCAACCGTGTGACCAGCGGCGAAGTCAAACCGGAAAAAGCGCGGACCTGGGAACTCGGCACACGCTACGACAACGGCAGCCTGCGCGCGGAAATCGGCGCGTTCCTGATCAACTTCGACAACCAGTACGAAAGCAACCAGACCAATGATTCGGTGATTGCCCGTGGTGAGACCCGTCACCAGGGCATCGAATCCAGCATCAACTACGCCCTCGACGGCTTGAGCCCGGCGCTGGCAGGGTTCGATGTGTATGCCAGCTACGCTTACGTGGACGCCACCATCCGCGAAGACGGCCCGAACAAAGGCAACCGCGTGCCCTTCTCGTCAAAACACAAGGGCACCCTCGGCGTGGGCTACACCGAAGGCCGCTGGAAGCTCAACCTGGACAGCAGCTACCAGAGCAGCCAGTTCGCCGACAACGCCAACACCCAGGCCGAAAGCGCCGACGGTGCGAACGGGCGCATCCCCGGCTACATGCTGTTCAGCAGCCGCGCCGCCTACGACTTCGGCCCGCAGCTGTCTGATTTGAACGTGGCGGTGGGAGTGAAAAACATCTTCAACAAGCAGTACTACACACGTTCATTCGACGATAACAACAAAGGCAAATACGTCGGTGAGCCACGCACGGTGTATGTGCAGACCTCCATCGCGTTCTAACGGCTCGAGCCACAAATAACCTGTGGCAAGGGGGCTTGCTGTGGTGAGAGGTCTGTTGTGGTGAGTGGGCTTGCCCCGCGCCGGGTTGCGCAGCGACCCTGAAAAATGGGCCTGCTACGCAGTCCAGCGCGGGGCAAGCCCGCTCACCACAACAAGCCCGCTCACCACAATGCCTATGTTCATCCTGAGTTTTAACTGCCCGCCAGGCACGACGGCGTGCCGGCCACCAACGCGTCGATGGCACAGCGCGTCTTGGCCGGCATGTGCGCCGCCGTGGGCCAGATCACGTGGATCGGCGAGGGCTGCTCGCAGTAACCAGGCAGTACCGCTTGCAGCTGACCGCGCAGCGCATAGTGGGCGATCAGCCAACTGGGCAACCAGGCCAGGCCCACGCCCGCGATGGCGGCATCGGCCACCGCCTGGAGGTCATCCATCATCAGCGGCGAGGCCACCCGCGCACGGTGTGGGCGGCCCTGCTCGTCATTGAGCGCCCACTCCAAGCGCGGGGCACTGCAGCGATAAGCAATGCCGCGATGCCCGGCCAGGTCCTCGATGCGCTCAATTTGACCCACGCGCTGCAAGTACGCCGGTGACGCCGCCAGGCCAATCGCCTGCTCGCCCAGGCGACGGGCGCTCAAGCGGTCGGTGTCGGGCAGCGCGCCAATGCGTACCGCCAGGTCGAAGCCTTCCTGGGCAACGTCGATCAGCCGGTCAGAGAAAGAAATCTCGATCTCCAATTCGGCAAATCTATCCATCAACCCCCAGAGCGCAGGCGCCGCATAGTGGTGCCCGAACGCTAATGGCAGACTGGCCCGCAACCGCCCACGAGGTTGTTGCCGTCCGCTTTCCAGCACGGACTCGGCGGCCTCAAGTTCCGCCAGCGCCCGCAGGCAATGCTCGTAATAGGCCTGCCCGTCCTCGGTCAACCGTTGGCGACGGGTAGAGCGCTGTAACAGGCACGTGCCCAGGCGGGCCTCAAGTCGCGCCAAGCCCTTGCCGACTGCCGAGCGCGTCACATTCAGCCGCTCGGCGGCTTCGGTCAGGTTGCCGCTCTCGACGATCTGCAGAAAGAGTTCAACGCCATCAAAACGTGGAGTGGTCATAGGCTCGATTGTCGCTCTTGATTCCCTTATTACTGGAAAACTTATCACGAATAAAGAACCAGATTCCCCTGAAAATAGCCCGATACCCCAACGACAGGAGAGTCCCCATGCCACCCGCTGCCACGTTATCGGTCGCCAGCCCACCGCGCACCGCCAAAAATGGTCTCGCGCTGACCGCCGTGTGCCTGGTCGCCCTGATGTTCGGCCTGGAAATCTCCAGCGTGCCGGTCATCCTGCCCACCCTTGAAAGGGAACTGGGCACCGGCTTCCAGGACGCCCAATGGATCATGAATGCCTACACCCTGGCCTGCACCAGCGTGTTGATGGCGGCCGGCACCCTGGCCGATCGCTTTGGCCGCCGACGCATGCTGGTGCTGTGCCTGTGGCTGTTCGGGCTAGCGTCCCTGGCCTGTGGGCTGGCGGAGCATGCTTCGACGCTGATCGCCGCGCGTTTCGTCCAAGGCATCGGCGCCGGGGCGATGATGATTTGCCAGTTCGCGATTTTGTCGCACTTGTTCCGCGAACCGGCAGCGCGGGCGCGAGCATTCGCGATCTGGGGCGTGATTGCCGGCGTGGGCCTGGGCTTCGGCCCGATGGTGGGCGCGTTGATCCTGGCGGTGGCGGATTGGCGCTGGGTGTTTCTCGTGCACGTGCCACTCACGGTGTTCACCCTGGTGCTGCTGCACATCAGCGTGCAGGAATCCCGCGACCCGGCGGGCAATCGCCTGGACATCGCCGGCATGCTCACCTTGACGCTGTCGGTGTTCGCGCTGGTGTACTTCATCACCCAAGGCACCGAACACGGCTTTGGCACCCCGGCCATGCTCGGCTGGGCGGGCCTGGCAGTGGCCGCACTGCTGCTGTTCATCGTTGTCGAACGGCGCAGCGCCCACCCGATGTTTGATTTCTCGGTGTTCCGTATCCAGCGCTTCAACGGCGCGTTGATGGGCTCGATCGGCATGAACTTCAGCTTCTGGCCGTTCATGATCTACCTGCCACTGTATTTCCAGGCCGGGCTGGGCTACGACACCTTGACCACCGGCGGCGCCCTGCTCGCCTACACCTTGCCGACACTGCTGGTGCCGCCACTGGCCGAACGCCTGGCCCTGCGCTACGGCGCCGAACGCATCATCCCTCTTGGGTTAGGTTTGATGGGTGCAGGTTTCTTGAGCATGGCCGCTGCAAACGCTGCCGCGCAGCCAAGCATCGTGCTGGTGCTGAGCAGTTGCATCGCGGCCGGCGTGGGATTGGCGCTGACCAACTCCCCCACCACCAACACCACCACCGGTTCAGTCTCGGCCGACCGTGCAGGCATGGCCTCGGGCATCGACCTCAGCGCGCGGCTGATCACCCTCGCGCTCAACATCGCGTTGATGGGGTTGGTGCTGTTGCTGGGGATCAGCCATCAACTGGCTGCTGTATTGCCCCAAAGCACCGTGCTGGATTGGGCGGCCATCAGCCAGAACATTGCGGCGGGCAAACTGGCTTCATCGATGGACCTTAGCGTCACCGATGCCCAGGCAGCCCTGCGCCATGGCGTCGGCTGGGCCATGCTCTTCGCGGGAGGGGGGGCGTGTGGGTTGGCGTGGTTGAGCAGGTCTTTCTTCCGGCGCGGACACTAAACGAAAACAGGCCTGCAATGGCAGGCCCGTTCAGTGGGGGATGAAAGAACTCTCAGTGATCAGCTGTTAAACACAGCACGTTCTTTTTCCAGAAACTCCTGTTCAAGCTCATCTTCGTTGACCTTGGTGTCCGACAGACTTTTCCCGGCAGCGCGTGGCTTGCCTTGCAGTCTGCCAAACAGATGTTCCAACGCATGGTCCAGCTTGGTCGCCGCACCGTCGATCGCCTGTTCCAGGGTATCGGCCTTGTGCAGTACCGACAGCGGTTGATGGCCTTTTGGCCGTGCTTCCAGGCGGCAACTTAAATCGTGGGGACCGGGCTTGTCGCCGTTCTCATCCCGCAGGTAGACCTCCACTCGGGTCAGGTCTTCTTCGTAACGTTCTAGCGTGCTCTCAATGGTAGTACGTACCCACTCCTCCAGTCGGATGCTGCTTTCAATATGGTTATCGCTATTGACTTGGATTTGCATAGTTCTTCCCTTATTTCAGCTAGCTCGCGAGAGGTCACAAACTGCAACACCGGGGTGGTGAAACCATGACCTCTTGATTACACAATTGAGCAGTCCGAAGAACAATTCAACCCCTTTGCAAAGATAAATCCCACATTACAAATTAAGTCTGACGACAAGCAAAAACGCTGTTAGGGTGGGGAGTTGGTTACATCTTCTTACGCTCAGCCAACCTTACAATTGCCCCTCTCCCAACGGGTGCAATCCGCGGAAAATCCCTGCTTCCTCCACCAGCCAATCATGCACCGCGCGCACGCCCGGATGGCTCAGTGCAACCGGCGCATAGAGCAACACGTAGCGTTTGTGATTGGGCACGGCCAGGCCGAACGGCACGATCAAGGTGCCGCGCTCCAATTCATCGTTGAGCAAGGTGCGCCGCGCGATGGCCACGCCCATGCCGGCAATGGCCGCCTCGATGGTCAGGTGGTTGCGATTGAACGTATGCCCACGGCGCACGTCGGCGTCGTGATAGCCGATGGCATTCAGGTAGAACTCCCACTCTGCGTACTCATAACTCCCACGCCAGGCGGTAATGTCGTGCAGCAACGGGAAATGCACCAGGTCGGCCGGGCCATGCAACGGTGGCCTGCCGCGTAGCAGGCTCGGGGCGCACACCGGGAAGATCTGCTCGTCGAGCAACGCTGTGGATAACAGGCCGGGGTAGCTGCCGTCGTTCAAGTCGATGGCCAGGTCGAAATCGCCCTCATGCAGAGCGATGCTGCTGTCCTCGGCAACCATGCGCAATTGGATATCCGGAAAGCGTTGCTGCAAGCGCGGCAAACGCGGGGTCAGCCACTTGCCGAGAAACGACGGGATCGAACGCAGCCGCAACGTGCCGCTGATCATCCCCGCGTCCAAGCGCTGCAGTTCAGCATCGATGCTGCCGTAGGCCTCACCCACCGTCGTCGCCAAACGCTGCCCCTCGGCACTCAGCTCTACCCCACGCGCGCGTCGATGAAACAAACGGAAACCCAATCGCTCCTCCAGCTGGCGGATCTGCTGGCTCACCGCACCCGGCGTGATGTGCAGTTCTTCGGCGCAGCGCGTAAACGACAAATGCCGCGCAGCACAGGAAAAAACGTGCAGCCAGACATACGTCTGGCCATGAAGGGGCCGGGTCATAGCGTTTAGTCCTGCTAAAGGGTGTCTTAGGATAATTCGTTGGTCAGTGCCGATCCAGAGGCTCAGTATCTCGCCAATTCCGCTCGCTCTACAAAACATGGCAGCGATTTCTACTCCATTGCTTGTAAGGCTTTAGCATGGCTATCAGCGTTTTTGATCTATTCAAAGTGGGCATTGGCCCCTCCAGCTCCCACACCGTCGGCCCCATGCGGGCGGCGGCGACCTTCGCCAAAGCCCTGATCGACCAACAATTGCTGACCGATACCCGCCGCGTGGAAGTGCGCCTGTACGGCTCACTGTCCGCCACCGGTGTCGGCCACGCCACCGACCGCGCCTGCGTGATGGGGCTTATGGGCGAATGGCCAGATCAGGTCGATCCGAGCTCGATCAATCCCCGCATCCAGCAATTGCACGAGTCCGGCCGTCTGCTACTCGCAGGCACACAAGACATTGCCTTCAACTGGCACACAGACCTCCTGCTGCTGGACGAGAGCCTGCCCTACCACCCCAACGCCATGTCCCTGCACGCCTATGGCGAAAATGGCCTGTTGAGTGAGCAAACCTATTACTCGGTGGGCGGCGGTTTCATCATCGAAGCGGCAGAAGCCGCCTCCGGCATTGCGCCGACCAGCGATGTTGATTTGCCGTACGACTTTTCCAGCGCCGTGGAGCTGCTGGCCTTGTGCAACAAGCATGGCTTGCGGGTTTCCGAACTGATGATGGCCAACGAACGCGCTTGGCGCAGCGACGCCGACATCCGCAGCGGCTTGCTGCATATCTGGTCGGTGATGCGCGAATGCGTGGAGCAAGGCCTGCGCGATGAAGGCATCCTGCCAGGTGGCCTGGACGTGCCACGCCGCGCGGCAAAACTGCACCGCAGCCTGCTGGAAATCGGCAAGCCGAATGTGATCACCTCAACCTTGTCGGCGATGGAATGGGTCAACCTCTTCGCCCTCGCCGTCAACGAGGAAAATGCCGCCGGCGGGCGCATGGTCACCGCACCGACCAATGGCGCCGCCGGGATCATCCCGGCCGTGCTGCATTACTACATGAAGTTCAACGCCGACGCGTCTGACGACGACGTAGTCAATTTCTTCCTGGCCGCTGCTGCCGTCGGCATTCTCTGCAAGAAAAATGCCTCGATCTCCGGTGCCGAAGTCGGCTGCCAGGGCGAGGTCGGTTCGGCCTGCGCCATGGCCGCTGCGGGGTTGGCCGACATCCTCGGCGCCACCCCCGAGCAATTGGAAAACGCCGCCGAAATCGGCCTGGAGCACAACCTCGGCCTCACCTGCGACCCGGTCGGCGGCTTGGTGCAAGTACCGTGCATCGAGCGCAACGCCATCGCGGCAGTCAAGGCGATCAACGCCACGCAAATGGCCCTGCGCGGTGACGGCAAACACTTCATTTCCCTCGACCGGGTGATCCGCACCATGCGCGATACCGGTGCCGACATGCATGACAAATACAAAGAAACTTCACGGGGCGGCCTGGCGGTCAGCTGGGTGGAGTGCTGATCGGAGCACTGCTACCCGCCCCAAACGTGAGCCCGCGCAAAAATAATAACGAGGCAATAACGATGACCGATGTACGTACACCTGCTGCCGAAAATCCTGTTTCAGACAACACCGTGACCACCGGCTGGACCCAACACGACACCACCTGGATGTTGGGCCTCTACGGCACCGCCATCGGTGCCGGCACCCTGTTCTTGCCGATCAATGCCGGCGTCGGCGGTTTCTGGCCGCTGATCGTGCTGGCACTGCTGGCCTTCCCCATGACCTTCTTCGCCCACCGTGGGCTGACGCGTTTTGTGCTGTCGGGCAAATCCGGCGACATCACCGAAGTGGTCGAAGAACACTTCGGCGTCGGCGCCGGCAAACTGATCACCCTGCTGTATTTCTTTG
This sequence comes from Pseudomonas sp. A39, assembly GCF_058145955.1. Classification (NCBI taxonomy): domain Bacteria; kingdom Pseudomonadati; phylum Pseudomonadota; class Gammaproteobacteria; order Pseudomonadales; family Pseudomonadaceae; genus Pseudomonas; species Pseudomonas sp. A39. Next base: position 166,446 of record NZ_JBYVMD010000005.1, read on the forward strand.
CGATCTTCCCGATCCTGTTGGTGTACAGCGTGGCGCTGACCAACACCCTCGGCAGTTTCATGGAACACCAACTGCACATGGCCCCGCCGCCTCGGGCGATCCTGTCGCTGGTGCTGATCCTCGGACTGATGGCCATTGTGCGCTGCGGCCAGGGCGTGATCGTCAAGGCCATGAGCGTGCTGGTGTACCCGTTCGTTGCCGCCCTGTTGCTGCTGGCCGTGAGCCTGGTCCCCAACTGGAACGGTGCGTTCTTCGCCTCTGCCAGCGAGGGCATGCCGCTGCCGATGTTCTTCAAGACCTTGTGGCTGGCGATCCCGGTCATGGTGTTTTCGTTCAACCATTCGCCGATCATCTCCGCGTTCGCCGTCGACCAGAAACGCGTGTACGGCCCGCAGGCCGAGCGCAAAAGCAGCGGCATCCTCGCCACCGCCCACGGCATGATGGTGGTGACCGTGATGTTCTTCTGCTTCAGTTGTGTACTGGCGTTGTCGCCGGCCGACCTGGCAGCGGCCAAGGCCCAGAACATCTCGATCCTGTCGTACCTGGCCAACCACTTCCAGACCCCGGTGATCGCCTACGCCGCGCCGTTGATTGCGCTGGTGGCCATCACCAAATCCTTCCTCGGTCACTACATCGGCGCGAGCGAAGGCTTCCAAGGCCTGATCGTCAAATCCCTGCGCGGGCGTAACCGTTCGATGTCGTCCAAATGGCTGGAACGCTGCACCGCGCTGTTTATGGTGCTGACCTGCTGGGCCGTGGCGACTTTCAACCCGAGTATTTTGGGCATGATCGAGACCATGGGCGGGCCGATCATCGCGTGCCTGCTGTTCTTGATGCCGATGTACGCGATCCGCCGCGTGCCCTCTCTGCGCCAGTATTCGGGTCAGCTGTCGAATGTGTTTGTGGTGGTGATTGGGTTGATTGCGCTGTCTGCGATCGTTTTCTCGGTACTGCCCTGAAACAGGTCACCGATCTCATACGCAACCCAAAACAACGGTGGGAGGAGGCTTGTTCCCGATGGCGGTGTGTCAGCCAATGAATGCTCGGCGGAAAGACTGCTATCGGGGGCAAGCCCCCTCCCACATTGGAATCGCACTGTCTGAAAGATCTCTGTACGGCACGCCCCTTGCTGTACAGCATTGAAGCAAACGGATCTTGTGAAGCTTCAGCGACGGAGTGGCCGGTGGTCAGGAGACGCGAACTAAACCCGACACCGGTCGTCAATGACTGCATGTTCTTATCAGGCGGTAACGCACCATGGACAATCCTTTTCAGATCATCACCGACACGTTCACGCCAGAATACCGTGTCAACTTGAGCATCCAACGGCTGGACGGCAGCATCATGCTGACCCTCTCCAACGAGCAAGGGGTGGTAGCCAAACGCATGATCAGCGCCGAACAACGCAATGATCCAAAGCGGCTGAAGCGTCTGGTGCAGAGTATCCAATTCGGCATCGCCATCGAGCAGGGTCACAGCGCCATGGAAATCCTGGCGGTGATGACGGATGGCGATCACAAAGTACTACAGCGCCCGCCCAACCGCCCCCTGCCCTTCAGTGTCGGGCTTTAAAGCTCACCTTTCTCGGTTTCCAGGCTCGCTTCGCCCTTGCGGCGCGGGCCTTCTACCTTCACGGAGGGGAACGACGACGACGCATAGCGCACCACCAGGATCGCAAACGCCAAGAGCAGAATCCCGCCGCACAGGTAGATGATGCCAATGTCGGGTGGATTGTGGTGGGACACGTTGGAAATCAGCAGACGCGTCAGCGCGGTGATTGCCACGTAGATCAGAAAGCGCACCGGCATGTGGTTGGTCTTGAAATAAATCCCGACCATCGCGCCCAATTCCAGGTAGATGAACAGCAGCAAGATGTCATCGATCTTGATATGCCCATTCTCGAGCATCCCCAGAAACTCCATCACCGCCGCCCACGCGGTCACCGCACCAATGGCGAACAGCGCCAGGTAGTGGAACGACTCGACAAACAGATTGCCCAGGGACTCGGCCAGACCATGTACTTGCTGGCGCAGCCTTTCGGCCCAGTTGATTTTCACGATGATGCTTCCTTAGGTCGACTCGACCGGATAATGCGGGTTGGACGTGACGGTTGTTCTGCATGCAGAAAAAAGGCCAGGGCTGGGAAATGAGATGGTGGCAGCATGACATGAGACACAGATTCATTAAGTGGCACATAACCTGTGGCGAGAGAGCTTGCTCCCGTTGGGGGTCACATTGAAGAGGGTGTCACCGTAGGATTACCCGGCAACCTCGCCGTGTTGTCAGAAATTTCCGTTGTAGCAAACCTCTATTTCCCGACTACATTAAAAAACTGCTACCCAAACCCCACGGTTTGGCTTACTCTTTTCACTGTATATGAATACAGTAGTAGCGAAAGACAACTATCGTGAAGGCATGTGAGGTGGTGAATGGCCGTCGAAGTGGTATACCGCAGCAGCCGAGATCTGGAGCGTTTGTTCATGGATAAAGCCGAAGCTGACCGTCATGACAAGATGCTTGAACTCGCTGAGTTGCTGGCAGAAGTGTTGCAAAAAGCCGTGCCGTCCCTGAGCGAGCAGCAGGTGGAAGAAGCCGGGATCTACATGGCGAAGAACCGCGATGTATTTGCCAAGGCGTTCAAGAGTCAGCCGGACGCGTTGTCCGAGTTGCTGAACGCACCGGCGGAATAAAGCCCGAATTGAACAGGCCCTGAATCATCGATTCAGGGCCTTTTTAATAACCGGCTATTGGTAAAGCAGGCGCTCGGCCAATTCATCCGCGACCCGTGCGGGCGAGCGTTTTTCGGCTTGGGCGTGGGCGAAGATTTCCGTGAGGCGCGTGCCGATGTTGGATAAGTGCGCGGTGATGGTCGGCAGTTCTGCCCCGCTGTGTTTGAGCGCGACGTAGATCAGGCCGCCCGAGTTGATGACGTAGTCAGGGGCGTAGAGGATGCCGCGCCCTTCCAGTTGGTCAGCCACTTGCAGGTTGGTCAATTGCGCACTGGCGGAACCGGCCACGGCAGCGCAGCGCAGTTGGCCGACGCTCTGGCGGTTGAACACGGCCCCGAGGCCGCAGGGCGCGAGGATGTCGCACGGGGTGCTGAGCAAGGCGTCGTTGGCGATGGGGTGCGCGCCCAGTTGCTCCATGGCCAACTGCACCTTGCCGTGGTCGATGTCGCTGACCAGCAGTTCGGCACCCGCGGCGTGCAGTTGTTCGGCCAGGGCGTAACCGACGTTACCGAGGCCCTGGATGGCGACGCGCAAACCTTCTAGGTTGTCGCTGCCCAGGCGGGCCATGGCGGTGGTGCGGATGCCGGCGAAAACGCCCATGGCGGCATGGGGCGAAGGGTCGCCTGCCGCGCTGGTGCTGGTGACGAAGCGGGTGTGCTGGGCGATGCAGTCCATGTCGGCCACCGAGGTGCCGCTGTCGGTGGCGGTGATGTAGCGGCCGTCGAGTTGCTCGATACAACGGCCGAATGCTTCAAACAGTGCCGCGCGGTTTTCCACATGGCCGGGGCGCAGGATCACCGCCGTACCGCCGCCCACCGGCAAACCGGCCAATGCCGCCTTGTAGCTCATGCCTTGGGCCAGGCGCGCAGCGTCGGCTACGGCACTTTCGTCGTCGGGGTAGGAGAGATAGCGACAACCGCCGAGAGCAGGCCCCAGGCGGCTGTTATGGATGGCGATGACCGCCTTCAGCCCGGTAGCCGGGTCGACGCTCAAGTGCAGCGATTCAAGGCGGGTGCTGTGCATGAGAGCAAACATCGTCAAGCTCCCGAATCACTTCTGGTAGTGGGCCAAGTATAGGCTTGCGGCAGAAACCTGCCGAAATACGCTGGAATAAGCCGCTCGATTTCGCAGGCCTTGCGACATAAGCACACAGGTTATCGCCTAAGCCACTGGACGAAAATTCCCAGCAAGGCTAAAACGGGGGCATCCGCCGGAGAATGCAATGAACCCCCGCAAAGCCTTTTTTGCCTGCCTGGAACGCTCCCCCCCTGCGCTGTTTGAAGCCGCGCTGTGGATAGCCGCCGAGCATGACCCGGCAGTGCAGCCATTGCTGATCCTGCAGGAGCTGACGTTGCTGCAACAGCAGGTGAGCCTCGGCATGCCCATGGTGCCGGCGGATGAACTGGGCCAGACGTTGTTGCGGCGCATGAATGACTTGGGGTTTGCCCAGGATGAGTTCACGCCACTGCGCCCCGCTGCCGCGCTGCTGGACAAGGTCTTGCAGCGCAAACGCGGACAACCCCTGGCCATGGGGCTGATCGCCCTTGAGTTGGCACGACGCCTGGATATCCCCATGGTCGGCGTGAATTTCCCCGGCCACTTTCTACTGCGGGTCCCCGGCGCCGATCACCTTCTGGACCCGTGCGGCGGCCGGCGCCTGTACCCCAATGATTGCCGTGACCTGCTGCAACGCCAATACGGCCCCAACCTCAAGCTGCAGGCCGACCACCTGCACACCGCCGATCCACGTTCGATCCTGCAGCGGCTGTCACGCAACCTGCGGCAATTGCACCTGGCCAACGACGCCCCGCTTGAAGCCTTGGTCGACGCCGAGCGCGTGCTGGAGCTGGGCAATGCCAGTGCCGCCGATTACCTGGCACGGGCCAGCCTGTACCAGCGCCTGGACTGCCCCAACGCCGAGCGTTTTGACTTGGAACACGCGCTGATGCTCAGCGAAGACCCGATCCAACGCCTGCGCCTGACCGAGCGCCTGGGGCATTTGCCGCCCAATTCAGTGGTGCACTGACGCCCGATTCTCGAGCGCTTCCACGCTGATTGATGGTGGCTCAGTGCTTGCCCGGCGCTTTGAAAATGTCGCCCGGCAGCGAGGCGTTCAGCCTCACACCGCCAGGCGAACGCACCTGGATAATCAACAACGCCGCGATCACCGCCGGTATCGCGCAAAAGAAAAAAATCTGCTCCACCGGGATATGCATCGCCAGCAGTATGCTGCCAAACAGCGGCCCCAGGATCGAGCCAAACCGCCCCACGCCCAACGCCCAGCCCGTTCCGGTAGCGCGTACGTGCGCCGGGTAGAAATTGCTGGCAAAGGCGTTGAGGGTCAGTTGGCCACCGATGATGCAAAACCCTGCCGCAAACACGCAGGCCACCAGGTAGCGCGGGTTGTCATGGTTGAGACCGAGCAGAATGGTGCACACCGCCGCCGTCGCCATCACGCCGGACAGGAGGCGCACTTTGCTTTGCAAGCGGTCGGCGAACCAGGCCATGCCGATGGCCCCCAAGGTGCCGGCGAACAGGAACATCGACGTCACCAGGTTGGCTTCTTTCAACGCCAGCCCGCTTTCCAACAGCAGCGACGGCAACCAACTGATCATGAAATACAGCAGGATCAAGCTGACAAAAAAGGTCGCCCAGATCAGCAGCGTCGGACGCGCATAGCCATTGCGGAACAACTCTACGACGGTCAGTTTGCTGCCCTGCTCCTGCTGGCTCTCGGCCTCGCTCGCCGGCGGCGCTTGCCAGCCTGGCAGCATGCGTAATGTCACGGCCTGCAGCCGCGCATACGGCGGCGCATCTCGCAGCAAGCGCGGCAAAGATTCCGGCAACCACCGCACAAGAAACGGGAACAACAGCAGCGGCGTTACGCCACCTGCCAAAAACACTGCCTGCCACCCGAAGCCTTCGATAAACCCCGCCGCCACAAACCCACCCGCTGCCCCACCAAACGAGAAGCCACAGGCCGCCAGGGTCACCATTAACGTGCGCAGGCGCGGTGGGGAGTAGTCCGACATCAACGCCATGGCACTGGGCATGGCGCCCCCCATGCCGATACCGCAGATAAACCTGGCGGCCATCAAGGTGGTCAGTGAGTGGGCGAACACCATCAGCACCGTGAGGCTGGCGTAGATCAGCACGCAGCCAAGCAGGATGCGTCGTACGCCAAAGCGATCCGCCAATGGCGTGACCAGTAGCGAACCCAAGGTCAGCCCAAGCAGGTTGGCGCTGAACACCGGCCCAAATGCGGCCTTTTCCAGCCCCCAATCTTGAGCCAACGCTGGAACTACATACCCCAACACCTGGGCGTCATAGCCATCCGTCACCAGCAACAGTGCCAGCAACAGAAGAATCAACCACTGGTAGCGCGAGACCGGACGAGCGTCGAGTGCCGCGCGAAAGCTGGCAAGCTGATTGTGCATCGCAAAGTACCTATTATTTTTATAAGGGTGGCGCAGGTCAAAATGTGGGAGGGGGCAAGCCCTAATGCCAGTCAGTTAAGGGCAAACACTGTACCTGTGGCGAGGGAGCTTGCTCCCGTTGGACTGCGCAGCAGTCCCAGTCTTTTGAAACAAAGAGCTGGGGCCGCTTCGCGGCCCAACGGGAGCAAGCTCCCTCGCCACAGGTTATTTTTTGCCCCCTCCCACATTGGGTCCTAAGGCGTGTCAGGTTGATTGGCGGGGTGTGCCTGCACAAATGCTGGATGCTGTGCCGCCAACGCCGCCACCCGTCCGATGCGCGGGTACGCCGCCAATGGCACCTTGAAGCGCTCGGCCGCATACAACTGCGGAATCAGGAACGCGTCGCCCAGCCCCGGCTGGTCGCCGAAGCAATACCCCTGATCGCCGATCAACTGTTCCACCGCGCCCAATCCCTGGCTGATCCAATGGCCAATCCATTCCAGCACCTTTGCCTCGTCATGCCCCCACTGACGCAGCAGGTTCTGGGTACTGGAGTTGTGCAGCGGGTGAATATCGCAGCCGATGATCGACGCCACCGCACGCGCATGGGCACGGGCCGCAAGGTCGTTGGAGAGCAACGGCACCTGTGGATAACACTCCTCCAGGTATTCGATGATCGCCAGCGACTGGATCAACAGCTCACCCTCATCGGTGCGCAAGGCAGGCACACGTCCTTGCGGGTTGATCGCCAAATACTCGGGTTGGCGATTGGCACCGCCCGCCGGCACCAGCAGGTTGACCGGCACGGCAGTGAAATCCAGGCCCTTGAGCGCCAAGGCGATGCGAACCCGGTACGACGCGGTGGAACGGTAGTAGGTATAGAGTTCCATCCCCCTCTCCTTCTAGCGCGCCGCGACCACAGTGCCGCGGCATTCGCCGAAGCCGATAGAGGCAAATCCTTCACGACTGCAGCGAGCGCGCAGGATGACTTCATCGCCGTCTTCGAGGAACTTGCGCACCTCGCCGGAGGGCAATTCGACGGCCTTTTTGCCGCCTTCGGTCATTTCCAACAGGCTGCCGAACTGACCGGCTTGCGGCCCCGACAAAGTCCCCGTACCCAACAGGTCACCGGCCTGCAGCTGGCAACCGTTGACGCTGTGGTGCGCGACCAATTGCGCGGCGGTCCAGTACATATGCAGGCTGTTGCTCAAGGCCAGGCGATAGGCCGGCAGGTTTTGCTCACGCATGGCGGCCGTGGTCAGCAGGACTTCCAATTCGATATCCAGGGCACCCGCTGCCTGGTCGCGTTGGTCCAGCAGGTACGACAGCGGCTGCGGGTCACCTTCAGGCCGTGCCGGTTGCGCTGTGCGGAACGGTTCAAGTGCCTCGACCGTCACCACCCACGGTGAAATGGTTGTGATAAAGCTTTTCGACAGGAACGGCCCCAGCGGCTGGTACTCCCAGGCCTGGATATCCCGTGCCGACCAGTCATTGAGCAGGCAGAAACCGGCGATATGTTCAGCCGCGTCACCAATGGCAATCGAATCGCCCATCTCATTGCCCTGGCCGATCCAGACGCCCAGTTCCAACTCGTAGTCCAGGCGTGCACACGGACCGAAGATCGGTTCGGCCTGGCCGGCGGGCAAGGTCTGGCCCTTGGGGCGGCGCACATCGGTGCCCGAGGGACGGATGGTCGACGCGCGACCGTGGTAGCCAATCGGCACGTACTTGTAGTTGGGCAGCAGAGGGTTGTCGGGGCGGAACAGTTTGCCGACGTTCTGCGCGTGCTCGATACCGACGTAGAAGTCGGTGTAGTCATTGATCCGCGCCGGTACGTGCATCTGGCAATCGGCAGCACGGTGCAACACGTGCGCTTCACGCGCCTGCAGTGTGCTGCCTTCGGCCAACAACGTCAGCAAGCGCTCGCGCAAGGCCACGCGCGGGCCACGGCCCAGTTCGAAAAAGGCGTTCAGTTGGCCACCGGCGGTCGCCTCGACGGCGCGACGGGCGTCACCGTCGAACGCATCGATCGCGGCGTGCAGGTCCAGGATCGAGTCGCCAATCGCCACGCCAGCGCGCGGTGCGGAGCCGTTGACGCTGAACACGCCCAACGGCAGGTTCTGCAGCGGAAAATCGGTGTGACCATTCGCGGAGGCCACCCAGCTGCGGGTGAGTGTTGGCTGCGTCATGGGTTTATCTCCGGTTCGGGTTGAAGGTGGCGGGCAGCGAGGCCCAGCACGCGTCGTAAGTGTTTTGCAGCTGCGGGCAGTCCAAGGCGAACTGGGTCGGACGCAGCACTTGGCTGGTCTCGAACATAAAGGCCATGGTGTTATCGATCTTGTGCGGCGCCAGCGCCACGTTGATGGCCTTGGTGCAGGTTTCGCCGTCCGGGCCGTGGGCGCTCATGCAGCTGTGCAGCGACGCGCCGCCGGGCACGAAGCCTTCGGCCTTGGCGTCGTAGGCACCTTGGATCAGGCCCATGTACTCGTTCATCAGGTTGCGATGGAACCACGGCGGACGGAAGGTGTTCTCGGCCACCATCCAGCGCGGCGGAAAGATCACGAAGTCGAGGTTGGCCAGGCCGTGGGTGCTGGTGGGCGAGGTCAATACCGTGAAGATCGACGGGTCCGGGTGGTCGAAGCTCACGGTGCCTATCGTGTTGAAGCGGCGCAGGTCGTATTTGTACGGCACGTTGTTGCCGTGCCAGGCGACCACATTGAGCGGGGAATGATCCAGCTCGCAAGCCCAGAGTTCGCCGAGGAATTTCTGTACCAGCGTTGTCGGTTGTTTCAGGTCTTCGTAGTAGGCGACCGGGGTCAGGAAGTCGCGCGGGTTGGCCAGGCCGTTGCTGCCGATGGGCCCCAGGTCCGGCAGGCGCAGTGGGGCACCGTGGTTCTCGGCGACGTAGCCGCGCGCTTGCGCATCCAGCAGTTCGACGCGGAATTTGAGGCCGCGCGGCAGCACGACGATTTCCAGCGGCTCGACTTCCAGCACGCCCAATTCAGTCGCGATACGCAGACGGCCCTGTTCGGGAACGATCAACCATTCGCCATCGGCATTGAAGAACACCCGCTCCATCGAACGATTGGCGCGGTAGTTGTAGATGCTGATGCCCGAAGGTTTTTCCGACCCGGAATTAGCGACCATCCCTACAAGCCCATCGACAAAGTCAGTCGGCTCACTTGGAATATCCAACGGGTTCCAGCGCAAGCGATTCGGCGTCACCGCCCCCAACGGCCCACCGACCAACTGCCGTTCAAGCTTGATAAACGCTGGGTGATTGGCCGACGGCTGAATGCGGTACAGCCAGGTGCGCCGGGCTTCACTGCGCGCCATGGTGAACGCCGTGCCGGAGAACAGTTCGGTGTACAGCCCATAGGGCGCTTTTTGTGGGGAGTTCTGGCCGACTGGCAGTGCGCCGACCAGGGCTTCGCTGGCGAACTCATTGCCGAAGCCCGACAGGTATTCGAGGTTCATGGAGCATCCTCTGTACGGAAGTTGTTTTTATCGTAATCCAGTTACGCATAACGTAATTTGATCACTAACGACCGTCAAGCTATAAAGACGCCCATTCATCTCTCGGATTCTCTCCCCTCCATGGAAAAGCCCCGCGACACCGGTAAACAGAAAGTCCGCTCGGCCGAAGTGGGCACCGACATCCTCAAGGCCCTGGCCGAACTGTCACCGGCGACCTCGCTTTCACGCCTGGCCGAGCACGTGCAAATGCCGGCCAGCAAGGTGCACCGCTACCTGCAGGCGCTGATCGCCTCAGGTTTCGCCGAACAGAACACCGCCACCAATCACTATGGCCTGGGCCGCGAAGCCTTGCGTGTGGGCCTGGCGGCGCTGGGCAGCATGGACGTGCTCAAGGTCGGCGCGATGCCCCTGGCGGAGTTGCGCGATGAATTGAATGAAACCTGCTTCCTGGCGGTGTGGGGTAACCAGGGCGCGACCGTGGTGCAGATCGAACCGGCGGTGCGTGCGGTGACGGTGGTCACGCAGTTGGGTTCGGTGTTGCCGCTGCTCAGTTCGTCCACCGGGTTGGTGTTCAGCGCGTTCCTGCCGTCGCGGGAAACCGTAGAGCTGCGTGAACGCGAGATCCAGGCCGGCATCGCCCATGCCCTGGCGGACGACCAGGCTTACGCGACCGCCTGCGAACAGATCCGCCGCCGTGGCCTGCACTTTGTGCATGGTTTGCTGATGCCCGGCGTCGATGCGTTGTCGGCGCCGGTGTTCAACGCTGTCGGCCAAGTGGCGGCGGTGATGACCGTGGTCGGCCCCACCTCGTTGTTCCACGCCGATGAAGACGGCCCGGCGGCGCAGCGCTTGCTGGCGGCGACCCAGGCCGTGAGTTGGCGGATGGGGTATCAGCCCTGAGCTAGTCGTGCCATTGGATCAGTGCCAGTGCCACGCGGTTTTCCAGCGCACGGATGGGCGTGGCGTCACTCACATAGTTATTGCTGATCATTGAAAACACCAGGCGTCGGCCATCGGCGTCGGTGATGTAGCCGCTCAACGAGGAAACCCCGGCCATGGAGCCGGTCTTGGCGTGCAGGTTGTTTTGCGCCGCCGTGCCGCGCAGGCGGTAGCGCAGGCTGCCGCCGGTCATGCGGTCGGGGTCACCGGCGATCGGCAAGGCGTTGTACCAGGCTTCGAACCAGGGCTGCTTGGCTGCGGCCAGCAGCAGGTCGGTCAGGTTCTGCGACGACACCCAGTTACGCCGCGACAGACCCGAACCGTCCACCTGGCTCAGCGTCATCGGGTCCAAACCCTGGCGCCGCATGAAATCCGCGACTGCCGCGACACCGGCCTGCGCCGTACCCGCGTTGGCTGTCTTGCGCCCCATGGCTTTGAGCAACGCTTCCGACATAGCGTTGTTCGACAGCTTGAGCAGCGGCGTGATCAGTTCCTGCAGCGGTGCCGATTGATGCTCGGCCAGCACCCTGGCCGTCGCAGGGCTTGTACCACCGATCACGCGTCGGCCCAGTACCTGGATGCCCTGCTGCGCCAACGCCTGCTCAAACAGATTGGCCACCAGTTGCGTCGGCTCCCACACGCTCACCCACTGCCGGCTTTGTTTGCCTGGCGCCAGCGCACCGGTGAGTTGCAGCAGGTTGGTGCCGTGCTGGCGGGTGATGCCGTAGGAGTTACCGGGACCGCTGACCGCGCGGTTGTTCAGTTGCACATAATCGGTGGACGGGCTCACCACCACGCTCACCGGCTGGCCAACCGCGACGGGCGCTTTCGCCGTGACGAGCAACGTGCCCGCATCAAAATCCGCATTAGGCGACACGGTCAGCGCCGAAACCTGCGCGCCGTAGTAGGTGCTTTCATCGTCCTGGGCCCAGTCCACGCCCAGCCGTTCGGCGTCGAACCAAGTGTCGTCGAAGACAAGATCGCCTTGGACCTGGCGCACACCCTGCCCCGCCAGTTGTGCCGCCAATGCCTGGTAGTCGGCGAATTGCGTGGTCGGGTCGCCCAAGCCGCGCAAATAGAGGTTGCCGCTGAGGCGCTCGCCCTGCTGGGTGCCGTTACCCAGCAGTTGAGTGGAAAACCGGTATTGCGGCCCCAGCACATCCATCGCCGCCGCAGTGGTGAGCAATTTGAGGTTGGACGCAGGAATGACCCGTGTTCGCGGGTTGTGTTGGTAGAGCGTGCTGCCGCTGCGGGCGTCACGCACCATCAGGGAGACAGTGGCGCCGTTGAGCGCCGGGTCGGCCATCAGGTGATCGAGGGTGCCTGGGGTGGAGGTCTGGGAAACACTCGCGCAGCCCCCCAGCAAAAGGCTCAAGCCAACCAGCATGCCGCGGGTGTGTAAGCATTTTCCAAAGTACATCAGTAGCGTTGTCCGCAAAGCTGTCAGTGGCGGCAACGCTACCAGCTCCCTCCCCCTGTGGCGAGCGGGCTTGCCACAAGGCGTCATGTCCTACTTCAGAATTCCAGGGTGCTCGACACCGATACCTGTCGCGCATCGCCCATGGACACAAACAGCCGGCTGGCTGCCGAGGTGTAGTAGACGCGATCAAACATGTTCTTCACATTGAGTTGGAACTTGACCTTCTGCCCATCAATTTTAGTGTCGTAGGTAGCAAATGCGTCCGCCACGGTATAACCCGGCAAGTTGAAGTCGTTGGCCGCATCGCCGGCGCGCTCGCCGACATACCGTGCGCCGGTCCCCACGCGCAACTGGTCGCCACCAAAGATGTTGCCAAAGTCGTAGGCCACCGACAGCGAGCCGGTGTGCTTGGCCACGTTCTGCAGGCGGTTGCCCTCCAGCGTCGGGTCGTTGTCCTTGATGTCTTCGGCGTCGGTGTAGGCATAACTGCCGATCACGCTCCACTTGTCGGTCAATTGGCCGGTGGCGTCCAGTTCAAGGCCGCGTGAGCGCACCTGGCCGGCAATGCTGTAGATCGTATTCGCGCCGGAACCGACCGACACCAGCACATTGCGCTTGTCGATGGTGAACAGCGCCGCGCTGGCGGTGATGCGCCCAGGGATGTCGAGCTTGGCCCCCAGTTCCCAGGACTTGGATTCCTCAGGCGTGAGGTCGCCAGTCAAGGTGCTGCCATCGTTCAAGGCGGCGATGGTGGAGTTGGGTTTGAACGACTCGGTGTAGCTGCCATAGAACGACAATTCATCGGTGTAGCGATACACCAGGCCCGCACGCGGCACCCAGGCCTGGCCGTTGCCGTTGGTGTTGGCCTTGAACGGTACGCCCTTGCCGGCGTATTGGTCGTACATCTGATAGCGCGCACCGGCGACAAAAATCCACTGGTCGTTGAGGTGGATGGCATCCTGGAAGAACAGCGAGTCGCTGCGCAGCAGGTCGGTCTGGGCGCTGTCGACGGCGCTGACGGTAGTGCCCGCCACTTCATTGCCGTACACCGGGTTGTTGTAGTTGAAGGTGCCCCGCGAGCCCTGGCGAATCAGGTCGGCGCGGTAGATCTTGCGGTATTCGTCATCCAGGCCGAACACCAGGTCATGCTGCATGCCCAGCAGCTTGACCTTGCCTTCCAGGCTGGCCGTGGTGAACCGGTCGGTGGTGATCGCGCCCTGGGTGCCGTCCATTCTGCGGGTCAGGGTGCCGTTGTCATTCACCGCACTCACGCGCACTTGGCTGGCGTCGTAGGTTTCGCGGTTCCAGCTGTAGCCGAAATGGGCCTTCCAGTCATCGTTGAGGTCGTGATCGGCTTCAAAGCGGTACAGGTCGGACCGCCCTTCCATGTTGTTGAAGGGTTCATCCAGCCGACGGGTGGCCGGGATGTCCAACGGGTGGTTGGACTTGTCGATGGCGGTGCCACGGTCGAACGGCGTGAGAAACTCGCGGTGCTCGTAGGCGAACAACAGCTTGGTGGTGTCGCCATACCAGGCCAGCGACGGCGCGATCAGGCTCTCGCGGTGGGTGCCGAAGTTGCGCCAGTAATCCTCGTCTTCATGGTCGACGATCAGCCGATAGGCCAGGCCGCTGTCGCCAATCGGGCCGGTGGTGTCTAGGCTGCCGCCGCTACCGTTCTTGCCATCACCGAAGGTGGAGCCGCGCACGGTCAGGGCGGTGGACTGGACCAGCTCAGGCTTTTTGCTGACGATATTCACCACGCCGCCCGGGTCCTGGATGCCGTACAGCAAGGATGCTGGCCCCTTGAGGACTTCGACCCGCTCCGCCGTAGCGTTCAACGCACGCCCCTGCACGATCGGCATGCCATCGCGCATGATCGAACCGTTGCGGTTGTCGCCAAAGCCACGCAGCATCACCGCGTCCTGGGTGCTGGCCAGGGTGTTGGCCTGGGTGATGCCACTGATGTTGCCCAGGGCGTCATCCAGGTTGCGCGGGGTCTGATCGCGCAGCACTTGGGCGGGCACGACGTTGACAGTCTGCGGGGTTTCCAGCAGCAAGCCACCCGAGCGCATCACCGAACTGGTGGGCGGTGGCTGGTAGCTGGTGCTGTCCTGGGCCTGCTGGCCAACGCCGCTGATCGTGGTGGCGCCGAGGTTCACCGCGCCGTCGGTGGGCACCGGCTCAAGGGCCAGGGTACGGGCGTCGATCTGGCGGAAGGTAAAGCCGGTGTTGCTCAGCAACCGTTGCAGGGCCTGGTTTGCGCTCATCTGGCCGCTGACCGCCGGGGCGCTCAGGCCGTAGGGCGCTTCATCGGTGTAGATCACGCTGATTCCAGTGACCCGGCTAAAATCGCTCAGGGCCTGGGGCAGCGGCTTGGCTGCCAGGGCAAAGTTGAACTGGGCGCTTTGCTGCTCCTGCGCCTGCGCCACGCTCAGGGGCAACAACGCCAGCCCCGAGACTGCCAATGCCGAGGCTCCCAGCCACTGTTTTATCCAACCGCCCGCCGTCGACTTCATGCTGTGAGAACCCGTGTAGAAAACGCTGTTAATGCGAATAGATCGCAGTTTCAAGCACTACACGGTTGAGCGGTGGATTTACCTCACCTTTATTTGCAAATATTTTTCGTTAGTGCGCCTGAATGCGAAAGCCCATGCGTGGGAAATGCACATGCACGGTGCCCGCGCGCTCATCGCTACGGCGCAGGATCAGGGTTTCACGCCCGACAAACAGCAGCTCACCGGCCACGGGGTCAGTGCCGTAGTCGGTGGCCGAAAGGGTCACCAGCTGGCCGGCCTTGAAGCCATTCAAGTCCTCGAACACTTCATCGGGCAACGCCGCTGGGGTGGCGTTGCGCGCCACGTCCAAGGCGTGCTCGGCGCTCATCTCACTGGCGGTGCCATGACCAAAACTCAGTACCCGGTCGAGCCAGGCGGCGACGGCGGGATACGCGTCCACCAGCGGCGCGGTCACCGAAGAGCCTTTGAGGAACCACAACGGATGGGCCAGGGCAAAGTCGGCAATCGACGGCTCGCCGAACAGGAAATCCCCCGATTGGTGCTGCAACTGCTGGTCGATTCGGCCGACAATCGCCGGCCATTGATGCTTGGCCACCTCCAATTGCACCCGGGTCGCGGTGCCGCCACTGAACAGTTGGGTACGGTCGGCCACCAGCACCTGCAGCATGTGCGGCGGCACCTTGGCGAACTTGACCGCCAGGGATTCCGGCTGGAACACCAGCGCCACGGCATGGGAAAACACCACCGAATCGGCCCAGGCGGCGAAGCCCTGGGTCACCAATTCCAAACCCTGCGGAAACAGCGCCGGCCCGGACTTCTCCTGCTCCAGGCGCCGGGCGATCAACGCGGTGTCGCAGTAGATATCGGCGCCGACCTGCAACACCGGTGTCTTGCGATAGCCACCGGTCAAGGCGGTCAGATCAGGCTTGGGCATCACCGGTGGAATAAACACCGAGCGCCAGGACAAGCCTTTGAAGCCCAGCAGCAGGCGGGCTTTTTCAGCGAAGGGGGACTGCGGGTAGTGGTGCAGGATCAACTCAGACATGCCAGGCTCCGCTCAATAGATGAGCCACTAGCTTAGCCTGCGAAACCGCGCATGGGGGCGATGGGAACCCATCAGTCAAATCAATGAGCCGCTGGCCGCCAGGCACTCCTTGGCGCTCTTTTTCAGCTTTTTGATCAAGCGTTCCTGGCGCAGCGCCTCGCCCTTGCTCGCGCATTGCTCGGTGTACACCAGCGCCACGGCAGGGCTGGATAAAAAGAACCGCGCGCCCTTGCCGCTCTGGTGCGAGGCAAAACGGCGTACCGGGTCGTTGCTGATGCCGCAATACAGCGAACCATTGGCGGCACGCACCAGGTAGACGAACCAGGGCTTGGGTTCAGGAATATCAGTCACGGGTCAATGTCGGCAAACCAGAAGAGTGCCAATCTTATCAACGACTGGCCTGGAATGCCCTCAGCCCTTTGAGCGCCTGCGCGCGCACGGCGTTTTTCAACGCAGGTGACCAGCCCAGCAACAGCCCCTTCACACCCAACGCCTGGCGCGACCAACGCCACAGGTCGAAGTGGTCGTGGTGCTCGCAGATCTTGCCGTCGCGAAACACAAACCGCGCGCCGATATCGTTGACCACCGCATTGCCGGTGGCGCTGAACAGGTAAGTCGCCACCCAGTGCGCGCTGCCGGTGGTCTCGTCGCTGCGCACGTGGTCGAACGTCAGGGAAAAGTCCTTGGCCCGCGTGGTGAGCATGCGCCACATATCACCGGCATCACGGCCACGCAGCTCGCCAAACGCCGGGTCGCTGAACACCACATCATCGGTGTAGCAGGCGGCCATGGCTTCTGCATCCAGGCGCTGAAAGGCCGTGTAAAACTCGCTGATCAAGGCGTTATGGGCATCACTCATGGGCAGGCTCCGCGTGAGGAAAAAGAGTAGGCGCACGATAAGCCGTCAACGCCGCCAAGGCTACTGACATTCGCCGGGTAAATAGCCCGCCTCAGGGCACCATGCCACTGCTGCGCGCATACGCGAACAAATCGACATCGGTGGAAATGCACAGCCTGCTCATCGCGGTGCTTTTCTGCTTGCTGATGGTCGAGATACTGCGGTTGACCCGCGCCGCGATCTGGCTGACGGTCATGCCACTGGCGAGCATGCGTACCACCTCGCGCTCCTTGCCGGACAACTGCGGCATACCCTGCTGGTCACCGACGCCCGCCTCCTCAAGTTGCAATCGCAGGCATTCGCTGACAAAGGTGTGCCCTTCACACACGGCCTTGATCGCCAGCGGCAGTTCCCTGGCCGATGCACTCTTGGCAACGATGGCGCGCGCGCCATGGGAGAACGAGGACCTCAGCGTGGCAACGTTGGCGAACATGGTGACCAGAATCACCGGCAAATCGGGGTGTTGTCGATGCAGCAAGCCCAACAACCCGTAGCCATCCGCCTGTTGATTACCCGGCATGGCAAAATCCGTCACCAAGACGTCGCAGGGTGTGCGCTGGACCAGCGCCAGCAATTGATCGGGTCCATCGGCCTCCCCCACGACTTTGCACTTTCCGTTGGCCTCAATGACCACTTTTTGACCAATACGTACGATGGGATGATCGTCAGCAATAATTACGCGAAGCATGGGCACCACCAGGATCGCCAATTGAGTCCGGGCAAAATAGCGCTGATGGCTTTCAGCCACAACCGCCGAAATTGGCGGTTTCCGGGCCTCAGCCAGCAATCAGTGAAACCCGACTTTAGGCCCACAGAAAAAACAGACGCCACCTACAGAATAGAACTACAAAGATGAGGGAAACTTCCTTCACTAAACCTGAGGCCATAGCTCGGCCAGGCGCAGCAGGTAACGCCGCAAGTCGGCGTATAAAAGCCCAAGTGAGCGCGAGTTCGCCGCGACGCCCTCACACGCCACCGCAGTGATCAAGTGGGCGCCGCGGTCCTCCAATTGCCCGGCCCCCAAAAAGGCAAGACCGCCCACCAACCGATGCAAGTGCCGGCTCGTCGCCGTCGCATCCTGTTTAAGGAGGGCGTCGTCCAAGGCTGCCAGATCCGCCTGCGCCTCCTCCAACAAGCACCCCACCATGCGCTCTACCACTGCCGCACAGCCAAAGGTTTCTATCAGGGTCGCGCGGGCGGGCCAGGTGATGGGCACGTCTTGAGCAACCGGCTCGGGTCGCTGGGTGTCCGCCTGGGGCACCCATAACGTCAGGATTTCGCGCAGTTGTATCAAGGTCAGCGGCTTGACCAGCCAGGCATTGATGCCGGCCTCCAGGCAGCGATGAATCTGGGCAGCCTCAAGGGTCGAGGTCAGGGCAATGATCGGCACCGGCGCGGTGTGGGCCAGGCGCTCACGACGGCGTACCTCACGGGCCAGGGCATAGCCATCCATGACCGGCATCTGGCAGTCCGTGAGGATCAGGTCGAAGTGCCTGTCGGTCATCGCCGTCAAAGCGGCCTGCCCGTCGTTCACCACTTCCCTGTCGAACCCCAGCTTATGCAGCATCCCCCCCAACAGCATCCGATAGGCTGGATGATCTTCCACCACCAACACGCTCAATCCCTTGGGCCCAGAGGTCATTGGGCCGAGCGGCAGTGACGCAGACCCTGCGTTCCCACCGGGTGGGCTACCTGGCTGCATGATGACCTCGTTACGGAATGGACCGGCCAGGAATGAGCCATTACGCAGGTGCACTGTGCCGCCGCGACAACCCGAAAAAACAACTCAAATGGATTACATATTTAGTCAAATAATATTCTTTTGGATTATTTTTTAACCATGCAACAACTACGAAATATTCCCTCCTTACGCATAAATACGTCTTTATCTGACAGCCGGAGTCGCCACGAACCATTGTCGTATTTGTTGTATTTCCCCTATTGCAGGCACCCGATAAATTCCCCGGCGTCCTTCGAGGGCCCTCGCTCTCTTGGTGTTTGAGGCCTCTTGGACGGACACCCGCCTCCCAGTGAACGCGAACGTTATCGCCTGGGGAAATGCCCACGGCCTTGCACCGGAAATCATCAAAAAATGAGAAAGACCCTGACCGTAGTTGTCGCCACCTTAATGGCCGCGTCCCCTTGGCATACCTTTGCGGCAAGCAGCGTGGACCTCACCGTCACCGGACTGATCACACCCAGCGCCTGCACGCCCGGCCTGTCCGGCGGTGGCGTGGTGGACCATGGAAAAATATCGGCCAAGGACCTGAGTGCCACCGACCAGACCCTGCTCCCCGCCAGCACGCTGCAGATGGTTGTGAACTGTGACGCGCAAACCCTGTTTGCCTTGAAGGGCATCGAAAACAGCGTCGGCAGCACGAATCCGAACGGCTTTGGCCTGGGCCTGATCAACGGCAATCAGCCGCTGGGCCATTACACCCTGGAGCTGCTGAACGCTTCGGCCGACACCGCCGCCGCCACCACGCTCAAGTCCGTCGACGACGGTAAAACCTGGGACGCCATGGGCGGCGATGTCTGGTCGACCCTGAACCTGGCCAGCTTTGGCAATCAGTCCGGCGGCAACTGGGCGCCGATCCCGATCAAAGACCTGACCGCCGACCTCAAGGTCTCGACGCTTATCGCGCCCGCCTCAGGACTGGACCTGACCAACGAAGTACCGATCGATGGCAGCGCCACCCTTGAAGTGAAGTACCTCTAAGCCCTTTTTCCTCAACCCGAGGCATCACCGAATATGGATGTTCGTACTTCGACCCTAGTGGTCACCTTGCTGATTGGCGTGACGTCGCAAACCGAGGCCGCCAGCAGCACCGACTTGGCCGTAACCGGCCTGATTATTCCGAGCGCTTGCAGCCCCAGCCTGTCCGGCGGCGGCGTGATCGACCACGGCAAAGTGGCCGCCCGCGACCTCAACCCAGACACTCACACGTCCCTGCAGCGTCAGGTGATGCGCCTGAATGTGCGCTGTGACGGGCCGACACTTTTCAGCCTGAGCACCTTGGATAACCGTGAAGGCACCTCAGCCATTCAGGACCGGTTTCATGGCCTGGGGATGACGGCCAACGACGAAAAACTCGGCAGCGCCTCCCTGAGGCTTTCTACAGCGGTGGCCGACACCGAAGCCGTGCGCACCATCGTGTCTACCGATGGCGGCGCCACCTGGGTCGAAGGCACTTATTTGGGTCACACCGCGATGACCGCCGTGGCCTCGGCCACCGGCAGCCTCACCCCGATCGCCGTGCAGGAGCTGGATGCCGACGTGCGCCTCAACACCATGATCGCGCGTTCCGACAGCCTGACCCTGGTCGACGAGGTGCCCCTGGACGGTCACGTGACTGTTCAATTGCGTTACCTGTAATCCCTGATCCGTTCTCCCTACCCTGGACCCTGCTCACCATGAAACCTCTATCGCGCCTGCTCAGCTCTTGCCTGATGATCGGCTTCGCCACACCGGCACTCGCGGCCTCCACCACCGACCTGACGGTCAAGGGGCTGATTGTACCGGCGGCCTGCACCCCCAGCTTGTCCAACGCCGGCATCGTCGATCACGGCAAAATTTCGGTGGGTGACCTTAAGCCTGCCGCCAACACTTACCTGCGCCCAATCACCGTGCAACTGATGGTTGATTGCGACGCGAAAACCCTGTTGGCGTTAATGCCCACGGACAATCGCAAGGAGTCCGGAACCGGTTTTTACAACTACGGCATCGGCTTGGTCGACGGTAAAAAGCTGGGCGGCTATTCGCTGGTCTACGACAAGGTCCTCGCCGATGGCGTCACGCCGCGCATGCTGATGTCCTGGGACAATGGCACAACCTGGCAAAGCGCCGACGACAGCGATATGTGGGACTTTTTCCTGTCGGTCGGCGACGCGGCAGGACCACGCATCCCCGTCCCGGTACAAAACCTGAGCATGGACTTAGCGGTCCACACCAACATCAACCCGGCGCAGAACCTGCCCGTGGCTCAAGAGATGAACATCGACGGCAGCGCCACCATCACCGTGCACTACCTCTGAGCCCGAGCCCGCAAGTGTTTCACCCAACCCCCTGTATCCCTGGAGCCCCACTGAAATGAACCTGTCCCCCCGCGTCCTCGCTACTGTTCTGCTGGTTATCGCCAGCCCATGGGCAGCTGCCGCGTCTACCGTCGACCTGACCGTCAAGGGGCTGATCGTGCCCTCGGCCTGCACCCCCACGCTGTCCAACGCCGGCACCATCGACCACGGCAAGATCGCTTTCAAGGACCTCAACCCGACCACCCCGACCAACCTGAAGGCACAAACCATCGACCTGGCCGTGGCATGCGACGCCCAGACCCTGATGGCTCTGCAAACCACTGACAACCGTGCCGACTCAGGCATCCACGGCGGCTACGGCATTGGCCTGGTCAACGGCAGCCAGAAACTGGGTTACTTCAACCTGACCATCGCCAAGGCCGTAGCCGATACCGTCCCCGCTGACTTCGTCTACTCCCTGGATGGCGACCGTTGGTTCTGGCAAGACATCAACGATGCATGGATTACCAATTACATGATCGCTCCCAGCCTGACCACCTTTGCCGCCCCCATCCCGGTGCAAAACCTGTCCGCGATGCTGACCGTCTACACCATCATCAATCGCAGTGACGCCCTGCCCGGCGGCACGGAAATCCCGATCGACGGCTCCGCAACACTGACCGTGCGCTACCTGTAACCCCTCGACCGCCCAGCCCGAATCACGCCAGGTAACTGATCGTCATGAATATGCTTCTCCGCTCGCTGGTACTCGCGTTTTTGCTCGTGGGTGTGCCGTTGACCTTTGCCGCCTCGGGCGTCGATCTGCAGGTTGAAGGCCTGATTACCCCCAACGCCTGTCTGGTGTCGCTGTCGGACGATGGCATGGTGGACCACGGCAAGATTCCGGCACGCCGACTCAACCTCGATGAGTTCACCGTGTTGCCGAGTTTCCCCATGGCGCTGGGCGTGAGTTGCAACGCAGCGGTGCTGTTCGCCCTCGTGGGCGTCGACAATCAAGCCGACTCGTCCCTGGCACCTGATTTTTTCTACGGGCTGGGCATGAACCACCAGGCACCCACCGAGCGGCTGGGCTCGGTGGCCCTGTCGCTGCGTGGCCCTGTGGCCGACGCACAACCGATGCAAACCTTGACCTCATCCGACCAAGGCGCTACCTGGCACGTGGAGCCCAACGCCTACCCGAACAGATTCATGGCCTTCGCCGTACCGGGCAGCCTGATACCCGTGCCCCTCAGGAACCTGGTGGTCAATCTGCGAGTGGACACCTCGATCAGTCCGGCCAACAACCTGACATTGAAGGAAGAAGTGCCCCTGGACGGCTTGATCACCCTGGAGTTGCGTTACCTGTAATCCGTGCTACTGACTATTTGGAGAACGTCTGCATGACCCCTTTATTCACTACCCTGCGTCGCTTAAGCGCCGCAGGTTGCACGCTGCTGGCCTGTTTCCAGACGCTGCCGGCTGCCGCTGACGGCATGGTGCCGGACACCTCGGTGGTGATCGTGCACGAGGAGGCCGGTGAAACCTCGGTAGCCGTCACCAACACCGACCCCGACCTGGCCCTGCTGCACGTCACCCTCGAGGACATTCCCCAGGACATTGAACCCTTGCTGTTCGTGACCCCGCCCCTGACCAGGGTGGAGCCCGGCAAGAGTCAACTGGTGCGGTTTATCCTGCAAACCAAACAACCGTTGACCACCCAACGCCTGAAACGGGTGGTGTTTGAAGGCATACCTGCCAACCGTAAACCCGCCAAGGCCGGGCATGCACGTGTAGGTGTCACGGTGCGCCAGAATTTGCCGGTGATCCTGCACCCCAAAGGCCTGGCCACCAACCGCACACCCTGGACCGACCTGAAATGGTCGCTGCAAGGTGAGCAACTGTGGGTGCACAACGACACACCCTACGTCGTGCGCCTGGCTCAGGAGCTGCAACTGTTGCCCGGCGACAACAGGGCACTGCTGCCGCGAGCCTATGTGCTGCCTGGGGAAAACATCCCGATCCAGGCAAACGCCGCGGGCGCCACCACCGTACGGTTTCAACCCGCCACCGTGTACGGCTTCGCGGTCAGCGCCTATGACGCGCCCCTGACACCTGCCCGGCCTTAGCCTCCTCAAGCACTAACCTGGGCCACCAGCGCCCACACCCGAGTGAGTTCTGTGAACACAGTCATGATTTGCCATGACGGCGAAGCCTTGCCCGTCATTCGGCCGCGCGCCCTGCGCCGTGGCCTGATCCACCCGGCAACCCGGTCCGTCATCCCGCTGGCCGGCGTCCTGTGGCTGGCAGAGGCCGTGGCCCAGCCAGCGGCAGCTACCTTCGACGCCACCACACTGCAACAACGAGGTATCGACCCGGGACTGGCCATGCTGTTGGTCCAGGCCCCGCGTTTCGGCGGCGGCAGTCATCCCGTCACGTTAAGTGTCAACGGCCGCCCGAAAGGACGGGTAAACGCCCACTTCACCGCGGACGGCGAGCTGTGCTTCGACCAGTCGCTGCTGGATAAAGCCAACCTGCTCGGCACAGTGCCCGACAGCGACGAAACACTGCGCTGCCATGATTTCATGACGCGCTGGCCCACCACCCAGGTTGAACAGGACACCGCCAACCTCGGCCTCTCGCTGATCGTACCCACCGATGCCTTGCGCCCGGTGGTGCGGGATTTTTCAGGCTATGAAACCGGTGGCTTCGCCGGCTTGATCAACTACGACCTGACCGGGCTGTACAGTCACTACGGCGATCAAACCAGTCGCTACGGCTCGGCCAATACCGAAGTCGGCTTCAACGCCGGTGACTGGATCGTGCGCAGCCGCCAAGTACAAACCTGGCAGGACGACGACTCGCGCACCACCCACCTGGAGGCCTACGCCCAGCGCACCTTTGCCCAGCAGCAACTGGTCCTGCAAGCCGGCCAGATCAACCTCTACAACCCGGTGCTGGCGGGCGCGCAGATCACTGGCGTGCAGGTACTCACCGAGCAGGCCCTGCAAGAAGAAAACCAGGGCTCGACCATTGACGGCATCGCCTACAGCCAGGCCCAGGTGGAGGTGCGGCAGAACGGTGCGCTGATCCACTCCACGGTGGTGCCGGCCGGGCCGTTTTCCCTCAGTGATGTCAGGCGCCTGGACAGCCGTTCGGACGTCGAAGTCACCGTCAAGGAGATAGACGGCAGCGAGCGCCGTTTCACTGTGCCGGCGGCCATGCTCGGCGTGGGCCTGCCCGCGCCCGGGTATTCCGTAGCGGCGGGCCGGGTGCGCGATATCAGCCACGACCAAAGCGCCGAGCCCTGGGTGGTCAGCGCCGGCTGGAGCGGCGGCGTGCTGCCGGGCGTGAACCTAGCCGGTGGCAGCTTGCTCGCCGACAGCTATCAGGCCGCCGGCATCAGCCTGGGTACCCAACTGTGGACCAACGCCGACGTGCAGGCCTCATTGACCGCTACCGACGCGCGCCGCCACACACAACGACGAGGCATACAAACCGATCTATTGCTGTCGCAACAGCTGAACGATCGCTGGTCGTTCTACCTCGGCACATCCCAGCGCACCGAGGGCTATCGCGAGTTACAAGAAAGCATCGCCGAGCGCTACGCCGACGAGCGCAATCAGCGTTATCGCGACCAGCAAAGCGCCGGCGTGGCCTGGTCCCACCCCTGGATGGGCGCCTTCAGCACCGGCTACTCGCGCTCGACCTTGTTCGACGGACGCAACAGCAGCCGTGCGCTGGCCACCTGGGGCACGCGGGTCGGCAATGTCTCGGTGTCGGCCAGCGCCGAATGGCAAGTCAGCGGCAGCCAGGGTCGCGACGACAGCCTCTACCTGAACCTGAGTATTCCCCTGGGCGAAAGCCGTCGCGCCCGCACTTGGCTGCGCAACTCCGGTGGCGAACACCGCATCGGTGTCGGGCTCAACGAGCAGCTCAATGATCAACTGAGCTACCGCGCCGGCGTCGAGCGCGACTCCCGTGACCGGCAAGTGCAATCGAGCCTCGGGGTTTCGGCGCTGCCGCGCTATACCCAGCTGGACCTGAACTACAGCCGCGATGACGCCGAGCGCGACAGCTATCAAGGCAGCGCCCGCGGTGCGGTAGTGATGCATGGCGACGGTGTGACATTGTCACCGTACCCGGTGCGCGACACGTTTGCCGTGCTGTCGGTGGCGGACATTTCCGGGATCAAGGTCAACACCCCCAGCGGCCCGGTGTGGACCGACTGGCAAGGCCAGGCCGTCGTGCCGCAGGTATCGGCTTATAGCCGCACCGCCGTGGAAGTTGAAACCCGCACCCTGCCGCGCAATGCCGACATCAACAACGGTCTGGCACAGATCACGGCCGGACGCGGTGCCGTCGACCGCGTCGACTTCGGCGTCAGCCTGACACGCCGCGCCCTGCTCTCCGTCACCACCGTGGACGGCAAACCACTGCCCAGGGGCGCCTCCGTCAGCAGTGCCAACGGTGAGTTCATCACCCTGGTCCAGGACGGTGGCCAGGTCTTCCTGACCAACGCGCTGGAGCAACCGTCACTGTGGGTCAAGGCGCCAGGGCAGCCACCGTGCGAAGTGCACTACCAATTGCAGGCCAAGCCTGACACCCAGTCGTACTACGAAACCGCTGCGGCCCAGTGCCGTACCCCTTGAGGAGCAATGCCTGTGATTTCCCGTTTGTGTCGCCCGCTGGCCGGGCTTGTATGGCTGGCCGGGGTAGCCCTCGGCACGCGGGCGCTGGGCGATGAATGCCGGTTGAGCCTGAGCCAGTCGTCCGTGGATTTCGGCCAGTTCAATCGAAGCGTGCAAAGCACCCCGGCAACGCAATACCCGGTGGGGGAGCAACACCTGAGCCTGACCCTCGCCTGCGATCACGTCAAGGACATGAGCCTGTTCTACAACGCCGTGAGCAACGGGGCGGAACGCTTTCGTTTTGCCGAGCACGGCGAATATGCCTTGCGACTGCGCAACGGCGTGTTGGACGGGCAAGCGGTGGAGCTGGGCGTGATCGCCGGTCAGGGCCAGCCGCCCGGCGAAACCGCCGCAGAGTTGGCTTGGCGCCCTACCGTGGGTGTGGTGCCGGTGCGCGCAGGTGCGCCGGTGCAGGGTAAGACCTTCTCCGTGCAACTGGACATCAGTGCCTGGGCCGAGGAACCGGCACTGCGGGTCCGCGAGGCGCTCGTCTGGGAAACCTCCGGGGTGTTCGAAGCGTCGGCCGGGGCCGCCAGCCGCGAATTGCAATTGCGCGCCACCTTCGCCCCGACCGCCTGTGAACTGAGCCTGTCAGGCGGGGGGGTGGTGGACTTTGGCCGGATTTCACGCAACGACTTGAACAGCGGGCAATCGACGCGCCTGCCGTCCAAGTCACTGATGCTGAACCTGGGTTGCGATGCCCCGACGCGGTTCGCCTTGCGCATGCAAGACAATCGCGACGGCAGCGCCACGGTCAACAGCGAGATTTACTACGGCCTGGGCCTGGACCAGAGCGCCAACCGCATCGGCCTGTACTCATTGGTCTTCGACCCCACCGACGCCTCAGCCGACAGTTTCCCGCGCCTGTATCGCACCGACTCCACCACCGCCGGGGTGGCCTGGAGCCTCAGCAACGCCAGCCCCTTGCCGGTAGGTGCCAACAGTTACCTGGGTTTCAGCCCGATCGGCGGCAGCCAGGCGGGCCCGGTCGCCATTCAACACCTGTCGAGTCGGGTGACCGTGGAGGCGGTCATCGCCCCGACCAACACCCTGGACCTGAGCACCGATGTAGTGCTCGACGGTTCGGCCACCTTGGAAATCATCTATCTCTAGAGACTCACCGATGAACAGAACAGTGTTAACCCCTTTGATCGCATTGGCATGGCTGGGCAGTCTCCTGCCGGCTCAGGCTGCGTCCACCACGGACTTGAGTGTCTACGGTCTGATCACCCCCAGCGCCTGTGAACCCAGCCTGTCCAATGGCGGCATGCATGACTTGGGAAAAATCGCCGCGCGGGACCTGAATGCCGACCAGACCACACCGTTACCCACCTACAGCCTACAAATGGCGATCACCTGTGAGGCGTTGACCCTGCTGGCCCTGGAGCCTCGGGATAATCGCCTGGGCTCCAACTACGATAGTGATAAACCGTTTAAATTCGGCCTGGGGCTGGTCAACGACCAGCAGAAACTCGGTTACATGGTATTGCGCCTCCAAGCGCTGGTTGCCGATGGCATCGCCCTGCGGCCGATCGGCCAGACTGATCCCTTTACCTGGGCTCCGAGCGCCCTCCTGTCGCCCGACTTCCTCACGTCATTCGCCGCTATCGGCACCTTGGTCCCAACGCCGGTACAGGTGCTCAATGCAGAGCTGAATATCGCGCCGACCATCGCTCCGACAAACACGCTGTCCCTGGAAAATGAAGTGCCCATCGACGGTTCCGTGACCCTGTCCATGAAGTACCTGTAAGGCGGGTGACACCGCCGAAATCATCTCATTGTGTAGGAGCATCATAGTGAACGCGATTCTGATCCCCCTGAGCGCCCTGGCCGTGCTCTGCACCAGCCTCACCGCACAGGCCGCCTCCATCATCGACCTGAGCGTGAGTGGCTTGATCACGCCCACGGCCTGCACGCCGGTGTTTGTCGGCGGTGGGCTGGTGGACTTCGGCAAGATCTCACGTAATGACCTCAACCTGACGAAAGGCACACGCCTGCCGCTGCGGTACCTGAGCCTGACCGTCGGTTGCAACAACGCGACACGCTACGCGTTGCGCATGCGTGACAACCGCGACGGCACTGCCCACGTAAACAGCGAGATTTTCTATGGGCTGGGGCTGGATAGAAGCGGCAACAAGCTGGGGGTGTATTCATTGAGCTTCGACCCCAAACAGACCGCCGCCGATGGTTTGCCGGTGATCTACGGGACCGAGTCCACCACCGGCGGCTTGGCCTGGCGCACCTCCAACAGCAATCCCATCGATATCGGTTCCAGGAGCTACCTGGGATTTACCGACCTGGAGGGCAGCACGGCCGGGCCTTCATCGATGCAGAATCTAAGCACCACGGTCAAACTGGAAGCCACCCTCAACGCCCGGCAAAATCTTGACCTCAGCGAGGAGACACCCCTGGATGGTTCGGCGACGCTGGAAGTGGTGTACCTGTGATGCACCTCTTCCACGCCAGGCTTCAAACGCTTTCGCTGCTGACGGCGACGTACCGCGCTCGCCCCGCTCCCAGCCCCGCAATAATCGCCCCCAGGCCGAGCACCGCAAAGATCCAGCCCACTGCGTTCCAGCCGCCGGTCCAGTCATGGACCAGCCCGACTGCAAACGGCCCAAGGGACGCCAGTGTGTAGCCAAAGCCCTGGGCCATGCTCGACAGGTTGGCGGCCACATGAGCGTCGCGCGAACGCAGCACGATCAAGGTCAGCGCCAGGCTGAAGGTGCCGCCCTGACCCAGGCCGAGCAAAATCGCCCAGCCCCACAAGCCGTCGAGGGGTGCGTACAGGCAACCGAACAGCCCGCCAAGGGTCAGCAGCATGACCACCACAATTGCCAGGCGCTGGTCCTTGCCTCGGGTGGCCAGCCACGGTGCGGCCAGGGAGCTGAACAATTGCACGATGATGGAGCCCGATAGCGCCAACCCGGCTTCAGTGGCACTCAAGCCGCGGCCGATCAGGATCGACGGCAACCAGCCAAACACGATGTACGACAAGGATGATTGCAGGCCCATGTACAAGGTCACCTGCCAGGCCAGCGGGTCACGCAGCAACCCCTTCACGCGGTAAGCGACGTGATGGGCACCGTGCTTTTGCCCGACTTGCGGCAACCAGAACAGCATCGCCACCAGGGCCGGCAGCGCCCAAAAGCCAAGGCCGATGTTCCAGCTGTCGCCGAAGGCCTTGCTCAGCGGCACCGTGGCACCGGCGGCCAACGCAGCGCCCAGGCACAACGCCATGGTGTAGACGCCCATCATGGCGCCCGCCTTCTTGGGGAAATCGCGCTTGACGATACCCGGCAGCAACACGCCGATGACGCCGATGCTTGCACCGGCGAGCAGGCTGCCGGCAAACAGCCCGACTTCACCGACCGAACTGCGCAGGATGATCCCGGCAGCCAACGTCAACAAGATTCCCAGCACCACGCGCTCAGCGCCAAAGCGCCGGGCCAGGACGGGCGCCAGCGGCGCGAACAAGCCCAGGCACAGCACCGGCAAGGTCGTCAGCAAGCCGGCTTTGGCCGCTGACAACCCCAGGCTCTGTGAGACATCAGCCAGCAGCGGCGCCAGGCTCGACAGCGCCGGGCGCAGGTTCAGCGCCACCAGGATCAGGCCGAGCAGCAACAACCATGGGCGGCGCACCAACGGCTGGCTGTGCTGGACAACCTCATCGTCCGCTTCGGCGTCGATCAAGAGTTCGTCGAGTTCAGGTGTGCGCTTGGCTTCAAGGTTCATTGATCAACTGCCGGCAGAGGGATTTGGCGCGTTCCGGGTCTTGGTTTTCCACGGCGTCGAGCAGGGCAATGTGCAGGTCGAATACGGCCTGGCGACGCGGTGAAATGTTCAGAGTCTGGCGCAACTGGGCAGCGACGATGCGGGAGAAATACTGGTACAGCTCGCTCAACGCGGGGTTGTGCGCCGCGTCTACCAAGTGTTTGTGAAACACCAGGTCAGCACTGATGTAGGCCTCCAGATCACCGTGATAAAGCTCGCCGCTGGTCTCGAGCGCCTCGCGCAACGCGTTGAGGTCATCCTTGGTACGGCGCAACGCCGCAAGCCCTACGGCCTCTACTTCGAGAATCTGCCGCGTCTCCTGCGCTTGCTCCAGGGTGCAGTGGGATAACGCGCGCATGGCGCCCAGCGGGTCGGTCATGGAACGCAAATAACTGCCGTCGCCCTGGCGGATCTCGATCAAGCCGGAAAACGCCAACACGCGCATGGCCTCACGCACGGTGTTGCGGCTGATACCCAACTCAGCGGACAGCTCCGGCTCGGTGGGCAGGCGTTCACCGATGGCCCATCGGCCTTCAGTGATGCGCAGGCGTAACTGCTCAAGGGCCTGGTCGACCAGGGAGCGTTTGATCAGCGGGGCGATGTCTGTCATGGGCTCAGCGCTTTCGTCCAATCATAGGATGAATTTTCCTACAGGCTATTCGGAGTTGCCTACAAAGGCAACGCACTAGGGTTCTTGGGTGGGTAAAGGAGCAGTATTTTCGATTGGTAAAATTACCCTTTGAGGGTAATTATGGACTCAGGTGTCTTATGGAAAAGTACACACCTCATTACGATTTGGCGGTGATAAAGGCGGATGTGAGGCGGCTTGGCAGCAGGGCGTTCACGAGGACAGCAAAGGAGTCCGGCGAGAAACTCGGCTTTAGTATCGAGGGAATGCAGATCGTGATTTACGAGTTACAAAACAGGATGTTGTACAAGTCGATGACTGCCTACGGCAATCATCGAATGTGGCAGGACGTGTACCACACGCAAGTGAAAGATCGGGAGATTTACATCAAGGTCACTTACGCCTTAGACGGTGCCCCTCCGGTGATCTCCTTCAAGGAGAAAAACGTATGAAGGTAAAAGATTGCTACATTTGTGGCGCTCCCAGAGGATTGACCTATTTCGAGGGCCGCAGCGAAACCATCAGCATTAAAGGTATGGACCGCCGGGTCGACGAACTTTCAGGGTGGGAGTGCAAAGTATGCGGTGATGGTTTCTGGGACCCAGACAACGACAGTACCGACCGCTACGATGCAGCAAAAGATGCACTGACACTCGCCGCCCGAAAAATGATCGGCACCGAAATGAAACGTACCCGTCGCAAACTGCACCTTACCCAAAAGGAAGCCGTGGAATTACTGTCCGGTGGCGGCCACAACGCATTCTCTCGCTACGAACGTGGCGAGTTGCTTGCCCCTAAACCGTTGGTGCTGCTGATGCGGCTTTTGGATCGTCACCCACATTTGCTTGCGGATGCGAAAATCCTGGCAGAAGGCGCTGATTTGCGTGGCGCCTTCACCTACACCGTGAACGACGAAGCACAAGCACTCAAGGTGTCCTAACCCCAAAAAATAAACCCGGCACCAGGCCTAATGCCAGTCAGTTAAGAAGCAGCATGAGCGAAAAGTAACCCGTGGCGAGGGAGCTTGCTCCCGCTGGGTCGCGAAGCGGCCCCAAAAATGGGACTGCTGCGCAGTCCAGCGGGAGCAAGCTCCCTCGCCACAGGTACAGTGCTCACCCTTAACTGACTGGCATTAGGCACCAGGCCGGGTTTATCGTTTCAAGCATCGATCAATGCAAAATCTGGCTCAAGAACAACTTGGTCCGGTCATTCTGCGGGTTGTCGAAGAAGTCATTCGGTGCCGCCTGTTCCACGATCTCGCCCTTGTCCATGAAGATCACGCGGTTGGCCACGGTGCGGGCAAAGCCCATTTCGTGGGTCACGCACAACATGGTCATGCCGTCTTCGGCCAGGCCGATCATGGTGTCCAATACCTCTTTGACCATTTCCGGGTCGAGTGCCGAGGTCGGCTCGTCGAACAGCATGATTTTCGGCTTCATGCACAAGGCGCGGGCAATCGCCACACGCTGCTGCTGGCCACCGGACAGTTGCCCCGGAAACTTGTGGGCCTGCTCCGGGATGCGCACGCGCTCCAGGTAATGCATGGCAATTTCTTCGGCCTTGCGCTTGGGCATCTTGCGCACCCACATCGGCGCCAGCGTGCAGTTCTGCAGGATGGTCAGGTGTGGGAACAGGTTGAAGTGCTGGAACACCATGCCGACTTCACGGCGGATCGCTTCGATCTGCTTGAGGTCGTTGGTCAGTTCCACGCCGTCGACCACGATGCGGCCCTGCTGGTGCTCTTCCAGACGGTTGAGGCAGCGGATGGTGGTGGATTTGCCCGAACCCGACGGGCCACACAGCACGATACGCTCGCCCTGCTTGACGTTGAGGTTGATGTCTTTCAACACGTGGAACTGGCCGTACCACTTGTTGACGCCCTGCATCTGGATAATGCCTTCAGGGCTCACAGGCTGTTTGATCGCTTCGCTCATAACAACAACTCCTAACGCTTGTGGCCTGTGTCGAGCTTGTGTTCCAAATGAATGGAATAGCGCGACATACCAAAACAGAAAATCCAGAACACCAAGGCGGCGAACACGTAGCCTTCAGTGGCCATGCCCAACCATTTCGGGTCGGCGGCGGCTTGCTTGACGCTGTTGAGCAGGTCGAACAGGCCGATGATGATCACCAGGCTCGTGTCCTTGAACAGCGCGATAAACGTGTTGACGATGCCGGGAATGACCATCTTCAGGGCCTGCGGCAGAATCACCAGGCCCATGCTGCGCCAGTAACCCAAGCCCATTGCTGCGGCCGCTTCGTACTGCCCTTTGGGAATCGCCTGCAAGCCCCCGCGTACCACCTCGGCCACGTAGGCCGACTGGAACAGGATCACGCCAATCAGTGCGCGCAGCAGCTTGTCGATGCCCATGCCTTCCGGCAGGAACAGCGGCAGCATCACCGACGACATGAACAACACGGTGATCAACGGCACGCCGCGCCAGAATTCGATGAAGGTCACGCAGACCACACGAATCGCCGGCATATTCGAGCGCCGACCCAACGCCAGCATAATGCCCAGTGGCAAGGCGCCGGCGATGCCAACGGTGGCGATCACCAGGGTCAGCATCAGGCCGCCCCATTGGCTGGTCGCCACGTTGGCCAGGCCGAAGATCCCACCGTGCAGCAGGAAGAAGGCGATGATCGGGTACAGCACCAAAAAGCTCAGCCCGTAGATCGCCTTGCGTTGAAAGCGCGAGACGAACAACGGCGCCACGCCGACGATGGCCAGCCACACGGTCAGGTCTACGCGCCAGCGCAGGTCGCCGGGGTAGTAGCCGTACATGAACTGCCCGAAGCGCTGTTGGATAAACACCCAGCAGGCGCCCTCCTTCGTGCAATCGGCGCGCGTGGTGCCGACCCAGTTGGCGTCGATGATCGCCCAGCTCAGGATCGGCGGCACCACCAGGTAGATCAGGTAGAACGCCAGTAATGTCAGCAGCGTGTTGAGCCAGCTGGAGAACAGGTTGGCGCGCATCCATGCCATCGGCCCGAACACTTTGTTCGGCGGTGGCATATCAGGTTTGAAAGTATGCGTACTCATGGGCGTTTCCTCACCGCTCGATCAGCGCAATGCGCTTGTTGTACCAGTTCATCAGCAGGGAAATGCTGATGCTGATCGCCAGGTACACGCTCATGGTGATGGCAATGACTTCGATGGCCTGGCCGGTCTGGTTGAGTACCGTGCCGGCAAACAGCGAAACCATCTCCGGGTAACCGATACCGGCCGCCAGCGAGGAGTTCTTCGCCAGGTTCAGGTATTGGCTGGTCAGCGGCGGAATGATCACCCGCAGAGCCTGCGGGATGATGACCTTGCGCAGCGTCGGCCCAGGGCGCAGGCCCAGGGAGCGCGCGGCTTCGGTCTGGCCGTGGCTGACGGACTTGATGCCCGACCGCACGATCTCGGCAATAAATGCTGCCGTGTAGACAGTCAGCGCCAGGGTCAGTGCCAGCAGTTCCGGGATGAGTACCCAGCCGCCGACAAAGTTGAAACCTTGCAGCTTGGGCATTTCCCAGTGCAGCGGTGCACCGAAGATCAAGGCGCACAGCGCCGGGATCAGGATGAACAGCGCCAGGCCCGCCCAGAATTTGTGGAAGGGTACGCCGGTTGCTTCGAAGCGTTTGTTGGCCCAACGCGCCATCAGCACGATTGCCACGATGGCGACGACGATGCTGGCCACAAACGGCCAGAAACCGTCAGCGGCAAGCGCTGCCGGCATGTTCAGGCCACGGCTGCTGACAAAGAAGGTATCGCCGAAGTTGTGGCTGTTACGCGGCCCCGGCATGGTCAGGAACACCGCGAAGTACCAGAACAGGATTTGCAGCAGCGGCGGAATGTTGCGGAAGACCTCCACATACACCGTCGCCAGTTTGTTGATCATCCAGTTCGGCGACAGCCGCGCCACGCCGATCACGAACCCGAGCAGTGTCGCCAGGATCACGCCGATAAAGGTCACCAGCAAGGTGTTGAGCAAACCGATCACAAACACCCGGGCATAACTGTCCGATTCGGTGTAGTCGATCAGGTGCTGCGCGATACCGAAGCCGGCACTGCGCTCAAGGAAGTCGAAACCCGAGGTAATGCCTCGGTGTTGCAGGTTGGTCTGGGTGTTATTGAAGAGGTACCAGCCCAGCGAGACCACCGCCACAATCGTGATGATCTGGAAGAGCCACGCACGCACTTTGGGATCGCTGAAGCTGAGCTTCTGCTTTGGTGCGCCGATTTGATTTTGCATGAAGTGCCCCGGAAATAATGGAACAGAACATCACCCGGCGGTTGGCCCACCGGGTGACAGAACCATCAGCGATCAGCGCACAGGTGGTGCGTATTGAATGCCGCCGTTGTTCCACAGCGCGTTCAGGCCACGGTCGATTTCCAGCGGGGTGCTCTTGCCCAGGTTGCGCTCGAACACTTCACCGTAGTTACCGACTTGCTTGACGATCTGTACGACCCAATCTTTCTTCACTTTCAGGTCTTTGCCGTATTCACCGTCAGCACCGAGCAGACGTGCAACGTCCGGGTTCTTGGTGGATTTGGCTTCAGCCTCAACGTTTTTCGAGGTGATACCGGCCTCTTCAGCGTTGAGCATGGCGTAGCCAACCCAGCGCACGATGGCCAGCCACTCGTCGTCGCCGTTACGCACGACCGGGCCCAGAGGTTCCTTGGAAATGGTTTCCGGCAGAACCACGTAGTCTTTCGGCGCGGCCAGCTTGCTGCGCTGGGCGAACAATTGGGACTTGTCGGAAGTCAGTACGTCGCAACGACCGGATTCCAGCGACTTGGCGCTTTCATCGGAGGTGTCGAAGGTGATCGGGGTGTACTTCAGGTTGTTGCCACGGAAGTAGTCGGAAACGTTCAGCTCAGTGGTGGTACCGGCCTGGATGCAGATGGTTGCACCGTCCAGTTCCTTGGCACTTTTCACGCCCAGCTTGTTGTTTACCAGAAAGCCAATGCCGTCGTAGTAAGTGATGAAGCCTGGGAATTTCAGGCCCATGCCGGCATCGCGGGAGCTGGTCATGGTGGTGTTACGGGACAGAATGTCGACTTCGCCGGATTGAAGCGCGGTGAAACGCTCCTTGGCGTTCAACTGGCTGAATTTGACCTTGGTCGCGTCGCCGAAAACGGCAGCCGCCACAGCGCGGCAAACATCAGCGTCGATCCCCAGGATCTTGCCGCTGGCATCCGGTACCGAGAAACCCGGCAGGCCGTCACTCACGCCACATTGCACAAAGCCTTTCTTCTGCACGGCGTCCAGCGTGGCGCCAGCTTGGGCGAAACCACTGACACCCAGTACAGCCGCCGCGGAAACGATGGCCAGGGTGGATTTCAATACCTTCATTCAAACCTCCAGTTGCTCTTGTTGTGTCGGAGCTCGAACCTCAGCGCACCCTTATGAGGCGATATCGACCCGTGTTGGCTTTTTTGGGGTCAAGCGGCATGAGGTTGTTGCGATCAATCCAGTTGCTATCCCACAAGCGGCAGTCACTGATAGTGTTACCGTCCTGAGATAGCGCTGACATCGTTCAACACATAGCAAGGCCCGTACCAGAGTGCCGGCTGAGTCGATTCAGCCCACGGTCAATAGAAAAAGATTCAACCGTGCGACATCTTCTTAACAGATCAACCCATCGCGCACCGTTCCGACGCACTCAATCGGAGCGCACGCACATTAATGGAGCAGACATGACCGAACCCTTGATTCTTCAGCCCGCCAAGCCCGCAGACGCCTGCGTAATCTGGTTGCATGGCCTGGGTGCCGATCGCTACGACTTCCTGCCGGTGGCCGAAGCGTTGCAGGAAAGCTTGCTGACCACCCGCTTCGTTTTGCCCCAGGCACCGACCCGCCCGGTGACAATCAATGGCGGCTACGAGAT
Organism: Pseudomonas sp. A39; assembly: GCF_058145955.1. NCBI lineage: Bacteria > Pseudomonadati > Pseudomonadota > Gammaproteobacteria > Pseudomonadales > Pseudomonadaceae > Pseudomonas > Pseudomonas sp. A39. The sequence continues at coordinate 201,864 of NZ_JBYVMD010000005.1, forward strand.
GCCCAGTTGGTACGACATCAAGGCCATGAGCCCGGCGCGGTCGATCAGCCTGGAAGAGCTGGAAGTGTCGGCCAAAATGGTCACGGATTTGATCGAGGCACAGAAGAGAACCGGAATAGACGCTTCGCGGATTTTTCTCGCAGGCTTTTCCCAAGGCGGTGCGGTGGTATTCCACACGGCGTTTCTTAATTGGGAAGGCCCCCTGGGTGGCGTCATTGCCCTCTCCACCTACGCGCCCACCTTCGATAATGAGCTGGAGTTATCTGCCAGCCAGCAGCGCATTCCAACGCTGTGTCTGCACGGCCAGTACGATGAAGTGGTACAGAACGCCATGGGTCGCACGGCGTATGAGCACCTGAAGAGCCGTGGTGTCACCGTGACATGGCAGGAATACCCAATGGGCCACGAAGTGTTACCCCAGGAGATACACGATATCGGCGCCTGGCTGACCGCGCGCCTGGGCTGAAACCCGGCGTTTATGTAGCCGTATGACAGACGCACTACGCCGCGCCCGATTCTTGCATTACACTGGCCGGCGTACATTCCTTAACCAATTAATGAGATCACCGTGCTCAAAGCACTTAAGAAGATGTTCGGCAAAAGCGAGGCTGAGCCGCTCGCGCCTGATTCCAGTGCTCCAACCCCCACGCCCGGCAGCCGCAATGACGGTCAGCAGCCAGGTCGGACCGCACCTGTCACCCCGCCGAAGAAGCCGACCGTGAAGCCGCCTGAACAGGCAGAGCTGGTTGAGGCCGCTCCCGCGCCAGTCGCGCCCAAGCCGCGCCGTGAACGTGCACCAAAACCGCCCGTGATCCCATGGAAACTCGAAGACTTCGTCGTCGAGCCCCAGGAAGGCAAGACCCGCTTCCACGATTTCAAACTGGCCCCGGAACTGATGCACGCCATCCAAGACCTGGGTTTCCCGTACTGCACGCCGATCCAGGCGCAGGTGCTCGGCTTTACCCTCGCCGGCAAAGACGCCATCGGTCGCGCCCAGACCGGTACCGGCAAGACCGCCGCCTTCCTGATCTCGATCATCACCCAGCTGCTGCAGACGCCACCGCCGAAAGAACGCTACATGGGTGAGCCGCGCGCACTGATCATCGCCCCGACCCGCGAGCTGGTGGTGCAGATCGCCAAGGATGCCGCCGACCTCACCAAGTACACCGGCCTCAACGTCATGACGTTCGTCGGCGGCATGGACTTCGACAAGCAGCTCAAGCACCTTGAAGCCCGTCACTGCGACATTCTGGTGGCCACGCCGGGCCGCCTGCTGGACTTCAACCAGCGCGGCGACGTGCACTTGGATATGGTCGAAGTGATGGTGCTGGACGAAGCCGATCGCATGCTCGACATGGGCTTTATCCCGCAAGTGCGCCAGATCATTCGCCAGACCCCACCGAAGGCCGAGCGTCAGACCCTGCTGTTCTCCGCGACCTTCACCGAAGACGTGATGAACCTCGCCAAGCAGTGGACCACCGACCCGTCCATCGTCGAGATCGAAGCGCTCAACGTCGCCAGCGAGAACGTCGAGCAACATATCTACGCCGTGGCCGGTGCCGACAAGTACAAGCTGCTCTACAACCTGGTCAACGACAACGGTTGGGAGCGCGTGATGGTGTTCGCCAACCGCAAGGACGAAGTGCGGCGTATCGAGGAGCGCCTGGTGCGTGATGGTGTGAACGCCGCGCAACTGTCCGGCGATGTGCCGCAACACAAGCGCATCAAGACCCTGGAAGGTTTCCGCGAAGGCAAGATTCGTGTGCTGGTGGCCACCGACGTAGCGGGTCGCGGCATTCACATCGACGGCATCAGCCACGTGATTAACTTCACCCTGCCGGAAGTGCCGGACGACTACGTGCACCGCATTGGCCGTACAGGGCGGGCCGGGGCGGCGGGTGTGTCGATCAGCTTTGCCGGGGAGGATGACTCGTATCAGTTGCCGTCGATCGAGACGCTGCTGGGTCGCAAGATCAGCTGCGAAACTCCTCCGACACATTTATTGCGGGCCGTAGAGCGCAAACGCCCGTAAGCTGAAATGCGATAAAAAATGTGGGAGGGGGCTTGCCCCCGATAGCAGTGTATCAGTCAACAGAGGTGTTGAATGTGCCACAGTTATCGGGGGCAAGCCCCCTCCCACATTTGATTTCAGCTGATGTTGAGATAGGTGTTCGGCTGGTTATTTCCAGCGATCCGCCGCTGCGTGATCGCTGTGGCGCCCCTCTACCCAGCGCGCGCCCTCAGGTGTGTTTTCCTTCTTCCAGAACGGCGCCCGGGTCTTCAGGTAGTCCATCACAAACGCACAGGCATCAAACGCGGCCTGGCGATGGGCACTGGCGGCGGCAACGAACACAATCGGCTCACCCGGCTCCAGCGCGCCGATGCGGTGCAGCACTTCCAACTTGAGCAGCGGCCAACGCTGCTCGGCCTCCACGGCGATCTTGGCCAACGCCTTTTCGGTCATGCCGGGGTAGTGCTCCAGGAACATCCCCGACACGTCGCGGCCGTCATTGAAGTCGCGCACATAGCCGACAAAGCTCACCACCGCGCCCACGCCGACATTGGCCGCGTGCATGGCATTCACCTCGACGCCCGGATCAAACGCCTGGGCTTGCACACGAATGGCCATGGTCAGCCTCCAGTCACGGGGGGGAAGAACGCCACTTCGTCGCCCGCCTGCACCGGCTCATCGAGGCCGCACAACTCTTCGTTGCGCGCGCACATCAGGCTGGTCTCGTTGAGCACTGCAAACTCCGGGTCACTGGCCAGCGCGAGGCGCACAGCATCGACGGTGGCGAACTCGCCCTCCATCTCCAGCGAATCAAGGCCCACAGCCTCTGCGTAACGCGCAAAAAACAATACGTTGATGCTCATGCCTGGTCCGCCTTGAAGTGCCCGCTTTTACCGCCGAGTTTTTCCAGCAGGCGAATACTTTCGATGGTCATGCCACGGTCTACAGCCTTGCACATGTCGTAGAGGGTCAGCGCGGCGACGCTGGCAGCGGTCAACGCCTCCATTTCCACGCCGGTCTGGCCGGAGAGCTTGCAGCGCGCCACGATATGCACCGAGTCTGCGCCGTCGGCGCTCAGTTCGACCTTGACGCCGGTCAACATCAGCGGGTGGCAGAGGGGAATCAAGTCACTGGTTTTTTTCGCGGCCTGGATCCCGGCAATGCGGGCCACGGCAAACACGTCGCCCTTGGGGTGGGCGCCGTCGACAATCATTTTCAGGGTCTCGGGCAACATGCGCACGCGCGCTTCGGCCACCGCCTCACGGAACGTCACGGACTTGTCGGTGACGTCGACCATGTGGGCGCGACCTTGGGAATCGAGATGAGTCAGCACAGGGATACTCCTGATCAGGAGCACCGATTGTAAACCTATCGCCGATCAAAATGTGGGAGGGGCAAGTGCCCTCCCACACTGACCGTATTTACAAGTGAGATTCGGCGTATTCGGCCAGAATCGAACGAGGCACCCCTTGCAGCGCGATGTGCACGCCGTTGGGGAAGTCTTTGAAGCGTTCCGTCAGGTAAGTCAGCCCGGAGCTGGTCGCGGACAGGTAAGGGGTGTCGATCTGTGCCAGGTTGCCCAGGCACACCACTTTGGAACCGGCGCCGGCACGGGTGATGATGGTTTTCATCTGGTGCGGCGTGAGGTTCTGGCATTCATCGATCAAAATCAGGCTTTGCTGGAAGCTGCGACCTCGGATGTAGTTGAGGGATTTGAACTGCAACGGCACTTTGCTGAGGATGTAGTCGACGCTGCCATGGGTGTTTTCGTCATCCATGTGCAAGGCTTCGAGGTTGTCGGTGATCGCCCCCAGCCACGGCTCCATTTTTTCCGCTTCGGTGCCGGGCAGGAAACCGATTTCCTGGTCCAGGCCCTGCACGCTGCGGGTGGCGATGATGCGGCGATAGCGCTTGGTCACCATGGTCTGCTCGATAGCGGCAGCCAGGGCGAGGATGGTTTTCCCGGAGCCTGCGGCGCCGGTCAGGTTGACCAGGTGGATGTCCGGGTCGAGCAGCGCATACAGCGCCAGGCTCTGGTAGATATCACGCGGTTTCAGGCCCCAGGCTTCCTGGTGCAACAGGGGTTCCTGATGCAGGTCGAGGATCAACAGCTTGTCGACCTGGATCTCTTTGATCCAACCCACGAAGCCTTGTTCGTCGATGATGAATTCATTGATATGCACGGCCGGCAGGTTGTCGATCAGCTGCACCTGGTGCCAGGTGCGGCCATGGTCCTGACGGGTTTCGACCTTGCTGACAAGGTCCCAGAACGAGCCGGTTACGGTGTGATAACCGCGGGAGAGCATCGACACATCGTCGACCAGTTGGTCGGTACTGTAGTCCTCGGCAGCGATCCCACACGCTCGTGCCTTGAGGCGCATATTGATGTCTTTGGTCACCAGCACCAGGCGCAGGTCCTTGTCGCGTGCGTGCAGGTCGATCAATTGGTTGATGATTTTGTTGTCGTTCAGGTTTTCCGGCAGCAGGCTGTTGGGCTCGCTGCGCTTGCTCATCAGGATCGACAGCAAGCCTTTGGGCCCGCTTTTACCGCGCTGGATCGGGACGCCGACCTCGACGTCTTCCGGCGAGGCTTCGCCCAATGTCTTGTCGATCAAGCGGATGGCCTGGCGGCACTCGGCAGCCACGCTGTGGTGCCCGCTTTTGAGTTTGTCGAGCTCCTCAAGCACGATCATCGGAATGGCGACGTGGTGTTCTTCGAAGTTAAGCAGTGCGTTTGGATCGTGGATCAATACGTTGGTATCAAGCACATAAAGGATTGGCTGGTCGGAAGAAGGGTTACGTCCATGATCATCCATACTCGGTCACCTTTGTGGGAGCCAGTCGACGCAATACCTGGGCGGTGCTGCGCCTCGATTCGACCACCGACTGCACCTGAGTGACGTCAAGCGCAGTGCCCACATGAGGAGTCTTGGAAGACGCCACCTGTGCTGCAGGTTTCGGCGATCTGACTTCGTAATACCGCAAAACCCATGACAGAAAAAAGCACTTTGACGTTTTTTTGAAGTTTATTTTTCAGGATGACGAATAGCACTAGCCGAGCACCATGGTCCCCGTTAAAGTCGGAAGTCCGCCTGCATCGAAATGTCGCACAAAATCACCCCACAAATGCCTCATCCCCAACAGGACCGGGCATTTCAGCGAAAAGCCTCCCGGCAGTCCTGCCACCCCAAACCACTCTGCGCCGTTGCCTGCAACAAGATCGGCAAAGCCACCCGCGCCTTGTCCTGGGTGTCGTGAAACACGATGACCCCTTTGCGCCACAACAACATCAGCGTCAGCACCCGCTGCGCCGACTCATCGGCCTTGAGCTTGCCCGGTTCGTCCTGGGAATCGATGTCCCACAACGCTACCTGCAAGCCCTGGGCTTGAAAGAAGCCCTGGCTGTCCGCGCGACGCTGGCCATACGGTGGACGGAACAGCGGCACGTAGTTTTCCGGCATCAGGTTTTGGGCCAGCGATGCGCTGCGGGTGATGGAACTCTGCCAGTCCACCCAATGACTGTGCGAACGGTACTGCCACCCCTGGGTACCAACGCACTGACCTTGATAGAGCGCCTCTACATCGGCGACCGAACTACGTTCCACACGGGTTTGCAGGCTGCTGCCAAGGGCGAAGAAGGTCGCATTCATCTTCTGTTTGCGCAGGTAATCGGTGAGCCAGTCGGTATTGCCACTGACCGGGGCCGGGCCGCCGTCGAAGGTCAGCAGGAACAGGCGGTCGTTGAATTCGTTGCCATTGAGCTCATGGTCGCCGAACAGTGCGACCTCGCTGCTGATCTGTGGGAACAGCGCAGCCTTGCGCAACAACTCGTCCAGGTAGCGCTCATGGAACACATGGCTGGGATTGGACCAGCCTATATAGAAGGAGTCTTCGCTTACCTCAAACTTGCCGGCCTGCTCGAGCAGATCGTCCATGTTCTCTACCAGATAGCAGAACGAGGCGTCGACTTCGCAACTCTGCTGGGCGAACGTGTAGTTCTCCAGCAGGCGCTGCCAGAGTTGGCGGCGCAAGTCGTCGATGGCGGCCATGTTGATGATTTTCAGGCCCAGGCGCTGCTTGAGCGCGGCTTCATCCTGGCGCTCGCTGGCCAGTAGGCTGTGGGCGAACATCAGGATTTCGGCGCGTGAAGCCACATCGAACAGCGCCGGGCTGCTGAGCTTCTCGGGCCAGGTGCCACGGTCCAGGCTGGCTACATCCACCGGTGCCGCCTGGGCATTCAGGCAAAACAGGCAAGCCGACAACAAAAGCGCTATTCGCACACAGGGTCTCCCTCTCCAGAGTCACCGGCCATCATAGCGGATCGCGCCTATCGCCATCATAGGTGGAGTCAAAACGCCCAACCCCCTAGAATCCCTCCACGTTTACAGGAGACGACTTCATGCTGATGGTGATTTCCCCCGCCAAGACCCTCGATTTCGAGTCAACGCCGGTAACCCCGCGCTTCACCCAGCCGCAATACCTCGACCACTCCCAGGAGTTGATCGAACAATTGCGCGAACTGAGCCCGGCGCAAATCAGCGAATTGATGCACGTATCCGACAAGATCGGCGGCCTCAACGCTGCCCGCTTCGGCAGTTGGACGCCCGCCTTCACCCAGGCCAATGCCAAGCAGGCGTTGCTGGCGTTCAAGGGTGACGTCTACACCGGCCTGAATGCCGACACCTTCAGCGACGCCGATTTCACCTACGCCCAGGACCACCTGCGCATGCTCTCCGGCCTGTACGGCCTGCTGCGCCCGCTGGACCTGATGATGCCGTACCGCCTGGAGATGGGCACCAAACTGCCCAACGCCCGTGGCAAGGACCTGTACGCCTTCTGGGGCACCCGCATCAGCGAGTGGCTCAATGAAGCACTGGCCGCACAAGGTGATGACGTGCTGCTCAACCTGGCCTCCAACGAGTACTTCTCGGCGGTCAAGCGCACCGCCCTGAACGCGCGGATCATCAACACCGAGTTCAAGGACCTCAAGAACGGCCAGTACAAGATCATCAGTTTCTACGCCAAGAAGGCCCGGGGCATGATGAGCCGCTTCGTGATCGAAGAACGCATCAACGACCCGGCCAAGCTCAAGCAGTTCGATGTGCAGGGCTATCGCTTCAATGCCGAGCAGTCGAAGCCTGACAACCTGGTGTTTTTGCGCGATCACGCACCGGAATAAAGCCCTGCTCCAACCTCATCGACGCAAAAAATCAAATGTGGGAGGGGCAAGCCCCCTCCCACATTTTTGCCTGCATTCCACACCTGAAATCGTCATTATTTTGGCGTCAAAAAATATTCAGACACTTCCATAAAAATTCTTTCACTCGACATTTGTCGTTTTTTTTCGTAGTGGCACCGTTTTTTTAAAACACTAGTGGCACAAAACTATCCCTTCGCGCCAACTCCCTATAACTACTGGCCCAAATAGCAAGTGCTATCAATATACTACCAGTGCCATCTTTCCTAATATTTCAAGAAATTTCTGGAAACAGGATGAGCGGCCTGGAACTTCATCCTAAAGCACTGCTCATACCACCGGTAACGAAATTCTCTGTTCCTGTAGGAGATGACTTACATGGCGGACCAACGGAAGTAGCAGAGTTGTCACATTAACTTTGACTCAGTGGTCACATTACCAACCGATTAGTTGAGAGCGGCGATAAGGATCAATTGCCACGAACTATAGGCCAAGGCTGTGCTTACCCTAATGGGTCAGTGATAAAACCCAAGGCATTGATAGTTAAAGGCTAAACGCCTCTATCAAGGTCCTGCGGCACTGGCGCCAAGCCCTTCTCCCAGGAAGGCTGGCTGCATTTGAGGGCAAGCCCCAATAACAAGGCCAAGTTGCGCACAACTTGAGTGCAATAGTTAGTCACTCACTATTTAACATGCCTGTACGCGGTAAGTCGGCGTCTATTCGCCTAACTTTCGCGGCATCAGTGACGCTTGCAAACATGAACTCCGGCCTTAATAGGCACGATTAACACAGTCTTGAATGACGAAGAGGTAAATGCGATGCGCATCAGCATATTTGGTCTCGGTTACGTTGGCGCAGTATGTGCCGGTTGCCTGTCTGCCCGTGGCCACGAAGTGGTTGGCGTAGACATCTCCAAGGACAAGATTGACCTGATCAATGCAGGCAAATCGCCAATCGTTGAACCGGGTCTGGGCGAACTGTTGAGCCAGGGTATCGAAACCGGCCGGCTGCGCGGCACGACCAATTTCGCCGAAGCCATTCGCGACACCGACTTGTCGATGATTTGCGTCGGCACGCCAAGCAAGAAAAACGGCGACCTGGAACTGGATTACATCGAAGCGGTGTGCCGCGAAATCGGCCTGGTCCTGCGTGACAAAGCCACTCGCCACACCGTGGTCGTGCGCAGCACCGTTCTGCCTGGCACCGTGGCCAACGTGGTGATCCCGATCCTTGAAGACTGCTCGGGCAAAAAAGCCGGCGTCGACTTCGGTGTCGCGGTCAACCCGGAATTCCTGCGTGAATCCACCGCCATCGCCGACTACGACCTGCCACCGATGACCGTCATCGGCGAATTCGACAAAGCCTCCGGCGATGTCCTGCAGTCGCTGTACGAAGAACTCGACGCGCCGATCATCCGCAAGGACATCGCCGTCGCCGAAATGATCAAGTACACCTGCAACGTGTGGCACGCCACCAAGGTCACCTTCGCCAACGAGATCGGCAACATCGCCAAGGCTGTCGGCGTCGACGGTCGCGAAGTGATGGAAGTGGTCTGCCAGGACAAGACCCTCAACCTGTCCCAGTACTACATGCGCCCAGGCTTCGCGTTCGGCGGCTCGTGCCTGCCAAAAGACGTGCGCGCCCTGACTTACCGCGCAGGTTCCCTGGACGTGGAAGCGCCGCTGCTCAACTCGCTGATGCGCAGCAACGAGTCCCAGGTGCAGAACGCCTTCGACATCGTGTCCAGCCACGACAAACGCCGCATCGCCTTGCTGGGCCTGAGCTTCAAGGCCGGCACCGATGACCTGCGCGAAAGCCCGCTGGTCGAGTTGGCCGAAATGCTGATCGGCAAGGGTTACGACCTGAGCATCTACGACAGCAACGTTGAATACGCCCGTGTCCACGGTGCAAACAAAGACTACATCGAAGGCAAGATCCCGCACGTGTCGTCCCTGCTCAATTCGGACTTCGATGACGTGATCAACAACTCCGACGTGATCATCCTGGGCAACCGCGATGAGAAGTTCCGTGCCTTGGCGCATAACGCACCGCACGGCAAGCAAGTCGTCGACCTGGTGGGCTTCATGTCCGCAGCCACCAGCGTCAGCGGCCGCACCGAAGGCATTTGCTGGTAACAGCAACGGCAAGTTCCGGGCTGCAAGCGTACCAATCCCCAGCGCTTGCAGCCTGGAGCCTTCTTCACCTTCGGATGACGCTTATGTCCAAGTTAAAACACGTACTGCTCCAATCCGCCGGCTGGCTGTTCTTTCTGAGCCTGCTGATGGGTCTCGCCGCGTTGTTACCGGCGAGTACGTTCGACTCCGAGTCGAAGAATTTTATTTTCCTGATTGGCGCCGTCGGTATCTGGCGCTACTCGATGGGTGCAACGCATTTCTTTCGCGGCATGCTGTTCCTGTACGTGGTCTACCCGCACCTGCGCCGTAAAGTGCGCAAGCTGGGCAAGGCTGCCGACCCGTCCCATGTGTTCCTGATGGTCACCAGTTTCCGTATCGATGCGCTGACCACCGCGCAGGTCTACAGCTCGGTGATCCGTGAAGCCATCGAATGCGGCTTCCCCACCACCGTGGTCTGCTCGCTGGTGGAAATGTCCGATGAGCTGCTGGTGAAGAGCCTGTGGGAACGCATGAACCCGCCGGAGCATGTGAAGCTCGACTTCGTGCGTATCGCCGGCACCGGCAAGCGCGATGGCCTGGCATTCGGTTTCCGCGCCATCTCCCGCCACCTGCCGGACGACCGTGCCGTGGTTGCGGTGATCGACGGCGACACCGTGCTCGCCGAAGGCGTCGTGCGCAAGACCGTGCCGTGGTTCCAGCTGTTCGGCAATGTCGGTGGCCTGACCACCAACGAGTTCTGCGAAGTACGCGGCGGCTACATCATGAGCGAGTGGCACAAACTGCGCTTCGCCCAACGCCACATCAACATGTGCTCCATGGCCCTGTCCAAGCGCGTACTGACCATGACCGGTCGTATGTCGGTGTTCCGTGCCAGCGTCGTCACCGACCCAGGCTTTATCGCCGACGTGGAAAGCGACTCGCTGCAACACTGGCGCCTGGGCCGCTTCAAATTCCTCACGGGTGATGACAAATCCAGCTGGTTCAGCCTGATGCGCCTGGGCTACGACACCTTCTACGTGCCGGATGCGGCGATCAACACCGTGGAACACCCACCGGAAAAGAGCTTTATCAAGGCCAGCCGCAAGCTGATGTTCCGCTGGTACGGCAACAACCTGCGCCAGAACTCCCGTGCCCTGGGCCTGGGTGTGCGCCGCCTCGGCCTGTTCACCAGCGTGGTGCTGTTCGACCAGCGCGTATCGATGTGGACCTCCCTGCTCGGCCTGACCGTGGCGATCATCGCCACCTTCAAGTACGGCGGCGCGTTCATCCTCGCCTACCTGCTGTGGATCGGCATCACTCGCCTGATCCTGACCCTGCTGCTGTCGTGCTCCGGCCACACGATCGGCCCGGCGTACCCGATGATTCTCTATTACAACCAGATCATGGGCGCGTTGGTGAAGATCTACGTGTTCTTCCGCCTTGATCAACAGTCCTGGACCCGCCAGGACACCAAACTGACCCGCGATTTGGCCAGCTTTCAACGTTGGTTCAACACCTGGTCGTCTCGGACCATGACCTTCTCCGCCGGCAGCATCTTCGTTGCCGTGTTGCTGATGATGGTCTGACCCTGCCAAGCCTGAATTAACTCTAGGAAATGCCCTGATGAACAGTCCAGTAAATGCCAACGTAGTCCACGAATCCGAAGCCCAGCGCCAGCACGCCCGTGTCAAAATCCCGGCCAAGCTGCGCTTCTTCAACACTGACCGCACCCAGACCGAAGCACGGGTGATCGACCTCTCCGCCGGCGGCCTGGCGTTCACCGCCACCCAACCGCTGACCATCGGTGAAGTGCACAAGGGTCGCCTGCAGTTCGTCATCGATAACCTCGGCCTGGCGATGGACGTGGAGCTGCAGATTCGCTCCTACGATCGCCAGACCGGCCGCACCGGTTGCCAGTTCCAGAACCTCGACGCCCAGGATATTTCCACCCTGCGCCACCTGATCACTTCGCACCTGTCCGGTGACATCGTGACCATGGGCGACGTGCTGGCGACCCTGCAGCGCGACAACTTCACCAAGGCGCGCAAGGTCAAGGACAGCGGCAGCAACATGAGCGCCTTCGGCCGCCTGCGCGCCGTGACGTTCAGCCTGGCGATCTTCCTGGTGGGCCTGGCGGCGTTCGGCTTTGTCTTCAAGTCGGTGTATGGCATGTATTTCGTCAGCCACGCACAGGCTGGCCTGGTGAGCGTGCCCGGCATGAACGTAACGATGCCGCGCGACGGCACCGTGCAAAGCTTGCTCAAAGGTGACGCGATCGCCGCCAAAGGCGCGCCGCTGGCGACCTTCAGCACCAGCATGCTCGATGTGCTCAAGGGCCACTTGGACGAAGACCAACTGCAACCGGCCAAGGTTGAAGAACTGTTCGGCAAGCAAATGACTGGCACCCTGACGTCGCCGTGCGACTGCATCGTTGCCCAGCAACTGGTCGCCGACGGTCAGTACGCCAGCAAAGGCGACGTGATCTTCCAACTGGTGCCGCGCGGCGCCCAGGCCAATGTTGAAGCACGCTTCACCTACCGTCAGTTCGCTGACGTTCGCCCAGGTACACCCGTGAGCTTCCAGGTGGCCGACGAAGAACAGCTGCGCACCGGCACCATCGTCAGCAGCACCAGCCTGAACAGCGCCGACCTGTCCTCCGACATCCGCGTACAGATCAAACCTGACGCACCACTGGACAGCACCTACGCCGGCCGCCCGGTCGAAGTGATCAGCGACCGTGGCCCATCGCTGAACTGGCTGATCGATAAAGCCATGGCCCACGGTCTGTAAGCGAGGACATGCCTGTGATGACTATCCCAAACACGCCGCAATCCCTGCGGGAGCGAGCTTGCTGTGGCGAGGGCGCTTGCTCCCGTTCGACAGCGCAGCTGGAGCCGGCTTTTGGGGGCGCTACGCACCCCAGCGGGAGCAAGCTCCCTCGCCACAAAAGCAGTTGCCACTTGGGTTCAGTAGCGTTGCTGGCACTCGCAGTCAGCCTCGCCGGTTGCGCCGGCCTGCCCGACCAACGCCTGGCCAATGAAGCGCTCAAGCGTGGCGACACCGTCACCGCGCAGCAGAATTACCAGCAACTGGCAGACCTGGGTTACAGCGAGGCCCAAGTGGGCCTGGCCGATATCCAGGTCGGCACCCGCGATCCGGCGCAAATCAAACAGGCTGAAGCCACTTACCGTGCGGCGGCGGACACCTCGCCCCGCGCCCAGGCACGTCTCGGTCGCCTTCTGGTGGCCAAGCCAGGCAGCACCGAAGCCGAACACCATGAAGCCGAAGGCCTGCTGAAAAAAGCCTTCGCCAATGGCGAAGGCAACACGCTAATCCCGCTGGCGATGCTGTACCTGCAATACCCGCACAGCTTTCCGAACGTGAATGCCCAGCAGCAGATCAGCAAGTGGCAAGCAGCGGGTTATCCGGAAGCCGGCTTGGCCCAGGTGCTGCTGTATCGCACCCAAGACACCTACGACCAGCATCTGGATGATGTCGAGCGCATCTGTAAAGCCGCGCTGAACACCACCGACATCTGCTACGTCGAGCTGGCCACCGTCTACCAGAAAAAAGCCGAACCGGAAAAACAGGCCGAACTGCTCAAGCAGATGGAAGCCGGTTACAGCCGTGGCACCGTCACCGCTCAGCGTGTTGATAGCGTGGCACGTGTGTTGGGCGACGCCTCCCTGGGCAAGCCTGACGAGAAAACCGCCCAGGCCCTGCTGGAAAAAATCGCCCCTGGCTACCCGGCTTCCTGGGTCAGCCTGGCGCAACTGCTCTACGACTTCCCTGAACTGGGCGACGTCGACCAGATGATGAAGTACCTGGACAACGGCCGCGCCGCCGACCAGCCGCGCGCCGAGCTGTTGCTGGGCAAGCTCTACTACGAAGGCAAGTGGGTGCCGGCGGACGCCAAGGCGGCCGAAGCGCATTTCCAGAAAGCCGTGGGCCGCGAAGTGGCCGCCGATTACTACCTCGGCCAGATCTACCGCCGTGGCTACTTGGGCCAGGTCTACTCGCAAAAAGCCCTGGATCACTTGCTGACCGCTGCGCGCAACGGCCAGAACAGCGCCGACTTCGCCATCGCCCAGTTGTTTTCCCAAGGCAAGGGCACCAAGCCCGACCCATTGAATGCCTATGTCTTCAGCCAATTGGCTAAAGCCCAGGACACGCCAGAGGCCAATGACTTGGCCACGCAGCTCGAAGCCCCGCTGACGCCGGAACAACGCGCTCAAGGCCAACGCCTGGTGCAACAGGAACTGGCCACCCGCGGCACCCTGGCCCAGAGCACGCTGCAACTGCACGCCCTGGAAGAAGAAGACGGCGAGGAATCCCTATGAAGCTCAACCCATTCGTCAAAGCCGGCATCGGCCTGACCTTCGCCTTGCTGTGGTCGTGCCCGACCCTGGCCGCACTGACCGAAGCGAAGAACTTCGGCCTGGAAGTCAAAGCCACCGCACAGTCCGAAGATGACCGTGACCTCGGCACGCAGAAAGGCGGCGACGTCAACGGCATCGGCCTCGACCTGCGCCCGTGGATCTACGGCGAAAGCGGCGCGTGGAGCGCCTACGCCATGGGCCAGGCAGTGGTGTCGAGCGACATCATCGAGACCGACACCCTGCAACAATCGGCGGATGACGAAAACCAGCAGACCACCAACGACGACCGCAAGACCAAGAAAAACTACTTGGCCATGCGCGAATTCTGGGTCGGCTACAGCGGCTTCACGCCCTACCCCGGCGAGATCCTCAAGCTGGGTCGCCAACGCCTGCGCAATGACGACGGCCAATGGCGCGACACCAACATCGAGGCGCTGAACTGGACCTTCGACACCACCCTGCTCAAGGCCAATGTCGGCGTCGCTGAACGCTTCAGCGAATACCGCACCGACCTCAAGGAACTGTCGCCCAAGGACAAGGATCGCCAGCACCTCTACGCTGACGCCGCCTACCAGTGGACGCCCGGCCAGTGGATCGGCCTGCGTGGTCACCACACCCATGACAACGGCAAGCTCGACTTCCCGGAACCAGGCGTGCCCACCGACTCGCTGGACAAACGCGAGAACGGCGACCTGACCTGGCTCGGCATCGAAGCCAACAGCGACGCCTACAACTGGCGCAACACCAACACGGTCAATTACTGGGCCAGCGTCACCGGCATGAGAGGCGACCGCGATTCGGTCAATGCCTTGAACGCCGACGGCACCCGCCCGACAGAAGCCAAGCGCAGCGATGACGTCAGCGGCTGGGCTACCGACCTGGGTATCCGCTTGCGTCTGGACCCTCAATGGCAAGTGGGTGCGGCCTACGCCCGCGCCAGTGCCGAATACGAGCAGAACGGCCTGCAAAGCAACCGTTCGAACTTCACCGGCACCCAATCCCGCCTGCACCGTTTCGGCGAAGCGTTTCGCGGCGAGATGAACAACATGCAGTCCATGAGCCTGTTCGGTTCCTGGCAGCTGCGCGAGGACTACGACGCCAGCCTGGTGTACCACAAGTTCTGGCGTGTCGACGGCAACAAGCCGGTGGGCAGCAACGGTATCGACGCCGTGCAGAACAACACCGACGACGTGACCGGCGCGATCCTGTCCAGCACTTCCCTGCCGCTTGAAGATGGCAAGAAAGACCTGGGCCAGGAGATGGACCTGGTGGTCACCAAGTACTTCAAGAAAGGCCTGCTGCCGGCCGCGCTCAGCCAGTCGATCGACGAACCGTCGGCCCTGGTGCGCTTCCGGGCGGGTGTGTTCAAGCCGGGTGATGCCTATGGCAGCCAGGTCGACTCGTACATGCACCGCGCGTTTGTCGACGTGATCTGGAAATTCTGATGGGAGCCTGCGCAATGAACCCTCAAGCCCTCAAAGGCTCGGCCATGCTGGCGGCAGCGATGCTGCTGGCAAGCGGTGCTGCCATGGCCGATGTCGCGCCGCAGGCTAAAGCGCCGACCATCGCCAAAGAACTGCAACAGGCCAAGACCTACACCATCTCCAGCCCGCCGACCGCGCCGCTGGAAATGGCCAAGCCGGCCCTGCCCGACCTGTCGGGCTACACCGACGCGGCGATGGAAAAGAAAATCGTGCGCGCCAAGCCGGGCAAAATCAGCATCCGCCGCATGATGCAGGAAGACGCCCTCAAGGACTTCATCGGCGGTGACAACAAGATGGCTGAATGGGTGGTGCGCCAGCACGGCATTCCCCAGGCGATCTTCATCGACGACGGCTACATGAACCTCAAGGACTTGCTCGGCAAAGTGCCTAAGCAGTACCTGAGCGAAACCTCGCCGGGTGTGTTCCTGGCCAAGCTGCCGATCGTGGTCGGACGCAAGGGCATCCTGGAAATCGACAAGAAAACCCAAGAGCTGCGCCTGTCCCAGGAAGCCGGTTCGTTCCTGATCAACGACGGCCAGCTGTTTGTGCGTGACACCAAAGTCACCGGCTGGAGCGAAAAGGCCAACGGCCCGGCGCTGTACAAGTCACCCAAGGAATTCCGCCCGTTCCTGCTGGCCTGGGGCGGTACCGAGACCTACATCTCCAACACCAAGATGGCCAGTTTCGGCTACGCCAACAGTAAGTCGTACGGGGTGAGTATTTCCCAGTACACGCCGAACATGGCCAAGGTGCTCAAGCGCCCTGAGCCGACGGGCTGGATCATCGACTCCGAGTTCTCGGACATGTGGTACGGCTTCTACTGCTACGAGACCACAGGCTTTGTGATCAAGGGCAATACCTACAAAGACAACATCGTCTACGGCATTGACCCCCACGACCGTTCCCACGGCCTGATCATCGCGGACAACACCGTCTACGGCACCAAGAAGAAGCACGGCATCATCATTTCCCGGGAAGTGAACGACAGCTTCATCTTCAATAACCGCAGCTACGACAACAAGCTGTCGGGCCTGGTACTCGACCGTAACAGCGTCAACAACTTCGTCGCCGACAACGAGTTCTACCGTAACCACACCGACGGCATCACGCTCTATGAGAGCGGCGATAACCTGCTGTGGGGCAACAAGGTGATTGCCAACCGTCGCCACGGTATCCGTGTGCGTAACAGCGTCAACATCAAGCTGTACGAAAACACCTCGATGGCCAACGGCCTGACCGGGCTCTACGGCCACATCAAGGACTTGACCGACACCGACCGCGACATCGCCCTCGACCCGTTCGACGCCAAGGTCTCGCTGATCGTGGTCGGCGGTGAACTGGCGGGTAACGGCAGCGGGCCGCTGTCCATCGACTCGCCGTTGAGTGTCGAGTTGTACCGCGTGTCGATGCTGGCGCCGACCAAATCCAGCGGCATCAGCTTCAACGGCGTGCTGGGCGATCGCCAGGAAGAGATTCTCGACCTGTTGGTGCGCCAGCAGAAAGCCGTGCTGATCGACCCTGTCGAACGCCAGACCGAATTGCAGGACTGAGGATGACCCTTATGCACCCACACATGATCAAATTGCTGAGCCTCTCGGGTCTGACCCTCGGCCTGCTCGCGGCCAGCCAGGGCGTGCGCGCCGACGAAATCAAGGCGCCGACCTTCACCGCCGAGCCATGCTGCAGCCTGTGCCCGGCCGCCCACGACGCGAAGAACTACACCACGCGTTACCAGCAGAACTTCACCACCCTGGTACAGGCCCAGGGCGACTGGCTGTTCCGTACCCAGGAAGACCTGCGCACCGAATTCGACACCACCCCGTCCGGCTACAAGCGCATGCAGCAGTTGCACGATGCGTTCAAGGCCAAGGGCGTGGAACTGGTGGTGGTCTACCAGCCGACCCGTGGCCTGGTGAACCGCAACAAACTCAACCCGGAAGAAAAGGCCAAGTTCGATTTCGACAAGGCGTTGGGCAACTACAAGACCATGCTTGGCCGTTTCGCCAAGATGGGCTACGTGGTGCCGGACCTGTCGCCGTTGACCAACGAGCAGCTTCCGGACGAATTGCCAGCCCACGATTTCTACTTCCGCGGCGACCAGCACTGGACCCCGTACGGCGCCCAGCGCACCGCGAAAATCGTCGCGGCCAAGGTTAAGCAAATGCCTGAGTACGCCGAGATTCCCAAGCGCGAATTCGAGACCAAGCGCTCCGGGCGCATGGGCAAGACCGGCACCTTGCACAACATGGCCGGGCAACTCTGCGGTACCAGCTACGCGATCCAGTACATGGACCAGTTCACCACCGAGCCCAAGGGCGAAGCGGGCGACGGCGACCTGTTCAGCGATTCGGGCAACCCGCAGATCACCTTGGTCGGCACCAGCCACAGTGGCAAGAACTACAACTTCGCCGGCTTCCTGGAAGAGGAAATCGGTGCCGACATCCTCAACGTCGCCTTCCCTGGCGGTGGCCTGGAAGGCTCGATGATCCAGTACCTGGGCAGCGACGAATTCCAGAAGAGCCCGCCGAAAATTCTCATCTGGGAATTCTCGCCGCTGTATCGCCTCGACCAGGAAACCATCTACCGCCAGATGATGGCGCTGCTGGACAACGGCTGCGAAGGCAAGACCGCGCAGATGAGCGCCAGCACCACATTGAAACCCGGCAAGAACGAATTGCTGGTTAACAGTTCGAACAAAGACCTGCGCAACGCCAACCATCAGGTTGATATCCGCTTCGCCGATCCGTCGGTGAAAACCTTGCAAGCCACCCTCTGGTACATGAACGGGCGCCACGAGGACATCAAGATCGAGAAACCCGAAACATCCGATACAGACGGGCGTTTCGCCTTTGAACTGCGCACCGATGAAGACTGGGCCTCGCAGAACTTGCTGGCCGTGGAAGTGCAGGGCCCCGAAGCGGGCGCTGCCGCGCAGAAAGTCGAAGCGAAAATTTGCACACGCAACGTATTCCCGGCGGGCGGTCAACAAACCGCTGCTGCCGGGCAATGAGGTTACCTATGCAGAAGTTATTGATTCCAACGCTGCTGGGCCTGGCGATGTTCGCCGGCTCAGTCAACGCCGCCGCGCCACTGCGTCCACCCCAGGGGTATTTCGCCCCGGTGGAAGCGTTCAAGACCGGCGACTTCAAGAATGACTGCGACGCCATGCCGCCGCCGTACACCGGCTCGCTGCAATTTCGCAGCAAGTACGAAGGCTCGGACAAGGCCCGTTCCACGCTGAACGTGCAATCCGAAAAAGCCTTTCGCGACAGCACCGCCGACATCACCAAGCTGGAAAAAGACACCAGCAAGCGCGTGATGCAGTTCATGCGCGACGGTCGTCCGGAGCAGCTGGAATGCACCTTGAACTGGCTTACGAGCTGGGCCAAGGCCGACGCGTTGATGTCCAAGGACTTCAACCACACCGGCAAATCCATGCGCAAATGGGCACTGGGCAGCATGGCTTCGGCCTATGTGCGCCTGAAGTTCTCTGACTCGCACCCGCTGGCCAACCACCAGCAGGAATCGCAGCTGATCGAAGCCTGGTTCAACAAACTGGCCGATCAGGTGGTGAGCGATTGGGACAACCTGCCGCTGGAAAAAACCAACAACCACTCCTACTGGGCCGCCTGGTCGGTGATGGCAACGTCCGTCGCCACCAACCGCCGCGACCTGTTTGATTGGGCCGTCAAGGAATACAAGGTCGGCGTGAACCAGGTCGATGACCAGGGCTTCCTGCCGAACGAGCTGAAGCGTCAGCAACGGGCGCTGTCGTACCACAACTACGCCCTGCCGCCGCTGTCGATGATCGCCAGTTTTGCCCTGGTCAACGGTGTGGACCTGCGCCAGGAAAACAACAGCGCGCTCAAACGCCTGGGCGACAAAGTGCTGGCCGGGGTGAAAGACCCGGAGATCTTCGAGAAGAAGAACGGCAAAGAGCAGGACATGAAAGACCTCAAGGAAGACATGAAATACGCCTGGCTTGAGCCCTTCTGCACCCTCTACACCTGCGCCCCGGATGTGATCGAGCGCAAGCACGGGATGCAGCCGTTCAAGACCTTCCGCCTCGGGGGTGACCTGACCAAGGTCTACGACCCGACGCATGAGAAAGGCAACAAAGGTTCCTGACGAAACACGGTAAAAAATGTGGGAGGGGGCTTGCCCCCGATAGCAGTGTGTCATTCAACACAGATGGCGACTGTTACACCGCCATCGGGGGCAAGCCCCCTCCCACAGTTTGAGTCGGTTTCGTCAGTAGGAATGTAGTACCGCCCTCCCCGTCTTTTCGTGGGGGGTTTGGGGGGGCTCTGGCCCTTGACTGTTGGTTAAACATGGAGAGATCGGGATGGTTTTCTCGTCCAATGTGTTCCTGTTTCTGTTCTTGCCGATCTTTCTCGGCTTGTACTATTTGAGCGGGCAACGCTATCGCAACCTGCTGCTGCTGTTGGCCAGCTACGTGTTCTACGCCTGGTGGCGAGTGGACTTCCTGGCGCTGTTCGCCGCTGTGACGCTGTGGAACTACTGGATCGGCCTTAAAGTCGGTGCAGCCGGCGTGCGCACCAAGCCGGCTCAACGCTGGCTGCTGTTGGGCGTGGTGGTCGACCTGTGCATCCTCGGCTACTTCAAGTACGCCAACTTCGGCGTCGACAGCATCAACGTGATGATGAAGTCGGCGGGCCTTGAGCCGTTCATACTGACCCACGTGCTGTTGCCGATCGGCATCTCGTTCTACATCTTCGAGTCCATCAGCTACATCATCGACGTGTACCGTGGCGATACCCCGGCGACCCGCAACCTGATCGACTTTGCGGCGTTCGTGGCGATTTTCCCGCACCTGATTGCCGGCCCGGTGTTGCGTTTCCGCGACCTGGCCGACCAGTTCAACAACCGTACCCACACCCTCGACAAGTTCTCCGAGGGCTGCACGCGGTTCATGCAGGGTTTCATCAAGAAGGTCTTCATCGCCGACACCCTGGCGGTGGTGGCCGACCATTGCTTCGCCCTGCAAAACCCGACGACCGGCGATGCCTGGTTGGGCGCGCTGGCCTATACCGCGCAGCTGTACTTCGACTTCTCCGGCTATAGCGACATGGCCATCGGCCTGGGCTTGATGATGGGTTTCCGCTTCATGGAAAACTTCAAGCAGCCGTACATCAGCCAGTCGATCACCGAGTTCTGGCGTCGCTGGCACATCAGCCTTTCCACTTGGCTGCGTGACTACCTGTACATCACCCTGGGCGGCAACCGTAAAGGCACGCTGACCACTTACCGCAACCTGTTCCTGACCATGCTGCTCGGTGGCCTGTGGCACGGTGCGAACATCACTTACATCGTGTGGGGCGCCTGGCATGGCATGTGGCTGGCGATTGAAAAAGCCATCGGCCTCAACACCTCGCCGCGCAGCTTCAACCCCGTGCGTTGGGCCTTTACCTTCCTGCTGGTGGTGATGGGCTGGGTGATCTTCCGCGCCGAAAACCTGCACGTCGCCGGCCGCATGTACGGTGCAATGTTCAGCTTTGGCGAGTGGTCGCTCTCGGAACTCAACCGCGCCAACCTCACCGGCCTGCAAGTGGCAACCCTGGTGGTGGCGTACGCAACATTGGCGTTCTTTGGCCTGCGCGACTTCTACACCAACCGCCCTGCCGAGAAAACCAAACCAACCGATCCGAGCCTGATCAAGGCCGTACCGGGCGACAACCCCGGCAGCATCCACGAGCCAGGCTTCACCGTTGGCCAGGATGCCGCCGTGCAACCGGCCTACTGGACCGCTGACTGGCCACGCTACGCCATGCGCGCTGCAGTGCTGCTGCTGTTCGTGGCGTCGATTCTCAAACTGTCGGCGCAGAGTTTCTCGCCGTTCCTTTACTTCCAATTTTGAGGGAGCCGACCATGACCCGATCATTGCGCGTCCTCTATATCGGCCTGTTCCTGGTGCTGCTGTTAGCCCTGGGCGCCTGGTCGCTGCGCAGTTTCTTCGGCTTCAGCACCAACGCCGACGCGACCGTGCTCAACGGTCGCTGGACCAAGGCCGTCGAAACCCACTACGACGAGGAGTTCCCGATCAAGCGATTGGGCACCAACCTCTGGGCGGCACTGGACTACAAGCTGTTCAACGAAGGCCGCCCTGGCGTGGTGCTGGGCCGCGATCACTGGCTCTACAGCGACGAGGAGTTCAACCCTGCCGTCAACGAAGACCAGAACCTTGAAGGCAACTACGCGCTGGTCGAAGGCGTACGCCAGAAGCTCAAGGCCCAAGGCATTCAGCTGGTGATGGCAATCGTGCCGGCCAAGGTGCGCCTGTACCCGGAACACTTGGGTGAGGTCAAACCGGCCAGCATCCACGCCAACCTGTACCAGGACTTCCATGCCCGTGTCGCTGCCGACAAGATCATCGCCCCGGACCTGCTCGGCCCGCTGCAACAGGCCAAGCTCGGCGGCAAGCAAGTGTTCCTGCGTACCGACACTCACTGGACCCCGGACGGTGCTGAAATCGCCGCCAAGCAGTTGGCCAAGACCATCGCCGACAAGACGCCGCTCAACGGTGAGCCACAGCGCTTTGTCACCGAAGCGGAGAAGACCGAACCGCACAAAGGCGACCTGCGTCTATTCCTGCCGCTGGACCCGCTGTTCGAAAACCTGATGCCGCCTAAAGAGCCGCTGGAAAAACGCGTGACGCACCTGGCCGAAACCAAAGGCGACGACGCGCTGTTCAGCGACAACGAAACCCCAGTGGCACTGGTGGGCACCAGCTACAGCGCCAACCCTAACTGGAACTTCGTCGGCGCCCTCAAGCAAGCCCTGGGCAGCGACGTGATCAGCTACGCCGAAGACGGCCATGGCCCGATCCTGCCGATGCTCAGCTACCTCAAAAGCGATGACTTCAAGAACAACCCGCCTCAGGTGCTGATCTGGGAGTTTCCTGAACGTTATCTGCCCGTGAACAACGAAATCGGTGATGCCGACCCCTCGTGGGTTGCGCAGCTTAAACAAGCCGGTTCGCGCCAACAGAACATGGCACTGAATACACCCGTTAACCATCAAAAATCCGAGACGCCCGACCGGGCGCAAAACTGAAAGAGAGGTAACTCACATGACTTTCACTACTACTCCGCGTCGTCTCGCTAAGACTCTGGCCCTGGCTGCCGGTATGAGCGTGGTATCCCTGTCCGCCTTCGCCGGTGACGCTGCCTTGTACGGCCCTGTCGCACCGAAAGGCTCAAGCTTCGTGCGCGTCTACAACGCCTCCAACCAGGAAGTCAGCGCGACGGTTGGCAGCACCAACCTCAGTGAAGTGGCCCCGCTGGCCAGCAGCGACTTCAGCTTCATGCCGGGTGGTGACTACAGCGCCAAGATCGGCAGCCAGACCGTGCCGGTCAAACTCGCCGCCGATCACTACTACACCTTGGTCAACAACAGCAGCGGCCAGCCCCAGCTGATCGAAGAACCGCCGTTCAAGAACAAGCAGAAATCCCTGGTGCGCGTGCAGAACCTCAGCGACAAGGCCCTGACCCTGAAAACCGCTGACGGCAAGACCGACGTGGTCAAGTCGGTGGCTGCCAAAGGCCGTGGCGAGCGCGAGATCAACCCGGTGAAGGTGAGCCTGGCACTGTATGACGGCGACAAAAAAGTCGGCGACGTGAAGCCGGTGGCCCTGGAACGCGGTGAGGCCGCGGTGCTGTACGTGACCGGTTCGGGTTCGAGCATTTCGCCAGTCTGGGTAAAACGCCCGGTATCGACCCGCTAACTATTTTCCTGTGGGAGCCGGGCTTGCCCGCGATGGCATCACCTCGGTGTCACTGACAGACCGAGTCGCCTGCATCGCAGGCAAGCCGGCTCCCACAAGGACCGAGACAAAAACAAGAGTGAAACGACAAACCTTCGTAGCTCTGACCCAAATTGATTCAAGGAGAAACACATGATCCCAGTAATCCTCTCCGGTGGTAGCGGCTCACGTCTTTGGCCGCTTTCGCGTAAACAGTTCCCGAAACAATTCCTGGCCCTGACCGGCGAGCACACGCTGTTCCAGCAAACCCTGGAACGTCTGGTGTTCGAAGGCATGGACACCCCGATCGTGGTCTGCAACAAGGACCACCGTTTTATCGTCAACGAGCAATTGGCCAACCGTAAACTGGAATGCCAACGCATCCTTATGGAACCCTTCGGGCGCAACACCGCGCCGGCCGTGGCCCTGACAGCAATGATGCTGGTCAATGAAGGCCGCGACGAGCTGATGCTGGTGCTGCCGGCCGACCACGTGATCGACGACCAGAAAGCCCTGCAACGCGCCCTGGCCCTGGCCACCGTGGCCGCTGAACGCGGCGAGATGGTGTTGTTCGGCGTGCCGGCGACTCGTCCGGAAACCGGTTATGGCTACATCAAGTCCACCAACGATTCGCTGCTGCCGGAAGGCGTGAGCCGCGTGCAGCAGTTCGTGGAAAAGCCGGATGAAAAACGCGCCGTCGAGTTCGTCAAAAGCGGCGGTTATTTCTGGAACAGCGGCATGTTCCTGTTCCGCGCCAGCCGCTTCCTCGAAGAGCTGAAAAAGCACGATCCGGACATCTACGACACCTGCGTGCTGACCCTGGAGCGCAGTGAACAGACCGCCGACACCGTGACGTTGGACGATGCCACCTTCGCTTGCTGCCCGGACAACTCCATCGACTACGCCGTGATGGAAAAAACCCAGCGTGCCTGCGTGGTGCCGCTGAGTGCCGGTTGGAGCGACGTGGGTTGCTGGGCCTCGCTGTGGGCCGTCAACGACAAGGACATCCACGGTAACGTCAGCAAAGGCGACGTGGTCATCCAGGACAGCCGCAACTGCATGATCCACGGCAACGGCAAACTGGTGTCGGTGATCGGCCTGGACAACATCGTGGTGGTGGAAACCAAAGACGCGATGATGATTGCCCACAAGGACAAGGTCCAGGGCGTCAAGCAGATGGTCTCGACCCTCAACGACCAGGGCCGCAGCGAAACCCAGAACCACTGTGAAGTCTATCGTCCGTGGGGCTCCTACGACTCGGTGGACATGGGCGGGCGTTTCCAGGTCAAGCACATCTCGGTCAAGCCGGGCGCCTGCTTGTCCCTGCAGATGCACCACCACCGCGCCGAACACTGGATCGTGGTCAGCGGCACGGCCGAAGTCACCTGTGACGAGAACGTGTTCCTGCTCACGGAGAACCAGTCCACCTACATCCCGATCGCCTCGGTGCATCGCTTGCGCAACCCGGGCAAGATCCCGTTGGAGATCATCGAAGTGCAATCGGGTAGTTATTTGGGCGAAGACGATATCGAACGCTTTGAAGATATCTACGGTCGCTCGACACCGGTTGAACGTGGCGTTTCGGTGAAAACTATCGCGCAGTAAAACAGTCGTACAAGAAGCCCTCACCCAGCCCATTGCGTCCCCTATCCGCAGTGGGTTGGGTGGGGGCTTTTTTAGTTCAACGCCCGCTTACTTTGACGTCGACGGGGCCCCCCAGGCCGACGGGGAGTAGGCGTTATAAGTACCGCTACTGTTGCTGCTTGAGCCCGCGCTACTGTATCTGTCCTTGCCAATCTCCTCAGCCGCCCTGCCTCCCCAGACCAAGGCCCCGCCCAATAGCTTCCCGGTAACGCCACCGCTGTTGACCAGCCTCTTTCCGATGCCCTGCGCCATTGAACCGCCCAGGGTGATAACAGCCCCTTTCGTCTTTTCCTTGTCCTCAGGTTTGATATTAAGCGCGGTAGGCATGCGCGCACTGACGTGGTTGCTGACACCCTGCATCAGCGTTTGCCGCAAGTTCGTGAGCCCCATACCTTGCATGCGGGGCAAAGACGACGCGGCGCCTCCTTCGTATTGCGCTGGGTTGATGGATACTTGCGCGGTAGGCGCAGGTGCGGAGGCGGGTGCTACGAAAGCAGTCTGCGTAGGGGCAAGGGTATTTGAAACCGTCATAGGGCATCTCACTTCATAAGAATACGGTCGGATTCCTTCATAGTTCAGCGTGCGTTTCCATGCTCAAACTCTGTGGGAAAATATTCCAAACCGGTTCCTGTATGAAGGAAATAAACACCTGCCCTGCAGGATCAGGTTCGGCGGCATTCTCTGCGCAATTCAGGCAACATCCCGTTGGAGAACATTGCACAGCAACACCGCAGACCTGTCCTTTTTACGGGATGACCTTGCAGGCTTTATGAAGCACCGTTAATGAGTTCCGGCTTTATCAAATTTATCCGCACCGTACGACTGGGCAACTTTACCCCCCACCACCATGGCTATGCCCAAGGCTTTAGAAAGAGAGCCACCACCGGAAGCCATTTTTTGCCCAGCCTCCTGGGCTGCCATGCCGCCCATGGCAATACCAAACCCCTTGGCATGCTTGGCAGTCATACCGCTATCGCGTAGTTCCGTTGAAGGCGCTTGCAACAGGGTCTGCCCCAGGTTTGTAAGCTTGTGATTCTGCATCCGGCCAGGCGGACGTGAACTCGGTTCTACGTTCTTGTGTGTGGACGCGCCAGCATCGTTCGGCGTTGGTGCTCGCTGAGCAGTGATGAGAGAGGTCACCACCGAGGCGAGGGCTGAGGTGACCGCGGGCGCAAGAAGGGCTGCGATAGTCATTATTCATCTCACTTGATCAGACTGCGTTGATATCGTCCTGGATAAAACGTATTTCCCTATGTTGGCTCTGTGGAAAAAACGCGTTGTTAGGTTCCTCATAAAGGAAAACCGATCCTGCGATAGGCATCCAGGCCATCGCGCGAGTAGGATGTTTTATCCGCATATGAGACTGTCACCATGTTCTTTGGCGTTCTACTGATCATCACTTGGCTGATCCTGCTACTGCGCTACCCGGCCAGAGCCTTGCCCGTGTCGCTGGCCGCCGCTGTCGGCCTCGGGCTCATAGCGATCTGGGTGGTGTGGCTGGATAACCGCGAAGCCTCACAACTGGCCCGCCTGGAACTGCGCATCACCTACGCCCCAGAAGAATGCCCGGCCGACCGCCCACTCAAACTGACCCTGAACAACGGCAACGACGTGCCCCTCACCGAGCTGCGTTGGCGCGTCGCCGCCTATGCGCCGGGCGACACAGTCAACCTCGCCGACAACGTCTACGCTGCCCCACGCTACCGCGGCCCAGGTGAGTTGCAGGCCGGCGCCACCTGGGACGATTGCCTGCCCACACCGCCTTTACGCCCCGGCTACCGCCCGCAAACCCTGGAATTTCGTGCCGAGCACCTGCAAGGCAGTTTCTCGGACTGACAAAGGACTGACCCATGCCCAACGTACTCATCACCGGTTGCTCCAGCGGTATCGGCCGCGCCCTCGCCGATGCCTTCAAGACCGCCGGCTACGACGTGTGGGCCAGCGCTCGCCGTGCGGAAGATGTCGCCGGTTTGTCCGCCGCAGGCTTTAACGCCGTGCAATTGGACGTCAACGACAGCGCCGCCCTGCAACGGCTCGCCGAACAACTGGGCGAACTGGATGTGCTGGTCAACAACGCCGGCTATGGCGCCATGGGGCCGTTGCTGGACGGCGGCACCGAGGCGATGCAGCGCCAATTCGAGACCAATGTGTTTTCCATCGTCGGCGTGACCCAGGCGCTGTTCCCTGCCCTGCGTCGCAACAAAGGGTTGGTGGTCAACATCGGCAGCGTTTCCGGCGTGCTGGTGACACCGTTTGCTGGCGCGTACTGCGCCTCCAAAGCCGCTGTGCATGCGTTGAGCGATGCATTGCGCATGGAACTGGCGCCCTTTGGCGTGAGCGTCATGGAAGTGCAACCCGGCGCCATCAACACCCACTTCGCCAAAAACGCCGGCGCCCAGGCCGAACTGTTGATCAATGAACAATCGCCGTGGTGGCCGTTGCGCGACGGCATTCGTGCGCGCAGCCAGGCCTCTCAAGACAAGCCGACCCCGGCCAGCGTGTTTGCAGCGGATGTGCTCAAGGCCGTCCAGCAACCTCAGGCGCCGCGCCTGCTACGTTCGGGCAATGGCAGTCGGGCGTTGCCATTGATGGCGGCATTGTTGCCCAAGGGGTTGTTGGAGAAGGTGTTGAAGAAACGCTTTGGGCTGACCGGTTCGCTCTAACCCTTCATTCCAGTCAATAACCCCACTGCACTTTCAGCGGCAAATACCAAGCCTCTGCCATACCTCTGCCAGCGAGCCTCACTGATGATTGACTACAGCGATTTTTTTGAAGAAGTGATCCAGACCCACGTCGAGATCGAGCAATGGTTTGCCGGCGTTGCACCCGAAGGCACCTTGCAAAACCTGCTTGCGCGTTTCTCGCCGGCGTTCAGCATGATCGCTCCCGCTACCGGCACACGGGTCAATGCGGCCGGGGTGAATGCGCTGTTCACGCGTTTGGGTGGCATGCGCCCGGGGTTGAAAATCACCTTGAGCGAGATGGCCGGGATTGACCGGCATGCGCGTGGCGCCACGGTGACTTACCGCGAGCATCAGATCGACGACAGCGGCACCCGGACGGACCGCCGCGCCACGGTGATCTTTGAGAAGCAGGCCAGCGGCGCACTGCTGTGGCGCCACCTGCATGAGACGTTTATCGCGCCATGAAATAACCATCAGGCCGGTTCCTACCTAAAACAGCGAACGGCCTGACATCACGCCAAGGAAACTATCCGCAGGCTCTTTCACCTCTGTCTACTCACAGATGAAAGGATACCAAGCGATTTCCTGCGAAGCGGTGTGCCAGATGCGCACACCACGACTCGCCAGCGACTGACCCGTCTGCTGGACCTGCCCAAGCTCTATCGAACCATTGACGCCGACCCGGCCATCGTCGGGGCCGATGTGGTGCACATCGGCAGTGATTATCAGGTGACGGTGCTACGTGAGTTTGTGCCGCTGTGCAGCATCAAGCCCAAGCGGGTGATTCTGCGGGAGATGGCGGGGCCGATACGTCAGTATCTTGCGGGTCAAACGCCGTCGCAAAGCCAGAGCCAAAACGCTATTCAAGTAACCGACCTCAATCTTCCGACAACTCCCGCACAATCACGGTGCAGGTAATGCCCGCCGCCAACAATACGCCCTCCGGCACCGCATCAATGTGAATCCGCACCGGCACCCGCTGGGCCAGGCGCACCCAGTTGAAGGTCGGGTTCACATCGGCGATCAGCTCGCGGCTCTCGGGGTTGTCGCGGTCGTAGATACCGCGCGCGATGCTTTCTACGTGGCCCCTCAGCGTCTCGCCGCTCATCAACTGCATATCGGCTGGGTCACCGACTTTCACATGGGGCAATTTGGTTTCTTCGAAAAAGCCGTAAACCCAGAATGAGTTCATGTCCACCACCGCCATCTTGGCTTCGCCGATACGTGCGTAGTCGCCTCGATGCACGTTGAGGTTGGTGACATAACCATCCACCGCTGCCACCACGTGCGTGCGTTTCAAGTTGAGTTCGGCCGCCTCCAATTGCGCCAGCGCGTGCTGATAGTCCGCCAGTGCCGAGTCGGCGATATTGCTGGCGTCGTCGCGGTTTTCCTTGGAGATCACCAGCGCATCGAGGTCAGCACGTCGATGGGCGTTGACCTTGCGCATTTCCCAGGTGGCTTTGCGGGAGGCCACGAGGGATTGCGCCTGCTTGACGGCAATGCGGTAGTGCTCAGGGTCGATCTGCATCAGCAGGTCGCCCTTTTTCACCCGTTGGTTGTCGCGTACCGGCACGTCGACCACTTCGCCGGTGACGTCGGCGGCTACGTTGATGATGTCGGCGCGTACGCGGCCGTCGCGGGTCCAGGGCGTTTCCATGTAGTGCACCCACAACGTGCGGCCAATCCAGATCGCCAAGGCCAGTACCAGTAAGGTCGCGAGCAGGCTGAAAAACTTTTTCATCGGGGCATTCTCAACGGTAAACGGTCAGCGCCAGGGCGCCGAACAGGCAAACGAACAGGCTCAGGCGCAGCAACGCCGGGTGCCAGAAAAAACGGTACAGGTCGAACCCGGCCAGGAAGCGGTCCAGGGCCCAGGCCAACACTGCGGCGATCAAAAACATCAGCGTCATGGTCGGCATGTAGACGCCGTGGAAGGCGATTTCACGAGGCATGCGTGGCTCCTTTGAGGGCCGCCAGGGGTGATTGCGGGTCGAGCAACGAGGTGCGGATAAAGTGCAGGTAACTCTTCACCCGGCGCAGCGCCGAGGTGTCGAAGTGCGGGGCGAAAGGTTCGTCGGTGGCCTGCACGCGGCTGATCGCATGGTCGACGGCAATCAAGCCACGCTCCAGGTTGCTGGCGCTGGGTTGCAGGAATAGCCGCACCAGCGAACGGCCCATCACCCGGATCGCCTGGCGCCAGGGCTGGGATTCGGCGTACGCCGGGTGCACCGGCAAAATCGCCTGCTCCTTGCGCAGCTCGATGATCGCGTGGCCGACTTCCAGCACCACAAACATCCAACGCAGCAAGTCGCGCTGTACCTGCGGCTGGCCGACCGCGAGGCCGTAGGCCTGGTGCAGCAGGTCGCGAGTGCGGCTTTCAAAACTTGAAGCCAGGCCCTTGAGCTTGCCGCTGATCGCATACACCACCTGCTCACGCAGGTCCTGCTCCAACCGGCGCCACAGCCAACGGCTGTTGGGCGGCAGGATGATCGCACCCGCCGCCGCGCACACCAGCATGCCGATGACCATGGCGATGTAGTCGTTGATAAAGGTGTAGGGGTTGTAGACCGTGAGGTTGTCCGGCACCGAACCGGTGCTGAAAAAGATCAGCAGGCCGACGCCGACACCCGCGTATTGCGGCCGCGAGGCGAGGAACGCGCCACAGATGATCACCGGGGCGAGCATCACGCACAGCAGCGGGAAGCCGTCGATCCAGGGGAACACGAAGAACATTTCGATAAAGCCCACCAGCGCGCCGATCAAGGTGCCGCAGGCCATCTGGAAGGCCATGCGCTTGGGGTTGGGCGTCGCAGCGGACAGGCCGACAGTCGCGGCGGCGATCAAGGTCATGGTCGCGCCGCTGGGCCAGGCGGTGGCCACCCAATAACTGCCGAGCACGATCAGGATGAAAGACGCGCGAATCCCCGAGGCGGCGCAGGCCAGCCAGTTGGTTTTGGGGATAAACGTTTCGTCCCACTGCTCGCGCGCATGGCTGTGGTCGGCCAGGGAAGCGTGGGTTTGCGCGTAGTTGTGCAGGTCATCGACGAAGCGATACAGCAGTTCGTAGGCCGTGTGGAAATCCAGTTGCTCGGCTTCGGTGGGGTCTGCTTCCTGGAAGGCCGCACGCAGGCTGCGGACCTTGGCCGGCAGACCATCCTTGTAGACGCTCAGCGCGTTGACCAGGCGCGCCGCATCAGGGCTGGTGAGCGCGCGACCGGAAAAACCGTCGAGCACTTCGGCAAGGTCTTGCAGGCCGGGTTTGATCGCCGCCACCACATGGTCCGCCTCGTCCGTGCGCAGCCGTTCAAGCAACTGGTGCAAGGCATTGAAGCGCGTGGTGATGCTCATGAATTCGCTGTTGAGGCGACTGAGCCGACCATTGCGCCGACGCATATGCGGGTCTTCAAACACCGTGACACTGCGCAGCCCTTCCAGGCCCACGGCTTCGGCGATAAAGCGCACGTTGCTCGCCTCGAACCCTTCACGCTGGCTGCGCCCGCGCAGGCCATCGGTGACGAACAGCGCGAACACGCCAAAGCGTTGGTACAAGGCGTTGCGCATCGCAGCGCTGCTGGTTTGCGGCAGGATCGCGGCGCTGACCAGGGTGGCGCACAGAATCCCCAAGGAGATTTCCAGCACCCGCCACACCGCCGCCATAAAGGCGCCATCCGGATGCGCCAGGGCCGGCAGGCCGACCATCGCCGCGGTATAGCCGGCCAGCACGAAGCCATAGGCGCGGAAGTTGCGGTTGCGCGTCGCGCCGGCGGTGCAGATGCCGACCCAGATCGCCAGCGCGCCAAGGAACAACTCGGTGTTCTGCGCAAACAAGGCAATCAACAGCACCATCACCGCCGACCCCGCCAGGGTGCCGAGGAAACGATAGAAGCTCTTGGCAAACACCTGGCCACTCTGCGGTTGCATCACGATAAACACCGTGATCATCGCCGTGCGCGGCTGCGGCAGTTCCAGGCGCATGGCCAACCACAGCGTGAGGAAGGCAGCGACCAGCACCTTGAAGATATACACCCAGGTCACGCCGTCGCTGCGTGCCCAGTCGAAAAAACCACGGCGCCACTCAAGGGAATGCAGCCAGCGCAGCGGTGCAGGCAAGGAAGTCATCAAATCCTACTCAGTGATCGAATACGGCAAGTGCCGCCGGGGTCTTGCTCGGGAGGATCTGGGCGGGTGGCGGTACATCGTTGCCGGCATCGAGCCCCCCGCCCAAGGCCGTGACCAGTTCAGCGTGGGCGCTCAAGCGAGCGGCCTGTACCTGTTGCTCCACCTGCTGCTGGCGGAACAGCAAGGTCTGGGCGTTCAGCACATTGAGGTAATCCGTGAGGCCGCGCTGGTAGGCGATCATCGCGATGTCGTAGGTCTTTTGCGCCGAGGCCACCGACTGCGCGGCGAAGACAGATTGCTTGTCCATCGATTCGCGGCGGATCAACTGATCGCTGATGCCCTTGAGGGCATTGACCAGGGTCTGGTTGTACCGGCCGACGGCGATGTCATAACCGGCGCTGGCTTCGCCCAGCTCCGCACGCAGGCGGCCACCGTCGAAGATCGGCAAGGTGATCGCCGGACCGACGTTATAGTTGAATTTCTTGCCCGCCAGGAACGCCAGCATACCGCCGCCGGTGGCCATGTAGCCGAGGCTGCCGACCAGGTCGACGTTGGGGTAGAAACCGGCGTGGACGACATCGATGCCACGGGCCTGGGCCGCGACTTGCCAGCGGCTGGCGACCACATCCGGGCGTTGGCCGAGCAATTGCGCGGGCAGGCTCGACGGCAATTTCAACGGTGCGGCCAACGACAGCGTAGGACGTTGCAATTGCGCCCCCGCCCCCGGACCTTTGCCCGCCAACGCTGCCAGTTGGTTACGGCTCAGGGCGATTTCTTCGTCCAGGGCGTCCAGTTGACGATGGGTTTCCGGCAGCGGTGTTTCGGCCTGGCTGACGTCAAAATGGGTGCCCAGCCCGGCATTCAGGCGCTTATGGGCCAGGTCGAGGATCTGCTGCTGCTGCGCCAGCGTGGCCGCGACGATATCGCGGTTGGCGTAGTGCAACGACAGCTGGATATAGGCGCGGACCACGTTGTTCTGCAATTCGAGCTGGGCCTGGCGCGCTTCGGCGACGCTCATGTGCGCCAGGTCGACGGCACGTTCGGTGGCATTGCTTTCACGGCCCCACAGGTCGAGGGCATAGCTCAGGCCCAGGGAAGCATTGTTGTCCCAGGTGTTGGCACCGCTCAGTTCGCCGGGGCCATAGAACTGATCCTTGGGCCAGTTGTGGCGCTTGAGGGCGGTGTCGCTGTTGATCTGCAACGACTCGGCCGACTCGGCGATACCGGCCATGGCCCGCGCCTCCCGCACCCGAGCGGCGGCCATGGCCATGCTTGGGCTGTGTTGGGTCGCGAGGTCGACCCAGCGGTTCAATTGCGGGTCACCATAGGCTTGCCACCAGTGCGCGGTGGGCCAGTGGGCGTCCTGGGCGGCGCTCTGGATCGCTTCGTCGGTGGCCAGTGTGCTGGCGTTGAGGGACTGGCCTTGGGGGGCGATTCCTCCGGTTCCGATGCAGCCGCTGATTGCTAACGATAAAGCCCAGACACTGAGAGCCTTCAACTCTCTGTTGATGCGACGCGGCACTGCTGCGAATTCCTGAGGTGGTGGTGCGGGGAGAGGTGGCGCAATTCTAGGGGGCGGCATGGGGAACGATAAGCTGGCATTCCTGTGAATCTTTGTTACCGTTCAGGCGATAATCCGTTGGTAGGGATCACTGGACGGCGTAACTTTCTGTCACAATTTGCTATCTCCCCTGAGAACACTCCATGGACACTTTGCAAAACATGCGCGCCTTCAGTTGCGTGGCCGAGGCAGGCAGCTTCACCGCCGCCGCCGTGCAA
>NZ_JBYVMD010000050.1:0-41374 GCF_058145955.1 Pseudomonas sp. A39
CCGCCGCCATCGTCTACACCCACTACCAGCGCACGCTCAAGGCGTTCAACGCGGTGGACTTCGACGACCTGATCCTGCTGCCGGTGAAGCTGTTCGAGGAACACGCCGACATCCTCGAAAAGTGGCAGAACAAGGTGCGCTACCTGCTGGTGGACGAATACCAGGACACCAACGCCAGCCAATACCTGCTGGTGAAAATGCTGATCGGCAAGCGCAACCAGTTCACCGTGGTAGGCGACGATGACCAGTCGATCTACGCCTGGCGCGGCGCCCGCCCGGAAAACCTGATGCTGCTCAAGGACGACTACCCGTCCTTGAAAGTGGTGATGCTGGAGCAGAACTACCGCTCCACCAGCCGCATCCTGCGCTGCGCCAACGTGCTGATCTCCAACAATCCACACGAATTTGAGAAACAGCTGTGGAGCGAGATGGGCCATGGCGACGAGATTCGCGTGATCCGCTGCCGCAACGAAGACGCCGAAGCCGAGCGCGTGGCCGTGGAAATCCTCAGCCTGCACTTGCGCACCGACCGGCCCTACAGCGATTTCGCGATCCTGTACCGCGGCAACTACCAGGCCAAGCTGATCGAGCTGAAATTGCAGCACCACCAAGTGCCGTATCGCCTGTCAGGCGGCAATAGCTTTTTCGGACGCCAGGAAGTCAAGGACCTGATGGCCTACTTCCGCCTGATCGTGAACCCGGACGACGACAACGCCTTCCTGCGCGTGATCAACGTGCCGCGCCGCGAAATCGGCTCCACCACCCTGGAAAAGCTCGGTAACTACGCCACTGAACGCAAGATCTCGATGTATGCCGCCACCGACGAAATCGGCCTGGGCGAACACCTGGACACGCGCTTCACCGATCGCCTGTCGCGCTTCAAGCGCTTCATGGACAAGGTGCGTGAGCAGTGCGCCGGCGAAGACCCGATCAGCGCCCTGCGCAGCATGGTCATGGACATCGACTACGAAAACTGGCTGCGCACCAACAGCTCCAGCGACAAGGCCGCGGACTACCGCATGGGCAACGTCTGGTTCCTGATCGAAGCCTTGAAGAACACCCTGGAAAAAGACGAAGACGGCGAGATGACCGTCGAAGACGCCATCGGCAAACTGGTGCTGCGCGACATGCTCGAGCGCCAGCAGGAAGAAGAAGACGGCGCCGAAGGTGTGCAGATGATGACCTTGCATGCATCCAAGGGCCTCGAATTTCCCTACGTGTTCATCATGGGCATGGAAGAGGAAATCCTCCCGCACCGCTCCAGCATCGAAGCCGACACCATCGAAGAAGAACGTCGCCTGGCCTACGTGGGCATCACCCGCGCGCGCCAGACACTGGCCTTCACCTTTGCCGCCAAGCGCAAGCAATACGGCGAAATCATCGATTGTGCCCCCAGCCGGTTCCTGGACGAGCTACCACCGGACGATCTGGCCTGGGAAGGCAATGACGACACCCCCACCGAGGTGAAGGCCGTTCGCGGCAACACCGCCTTGGCGGACATACGCGCGATGTTAAAGCGCTAGAATCGACTACTTTTTAATCTACTTTCGGCGCGCACCGCGCCATTAGAGGAAGCTTTCCGTGGAAGCACTGCATAAGAAAATTCGCGAAGAAGGCATCGTGCTTTCCGATCAGGTACTCAAGGTCGACGCCTTTTTGAACCACCAGATCGACCCGGCACTGATGAAGCTGATCGGCGACGAATTCGCCGCGCTGTTCAAGGACTCGGGCATCACCAAGATCGTCACCATCGAAGCCTCGGGCATCGCCCCGGCGATCATGACCGGCTTGAACCTGGGCGTACCGGTGATCTTCGCGCGCAAGCAGCAATCCCTGACCCTGACGGAAAACCTGCTGTCGGCGACGGTGTATTCCTTCACCAAAAAAACCGAGAGCACCGTGGCGATCTCCCCGCGCCACCTGACCAGCAGCGACCGCGTGCTGGTGATCGATGACTTCCTGGCGAACGGCAAGGCGTCCCAGGCGCTGATTTCGATCATCAAGCAGGCCGGCGCGACCGTGGCCGGCTTGGGGATTGTGATCGAGAAGTCGTTCCAGGGCGGCCGTGCGGAGCTGGATGCGCAGGGATACCGAGTGGAATCCCTGGCACGAGTCAAATCCCTCGCCGGTGGTGTGGTCACCTTCATCGAGTAATTTGTTGCACCAAGTGAACACCGATCAAATGTGGGAGGGGGCTTGCCCCCGATCGCGGTGTATCAATCACCCAATGGGTTGGCTGACCCACTGCTATCGGGAGCAAGCCCCCTCCCACATTTGGTTTTGTGTTGGTTTTTAGTGTGTGGTGGCCTGGAGGCCGGCGAGCAGCAGCCGCTGATATAAATCTTCTTTCAAACCTTCCGGGTTATCCAACCGCATCCGCTTCAAATGCTCAGGAAACGCCTCCGGCTCCGGCGCATCCAACGCCGCCTTGCCCAATTCCAGAATCTCCGTGAGCTTGAACTTGCTCTTGAGCCAGTTCAGCGCGCGCAGCAAATCGCGCTCCTCATCCGTAAAGTCGCTGCCCAGCGGATACTCCGGAAACAGCCGACGATGGCGCGCTTGAATGGCCTGAAGCCGCTCCGGCGTGTTATCGGCGAAGCGCGGATCCAACTGGAAACCCTTGGGCAGCTTGCCGGCCTTTTGCGCCTGCTCAATCAAATCGTCCTGGAACCGTGAGTCGGTGATATTGAGCAACGCCTCGATCACCTTGGCATCCGTCTGCCCCCGCAGATCGGCAATGCCGTACTCGGTGATGACAATGTCCCGCAGGTGTCGAGGAATCGTGCAGTGCCCGTAGTCCCACACGATGTTGGAACTGACCTCCCCCGCCGACTCGCGCCAACTGCGCAAAATCAGGATCGACCGCGCGCCTTCCAGCGCATGGCCTTGGGCGACAAAGTTGTACTGCCCGCCCACGCCGCTGAGTACGCGACCGTCCTCCAGTTGATCGGCGACGCCGGCACCGAGCAATGTGACGATGATCGCGCTGTTGATAAACCGTGCGTCCAGGCGTTGCAGGCGCTTGAGTGCTTCCTGGCCGTACAGCTCGTTGATGTAGCTGATGCGGGTCATGTTGAATTCAAGACGCTTGGCGTGGGTCATTTCCTGCAGGCGCTGGTAAAAACTTCTTGGGCCAAGGAAGAATCCGCCGTGGATGGAGATGCCGTCGGGCTGTGCGGCGTCGTCAAGCGTGCCGGCGTTAGCCTGTTCCTGCGTTGCCACATCCGGGTAGACCTTGCGGCGGATAATCCCCGCGTCCGCCAGCACCAACAGGCCGTTGACGAACATTTCGCTGCAACCGTAGAGGCCGCGGGCGAAGGGGTCGACGCCGCCTTCTCGGCTGATCAACGGTGCCCATTGGTACACATCGAGGTCGGTCAGCAGCAATCGATAGGCTTCGTTGTCGGCCTGGCGCGCCAACAGCGCGGCCGTCAGCGCATCCCCCATGGAGCCGATGCCGATCTGCAAGGTGCCGCCATCGCGCACCAGGGTGCTGGCATGCAGGCCGATAAAGTGGTCTTGGAAACCCACCGGCATATTCGGCGTCGAGAACAGCGTGGTGCTGTCTTTTTCATCGAGCAGGTAGTCGAAGGCGTCCATGCCCAACTCGGCATCCCCTGGCATGTAGGGCAACTCGCTGTGGACCTGGCCGACGATCAGCACGGTTTCACCGGCCTCACGGCGCTTGGCGATCATGGGCAGCAGGTCGAGGGTGATATCCGGGTTGCAGCTCAGGCTCAGGCGATCAGGATGCTCGGCGCTGCTGGCAACCAATTGCGCCACCAGGTTCAAGCCGGCTGCGTTGATGTCGCGGGCGGCGTGGCTGTAGTTGCTGCTGACGTAGTCCTGCTGCGCCGACTCGCTATGGAGCAGGCTGCCGGGTTGCATGAAGAACTGCTGTACATGGATATTTTTTGGAAGCGTGTCTTTGTGCAGGTCGGCGAGGAAATCCAGCTCGGGGTAATCGCCAAACACCCGCTCGATAAAGGGTTCGAGAAAGCGTTTCTGCAAGCCATCGCCCAGCGTTGGCCGGCCCAGGCTCAAGGCGGTATAGATCGTCAGCGACCGCTCCGGCAATTTGGCGATGCGCCGGTACAGCGCGTTGGCGAACAGGTTCGGCTTGCCCAGGCCAAGCGGCATACCCATGTGGATATGCGCCGGCAACCGTTCCAGTACGTCGTCAACTGCTTGCTCGATTGAACACAACTGCACCATCCGACCCTCCTGAACATTCCATGATTAGGGGTTGGACCGAGCTTGCAGGGTCTTTGCTGCAAAGAACAGTGTTGAAACACAAATCGCGGCCACAAAAAAGCCGCCCGTAAGCGGCTTTTTGGCGAAGATTGGTTTATTTCAAACCCGACATCTTCTCGATCGCACCTTTCAGGTCATCATCCGAGCAATCAGAGCACGTGCCTTTTGGCGGCATGGCATTGATGCCCGTGATCGCCTTGGCCAGGATCCCATCCAGGCCGCCCTGATGGTCGGCGCGCTCTTTCCAGGCGGCGGTATCGCCGATTTTCGGCGCGCCCAACAGGCCCGTACCGTGGCAAGCGTTGCAGTGCTTGGCGATGATCTCATCCGGCGTCTTCGCCGCGCCGCCGCCGGCGGCTACCGCCACTTCCATGCCCTTGCATTCCTGGCCCTGGACGCAAACCTGACCCACAGGCTCCAGGCGCTTGGCAATGTCGTCGTTGGTCGCAGCTTGAGCGCTGACAGCCCATAGGGCCAGTACGGTTGCTGGTGCAGCCAGCATTTTCATAATTAGGTTCACGCGTTCACCCTCAATGGTGGCTATTCACGCCTGCGGCCACGGTTTCGCAGGCGGCGAAAGTATAACGGTTAGCCCGCCTGGCCGAAACAACCCTATTAAATAAAGGGAGATTCGGCCTCGCGGAATACAGCTGCGGGAACCTCTGCAACGCTGGCAGGGCGCCTCTATTCTTAAAAGTTCGCGGGCGTGGCTGCGCTGATTAGTCGCGCCGGCACATCGAACGGGTTGCGAAAACGATGCGGCTTGGTGCTTTCAAAGTAGTAGCTATCGCCGGCTTCGAGCACAAAAGTTTCAAGACCGACCACCAACTCCAGGCGACCTTCCACCAAAATCCCGGTTTCTTCGCCTTCGTGGGTGAGCATTTCTTCGCCCGTGTCGGCGCCCGGTGGGTAAATCTCGTTGAGAAATGCAATCGCCCGGCTGGGGTGCGCGCGGCCTACCAGTTTCATGGTGACGGCGCCGTCAGAGATATCGATGAGCTCATTGGCTTTATAGACGATCTGCGTCGGTATTTCCTGGAGGATCTCCTCGGAAAAGAACTCGACCATCGACATGGGGATGCCGCCCAGCACCTTGCGCAAGGAGCTGATCGAGGGGCTGACGCTGTTTTTTTCGATCATCGAAATGGTGCTGTTGGTGACACCCGCGCGCTTGGCGAGCTCGCGCTGGGAAAGACCCTTCAGTTTACGGATGGATTGCAGTCGTTCGCCGACGTCCAATGCAGGAGCCTCCTAGGATTCAGGCTTTGTTGTAATTGAGCGTTATCATGGCGACAGCGTTCAGTATTTACAACACTTGGGCCTAAATCCCAGGCGGTTGGGTTCGTACCTGGCGATCAAGCGCCGCAATAGAGCCTTGGCACGCGGCGCAGGTTGCAGAAAATCTGGTAGGGAATGGTCTCGGCGGCGGTGGCGATATCACTGGCGAGGATGTTTTTGCCCCACAACTCCACCGTGGCACCAAGGCCGGCCTGAGGCACGTCCGTCAGGTCGACACACAGCATGTCCATGGAGACACGGCCCAATAGCTGGCTGCGCTGCCCAGCGACCAGTACCGGCGTGCCGGTGGGGGCGTGACGCGGGTAGCCGTCGGCATAGCCCATGGCGACCACGCCGATGCGCATCGGTTTTGGCGTGATGAACTTGGCGCCATAACCCACCGGCTCACCGGCCGGCAGTTCGCGCACGCAGATAACCTTGGATTCCAGGGTCATCACCGGCTGCAAACGCGCGGCGAGGGCCTGGTCTTCGCCAAACGGCGTGGCGCCGTAAAGCATGATGCCCGGGCGCACCCAGTCGCTGGACACACTCGGCCAGCCCAGCACCGACGGCGAATTGCGCAAGCTGACCTCGGCCGAAAGGCCCTGGCGCGCCGCCTCAAACACCGCGACTTGTTCATCGCTGCTGACGCAATCGAGCTCATCGGCGCGGGCGAAGTGGCTCATCAACACGATCTTGGCCACTTTTCCGCTGGCCAACAGGCGCTGGTACGCCTCCTGGAAATCCTTGGGGTGCAGGCCGACACGGTGCATGCCCGAATCCAGCTTGAGCCAGACGGTCAGCGGCGCACGCAACTGCGCCTGCTCAATCGCTTCCAGTTGCCACAGCGAATGCACCACGCACCACAAATCGTGCTCGAGGATCAGCGGCAGCTCGTCGGCCTCGAAAAAACCTTCCAGCAGCAGCACCGGCGCACGAATCCCGGCGGCGCGCAGCTCCAAAGCCTCTTCGATGCACGCCACGGCAAACCCATCGGCGTCGGCTTCCAACGCCTGGGCCACGCGCACGGCACCGTGGCCATAAGCGTCGGCCTTGACCACGGCGAGGGCCTTGGCCCCCGTGACTTCACGGGCCAGTTGGTAGTTGTGACGCAGGGCTTGGAGGTCGATCAAGGCACGGGCAGGACGCATGGCGGCACGCTTCTAGGCAGCAAAGTGAAGAAAAAACCGGCACCCACCGACGGCTTCGGCACCGGAAGAAGGATCGTTGTTTAAGGCAAAGCCGCCACGACAGACAGCTCTACCAGGATTTCCGGTTCGCACAGCTTGGCTTCCACCGTGGCGCGGGCCGGGGCGACGCCTTTGGGCAGCCACTTGTCCCATACCGCGTTCATGCCGGCGAAATCGGCGTCGATGTCTTTCAGGTAGATCGTCACCGACAGCAATTTGGATTTGTCGGTACCGGCCAGGTCCAGCAAACGCTCGATATTGACCAGGGTTTCACGGGTCTGCTGCTCAATCCCGGCGCTCATGTCGTCGCCGACTTGGCCTGCCAGATACACGGTACCGCTGTGAACAACGATCTGGCTCATGCGCTCATTGGTGAGCTGGCGCTGGATTGACATGTTTTGCGGACTCCTGGTGGTTGCCATAACGGGAAATATCGAGGCCTTCGGCGCTGATCTGCGGGGTTTTCTTCGCCATCAGGTCGGCCAGCAAACGACCGGAACCACACGCCATTGTCCAACCGAGGGTGCCATGGCCGGTATTCAGGAACAGGTTCTTGAATGGGGTGGCACCGACAATCGGCGTGCCGTCGGGTGTGGTCGGGCGCAGGCCGGTCCAAAAGGTGGCTGCGGACAGATCGCCGCCCTGAGGATAAAGGTCGTTGACGATCATCTCCAGGGTTTCGCGCCGACGCGGGTTAAGCGACAGGTCAAAACCGGCTATTTCAGCCATGCCACCGACGCGAATGCGGTTGTCGAAGCGGGTGATTGCGACCTTGTAGGTCTCGTCGAGGATGGTCGACGTCGGCGCCATCGCCGAATGAGTAATCGGCACGGTCAGCGAGTAACCCTTGAGCGGGTATACCGGTGCCTTGATTCCCAGCGGCTTGAGCAGCTTCGGCGAGTAGCTGCCGAGGGCCAGCACGTAGCGGTCGGCGGTTTCCAGCTTGCCGTCGATCCACACGCCGTTGATGCGGTCGCCCGCGTAATCGAGGCGCTGGATGTCTTGTTCAAAGCGGAATTCAACGCCCAATTGCTTGCACATATCGGCCAGGCGGGTGGTGAACATCTGGCAGTCACCCGTCTGGTCGTTGGGCAATCGCAGGGCACCGGCGAGGATATCGGTCACGCTGGCCAGGGCCGGCTCAACGCGGGCAATGCCGGCGCGGTCGAGCAGCTCGAACGGCACACCGGATTCCTTCAACACGGCGATGTCTTTAGCGGCCCCGTCGAGCTGAGCCTGGGTGCGGAAGAGTTGGGTAGTCCCGAGGCTGCGGCCTTCGTAGGCAATGCCGGTCTCGGTGCGCAATTCGTCGAGGCAGTCACGGCTGTACTCGGACAGGCGCACCATCCGCTCCTTGTTCACCGCGTAACGGCTGGCGGTGCAGTTGCGCAGCATCTGCGCCATCCACAGGTATTGGTCGATATCGGCGGTGGCCTTGATCGCCAGCGGCGCGTGACGCTGCAGCAGCCATTTGATGGCCTTGAGCGGCACGCCCGGTGCGGCCCATGGCGAGGCGTAGCCTGGGGACACCTGGCCGGCGTTGGCGAAACTGGTTTCCATGGCAGCGGCGGGTTGACGGTCGACGACGACCACTTCAAAGCCGGCCCGCGCCAAATAGTAGGCACTGGTCACCCCAATGACACCGCTACCCAAGACCAGAACGCGCATTTTTATATCCTCATCGCGGGCATGGCCGCTGACGTGTGTTATTCGAGCAATGATGAGCGCAGTGTAAAAAACAATTGCCAGTGCATTTCACTATATAACTGCCTATATTTGGCGACAATTCTCGGCAAAAACCCTTTTCACAGAGGCGTATCCCCTATGCGTACCAACACCCAGACCAAGCGCGAGCTGGACAAGATTGATCGCAACATCCTGCGCATCCTGCAAACCGATGGACGTATTTCGTTCACGGAGTTGGGGGAAAAGGTCGGGCTGTCGACCACGCCGTGTACCGAGCGCGTGCGTCGGCTGGAGCGTGAAGGGATCATCATGGGCTACAACGCGCGGCTCAACCCCCAGCATTTAAAGGGCAGTTTGCTGGTATTTGTCGAGATCAGCCTCGATTACAAATCCGGCGACACCTTTGAAGAGTTCCGTCGTGCGGTACTGAAACTACCGCACGTGCTGGAATGCCACTTGGTGTCCGGGGACTTCGACTACCTGGTGAAGGCGCGGATTTCCGAGATGGCCTCGTACCGCAAATTGCTTGGCGATATCCTGCTCAAACTGCCTCATGTGCGGGAGTCGAAGAGCTATATCGTGATGGAAGAGGTGAAGGAGAGCCTGAACCTGCCGATCCCGGATTGAATCGAGCACAACCGTTAGACGAGTACCTGCCGGGTGCTGGC
Organism: Pseudomonas sp. A39; assembly: GCF_058145955.1. Taxonomy (NCBI): domain Bacteria; kingdom Pseudomonadati; phylum Pseudomonadota; class Gammaproteobacteria; order Pseudomonadales; family Pseudomonadaceae; genus Pseudomonas; species Pseudomonas sp. A39. Next base: position 9,077 of record NZ_JBYVMD010000050.1, read on the forward strand.
CATGTATTCATGGATCTGTTTTTCCACCCGCGGGTGAATCAGCTCAACAGGCCCACGCCCATTGGGGCACGGCAGGGTCTTTGTCGTGCCGAACAGCCTGCAGATCAGCGGACGCTCGTCATACACGGTGCAACCATTGGGCCCCAGGTGCACGCAATTCAACTCGTCCATGGCCGCGTCCTGCTCGGCCGCCGTCTTACGCGGCAGGCGCGACATTTCCTCGGGCGAAGTCGTCACTGGCCCACAGCAATCGTGGCAACCGGGAACGCACTCGAACGAAGGAATCTGCCTGCGCAGCGCGCTGATTTTCTGGCTGTTGCAACTCATCGAAACACGTACCGAACGGCGAATAGACGTGGATTCTGCCGCAAAACGCCCTGCGCAGACAGCTTCGTCCGACCGCTGTATCCTGCGTCAAATTTTCCAAACAGGGATTTTCCCCATGACCGCCAGCGCCCGGCACACCACTTCCTACTACGCGGCCAGCAGCGTGCCGCACCCCGATTACCCGGTACTGACCGGCGAGAACACAGCGGATGTGTGCGTGGTAGGCGGTGGTTTTTCCGGGCTCAACACGGCGCTGGAGCTGGCCGAACGCGGTTTCAGCGTGGTGTTGCTGGAAGCGCGCAAAGTCGGCTGGGGCGCCAGCGGGCGTAACGGCGGCCAGTTGATTCGCGGCGTGGGCCACGGCCTGGACCAGTTCGCCAACGTGATCGGGACCGAGGGCGTGCGCGAGATGAAGCTGATGGGCCTGGAAGCCGTGGAGATCGTGCGCGAGCGCGTCGAGCGCTTTCAGATCCCTTGCGACCTGACCTGGGGTTACTGCGACCTCGCCAACAAACCTCGCGACCTGCAAGGCCTGGCCGAAGACGCCGCAGAACTGCGCAGCCTCGGCTATCGCCATGAAGTGCGCCTGCTGCAGGCCAGCGAGATGAGCAGCGTAATCGGCTCCGACCGCTACGTGGGCGGTATGATCGACATGGGCTCCGGCCACTTGCATCCGCTCAACCTGGCCCTCGGCGAAGCCGCCGCGGCGCAGCAATTGGGCGTGAAGTTGTTCGAACAGTCCGAAGTCACGCGCATCGACTACGGCCCCGAGGTCAACGTGCATACCGCTCAGGGCAATGTACGCGCCAAGACCCTGGTACTCGCCTGCAATGCCTACCTCAATGACCTCAACCCACACCTGAGCGGCAAAGTGCTGCCCGCCGGCAGCTACATCATCGCCACTGAGCCGTTGAGCGAAGCCCAGGCCGCCAACCTGCTGCCACAGAACATGGCGGTGTGTGACCAGCGCGTGACCGTGGACTACTTCCGACTGTCTGCCGACCGCCGATTGCTGTTCGGCGGCGCGTGCCACTACTCCGGTCGCGACCCCAAGGACATCGGCGCGTACATGCGTCCGAAGATGCTGCAGGTGTTCCCGCAACTGGCCGATGTAAAAATCGATTACCAATGGGGCGGCATGATCGGCATCGGCGCCAACCGCCTACCGCAGATTGGCCGACTGGCCACCCAACCCAACGTGTATTACGCCCAGGCCTATGCCGGCCATGGCCTCAACGCCACGCACCTGGCGGGCAAGCTGCTGGCCGAAGCCATCAGTGGCCAACAACAGGCGCGCTTTGATCTGTTCGCCCAGGTGCCGCACCTCACCTTCCCCGGCGGCAAGCACCTGCGCTCGCCACTGCTGGCATTGGGGATGCTCTGGCACAGGCTCAAAGAGCGGGTGTGAATCAACTGCGCCAGAACGGTTTCACCCCTTCCTGGCGCGCCTGCTCCTCGGTCAGCCCGACGTCACGCAACTGCTCGCGGCTCAGGTGCAGCAACGCCCTGCGCGTGTGACGGCGGTGCCAGAACAGGCTCCAGCGGCTGATATCCCGCGGCGCCGTCGCGCGCGCTTGCCCTGCCTCCAACTCCTGACTGTGTAACGCCAGCCGCACATCACTCATACCGCTCATGGTGTTGCCCCTCGATTGCTTGTTGCTACGAGTGACAAGCATGAGTGCAGGGGCAAAAGCATTACAGATTCAACTTAACCTTATTAAATCCATACAGACACTGCCTGCGGACGCCTGAATCCTGTATTTTCCCCCTATCTGTACTGGTCTCTCGGGAGCGACCGCCATGACCCTCTACGTCAACCTTGCCGAACTGCTGGGTACACGCATCGAACAGGGCTTCTACCGCCCCGGCGATCGATTGCCTTCCGTACGGGCCCTGAGCGTGGAGCACGGGGTCAGCCTGAGCACCGTGCAACAGGCTTATCGATTGCTGGAAGACAATGGCCTGGCGATGCCCAAACCCAAGTCTGGCTATTTTGTGCCGGTCGGCCGAGCGCTGCCGGCCCTGCCCGAAATCGGTCGACCCGCCCAGCGCCCGGTGGAGATATCGCAATGGGACCAAGTGCTGGAGCTGATTCGCGCCGTCCCCCGCAAAGACGTCATACAGATGGGCCGTGGCATGCCGGACGTATTGTCACCTACGATCAAGCCTCTGCTGCGCAGCCTGGCCCGTGTAAGCCGGCGCCAGGACTTGCCGGGGCTGTACTACGACAACATCATGGGCTGTATGGAATTGCGCGAACAAATTGCGCGACTGTCATTGGATTCCGGCTGCCAACTGACCGCCGACGATATCGTCATCACCACCGGCTGCCATGAGGCGCTGTCCGCCAGCATCCATGCCATTTGCGAGCCGGGTGATATCGTCGCGGTGGATTCACCGAGCTTCCACGGCGCCATGCAGACCCTCAAAGGGCTGGGCATGAAAGCCCTGGAAATCCCTACCGACCCCATCACCGGCATCAGCCTCGAAGCCCTGGAGCTGGCACTGGAACAGTGGCCGATCAAGGTCATCCAGCTCACGCCCAACTGCAACAACCCCTTGGGCTACATCATGCCGGAAGCGCGCAAACGTGCGCTGCTGACCTTGGCCCAGCGCTTTGACGTGGCGATCATCGAAGATGACGTATACGGCGAACTGGCCTACAGCTACCCACGCCCGCGCACCATCAAGTCCTTCGACGAAGACGGCCGAGTATTGTTGTGCAGTTCGTTCTCGAAAACCCTGGCGCCCGGATTGCGCATCGGCTGGGTTGCTCCCGGCCGCTACCTGGAGCGGGTGCTGCACATGAAGTACATCAGCACCGGATCAACCGCCACGCAGCCGCAGATCGCAATAGCCGAATTCCTCAAAGGCGGCCACTTCGAGCCCCATTTGCGGCGGATGCGCACGCAATACCAGCGTAATCGCGACTTGATGCTTGACTGGGTCAGCCGTTATTTCCCGGCAGGTACGCGGGCGAGTCGCCCCCAGGGCAGTTTCATGCTGTGGATCGAACTGCCGGAAGGCTTTGATACGTTGAAGCTCAACCGTGTGCTGATGGAACAAGGCGTGCAGGTGGCCGTAGGCAGCATCTTTTCCGCATCGGGCAAGTACCGCAACTGCCTGCGCATGAACTACGCTGCCAAGCCAACCGCACAGATTGAAGAAGCCGTGCGCAAGGTCGGTGCCGCCGCCAGCAAAATGCTCGCTGAGGTGGCCGACTGACCTTTCGCGGGAAATTGCCGTCATATGCCGACAACCGCCCTGATCTGGAAGCAGCTCCCTTGATGATTCAACGGCTATTACCGTTTTTCCTGTTGGGAGCCCTGGCCCTGGGTGGCTGCGCCACGGTGAGCGTACCGCGCATCCCCAGCGACGCCCTGCCCGCCGCGCAATCGTCGTTCGGCCGGTCGATCCAGGCCCAGGCCGCGCCCTATCAAGGGCGCTCCGGTTTTCGCCTGCTGCCCAACAGCAGCGAGGCGTTCATGGCACGTGCCGAGCTGATCCGTAACGCCCAGACCAGCCTCGACCTGCAGTACTACATCGTGCACGACGGCATCAGCACCCGCATGCTGGTGGACGAACTGCTCAAGGCCGCTGACCGCGGCGTGCGCGTGCGTATCCTGCTGGACGACACCACCAGTGATGGCCTGGACCAGATCATCGCCACCCTCGCCGCCCACCCCAAGATCGAGATTCGCCTGTTCAACCCGCTGCACCTAGGGCGCAGCACCGGCGCGACACGGGCCATGGGCCGCTTGTTCAACCTGTCGCTGCAGCATCGGCGCATGCACAACAAGCTGTGGTTGGCGGACAACAGCGTGGCCATCGTCGGCGGGCGCAACCTGGGGGATGAATATTTCGACGCCGAGCCCAACCTGAACTTCACCGACATCGACATGCTCAGCGTAGGGCCGGTGGCTGAGCAGCTCGGCCACAGCTTCGACCAGTACTGGAACAGTGCCCTGAGCAAGCCCATTGATGACTTCGTGTCTATTGCGCCGACCCGAGGCGACCTGGCCGCCGCACGCGTGCGACTGGAAGCCTCGCTGGCCGAGTCGCGCCAGCAGAATCACGCGCTGTACAACCGCTTGCGCACCTACCAGACCCAACCGCGCATGGACATCTGGCGCCGCGAGCTGATCTGGGCCTGGAACCAGGCGCTCTGGGATGCGCCGAGCAAGGTGCTGTCCAAGGCCGACCCAGACCCTCGGCTGCTGCTCACGACGCAACTGGCGCCGGAACTCGAAGGGGTCAACCACGAGCTGATCATGATCTCGGCCTACTTCGTGCCGGGGCAACCGGGGCTGGTGTACCTGACCGGGCGCGCCGACGCCGGCGTGTCGGTCAGCCTGCTGACTAACGCGCTCGAAGCCACCGACGTGCCGGCTGTGCACGGCGGTTACGCGCCCTACCGCAAGGCCCTGCTGGAACATGGCGTGAAGCTCTATGAGCTGCGCCGCCAACCCGGGGACGGCGGCGGCAGCGGCCCACACCTGTTTCGGCGCGGTACCTTCCGTGGTTCGGACTCCAGCTTGCACAGCAAGGCGATGATTTTTGATCGGACGAAATCGTTTATCGGCTCCTTCAACTTCGACCCGCGCTCGGTGCTGTGGAACACCGAAGTGGGTGTGCTGGTCGACAGCCCGGAGTTGGCGGAACACGTGCGTAACCTGGCGCTGCAAGGCATGGCCCCGGCCTTGAGCTATGAGGCGAAATTGCAGGATGGCCAGATCGTGTGGGTCACCGAGGACAACGGCCAATTGCACACCCTGACCCGCGAGCCGGGCAACTGGTGGCGGCGGTTCAATGCGTGGTTCGCCACCAGCGTTGGCCTCGAGCGGATGCTTTAAGAAAGACGAGGCCCCACACGCGATTGCATGTCAGGTCAGGCTGGCTGTGCTGCGCCGAAGGCGCCTTGGCGCAGCAACAGCACCACCAGTCCCAGCGCGCCCGCCGCCATCAGCCACGGCAGCGCATGCCCGCTGACCCACTGGCTGCCGGCACCCGCAACCAACGGCCCGATCAGGCAGCCGATACCCCACAACTGCGCCACATGGGCATTGGCGCGCACCAGCGCATCGTCACGGTAACGCTCGCCGATCAGGATCAGCGACAGGGTGAACAAACCGCCGGCACTGGCGCCGAACAGCACCCACACCGGCCAGATCAGCGGCGTGTGCATCAACGGCGCAATGGCCAGGCTCGATGCCAGCAACAGCAGCGCACAGCCCAGGAACAACGTGCGTCGCGGCAGGTAGTCGGCCAGCGCACCGATGGGCAGTTGCAGCAGCGCATCGCCGACCACCACCGTGCTGACCATGGCCAGGGCAACTTCGGCGGTGAAGCCTTGCTGCAGGCAATACACCGGCAGCAACGTGAGGATCATCGCCTCGAATGCGGCGAACAGCGCCACCGCCCAGGCAATCGCGGGCAGGCTCAGGCAGAAGCGCCACAGTTGCGCGAAGGTCACGCTGAAGGACTCGGCGCTCGGTGCGCCGGAGCGTCCCAGCAGCAACAGCGGCGCCACCATCAGCAGGGCTACGCCCACCCAGAAACCATAATCATGGTCGGTACCGATCAGGCCCAGCAGCAACGGGCCCGACAGTTGGCTCAAGGCATAACTGCAGCCATACAGGGCCACCAGCCGGCCGCGCCACTGCTCCACTACCAATTGGTTTATCCAGCTTTCGCCGAGGATAAATACGATGGTGAGGATCACGCCGATCATCAGCCGCAACACCAGCCAGACCGGATAGCTGGGCAGGATCGCCAACAAGCCGATGGACACCGCGCCCGCCCACAGGCACAGGCGCATGAGGTTGGCCGTGCCGAGCCAGGAGGCCATGCGACTGGAGACCTTGGCGCCCAGCAGCACACCAAACGCGGGCATAGCCGCCATCACACCAATGGCAAAGCTGCCGTAGCCCCAGCTTTCAAGGCGCAGGGACACCAGCGGCATGCTGACACCCAGCGCCAGGCCGACGCTGAGTACCGAGGCCAGGACGGCGAAATAAGTCGCCCAACGCATTGCCACGCTCCTGTGGATAAGTTTTCGGGCTTGCAAAACGAACTGTAGGAGCGAGCTTGTGTGGGAGTCGGGCTTGCCCGCGATGCAGGCACCCAAGCGTGTCAGGCACACCTAGGTGATGCTATCGCAGGCAAGCCAGCTCCCACACAAGCTCGCTCCTACAGGGGATCAGCGGTGTGGCTTAGAGCTTGATCCAGGTCGACTTCAGCTCGGTGTACTTGTCGAACGCATGCAGCGACTTGTCGCGACCGTTACCCGATTGCTTGAAGCCACCAAACGGCGCAGTCATGTCGCCGCCGTCATATTGGTTGACCCACACGCTACCGGCGCGCAGGGCCTTGGCGGTCAGGTGCGCCTTGGAGATATCGGCTGTCCACACGGCGGCGGCCAAGCCATAGACGGTGTCGTTGGCGATCTTGACCGCTTCCTCGGCGCTGTCGAAGGTGATCACCGACAGGACGGGACCAAAGATCTCTTCCTGGGCGATCTTCATCGCATTGGTCACGCCGTCGAAAATCGTCGGCTCGACATAAGTACCGCCGGTTTCTTCCAAGGTGCGCTTGCCACCGGCGACCAACTTGGCGCCATCGGCATGCCCGGCTTCGATGTACGAGAGCACGGTGTTCATCTGCTGGGTGTCCACCAACGCGCCGACGTTAGTGGCCGGGTCCAGCGGGTTGCCTGGCTTCCAGCCCTTGAGGGCCTCGATCACCAGTGGCAGGAATTTATCCTTGATGGAACGCTCCACCAGCAGGCGCGAACCGGCGGTGCAGACTTCGCCCTGGTTGAAGGCGATAGCGCCGGCGGCGGACTCGGCGGCGGCTTGCAGGTCCGGTGCATCGGCAAACACGATGTTGGGGCTCTTGCCGCCCGCTTCCAGCCATACACGCTTCATGTTCGACTCGCCGGAGCGGATCAACAGTTGCTTGGCGATCTTGGTCGAACCGGTGAACACCAGGGTGTCGACGTCCATGTGCAGCGCCAGCGCGTTGCCCACGGTGTGGCCGTAGCCCGGCAGCACGTTGAACACACCTTTTGGAATACCGGCCTCAACGGCCAGGGCCGCGATACGGATGGCGGTCAGTGGGGATTTTTCGGACGGTTTGAGGATCACCGAGTTACCGGTGGACAGCGCCGGGCCGAGTTTCCAGCAGGCCATCATCAGTGGGAAGTTCCACGGCACGATGGCGCCGACGACGCCGACCGGCTCACGAGTCACCAGGCCCAGTTGGTCGTGCGGAGTGGCGGCGACTTCGTCGTAGATTTTGTCGATGGCTTCGCCGCTCCAGCTCAGGGCATTCGCCGCGCCGGGTACGTCGATGTTCAGGGAGTCGCTGATCGGCTTGCCCATGTCCAGGGTTTCAAGCAGCGCCAGCTCTTCGGCATTGGCCTTGAGCAACGCGGCGAAGCGGATCATGGTGGCTTTGCGTTTGGCTGGCGCCAGGCGCGACCACACACCGGAGTTGAACGTGGCACGCGCGTTTTCAACGGCGCGCTGGGCGTCGACGGCGTCACAGCTGGCAACAGTGGCCAGCAAGCGACCATCGACCGGGCTGATGCACTCGAAGGTGTCACCGGAAACAGCGGCGGTGTACTCGCCATTAATGTAGGCGCGGCCTTCGATCTTCAGATCCTTGGCGCGTTGTTCCCAGTCGGCACGGGTCAGGGTGGTCATGCGAGTGTCCTCCTCTTATGGAATACAAGGGCCAGGCGATGTCCCCCGGCAGCCTCAAAGAATGCGTGCCCCGCCAGCCAGCTGTTCGGCTCAAGGCAGCTGCCACCCTAAACCAGCGGCTGGGGATGTTTCAATATATTTGACATAACGTAGGAAAACGCCCTTGCGATGTTCATTTTAATAAACATAGACTTTGGGCTCTCCAACCGCAGGCCAGACGGGACACGCACATGAGCATCCAGGATATCGTCGACTTCAGCCAAGCCAGCACCGCCCCAGACCGCTACCGCCCCGCCGCCGAAAAAATCCTCAAGGGTGATCCCGAGCAAACGATCTACAACCACTACAACAGCCCGTGCGGCCAGATGAGCGCCGGGGTGTGGGAAGGTGAGGTCGGGCAATGGAAGGTCAACTACACCGAGCATGAGTACTGCGAGATTGTGCAAGGTGTGTCCGTGCTACGTGATGCAGACGGCAATGCCAAGACCTTGCGCGCGGGTGATCGCTTCGTGATCCCCGCCGGCTTCAGCGGCACCTGGGAAGTGCTGGAGCCTTGCCGCAAGATCTACGTGGTGTTCGAACAGAAAGCCTGACCGGCAAATCGCAGGCAAAAAAAAGCCCGGATCGTGAGATACGGGCTTTTTTTCACAAGGAGGAAAATCAATTACTTGATTTTGCCTTCTTTGTAGATCACGTGCTTGCGAACGCGCGGGTCGAACATTTTCTTTTCGAGCTTGTCCGGGGTAGTACGCTTGTTCTTGTCGGTAGTGTAGAAGTGACCAGTACCGGCGCTAGAGATCATTCGAATCAATTCACGCATGATAGAGCTCCTTAGATCTTGCCAGCGGCACGGATTTCGGCCAGCACGACAGTGATGCCACGCTTGTCGATAATGCGCATGCCTTTAGCGGATACGCGCAGACGGACGAAACGTTTCTCTTCTTCAACCCAGAAGCGGTGATGCTGCAGGTTCGGCAGGAAACGACGACGGGTTTTGTTATTTGCGTGGGAAATGTTATTCCCAGTCACCGGACCCTTACCGGTAACTTGACAGACTCTCGACATGCCTCAGCCCTCTAAAACCACATGCCCAACCCGGCATGGGTTGGCCGCTTAATCTCTCAGTCATTTGGCGCCAGGCGCCGCGTTTCTTTAGGGTCTTACCGGCTACACCTACAAGCGAAGGAACCGGGCCCCTAGAAAAGAGCGCTGCTTTATACCAGAAAGACCCCAGTGCAACAACAGCCCGCGTGTTTTTACTGGCGTAAATCTTGGCGACAGACGCCTGAACCGCTGCCAGGAGGGGCCGCTGTCATAGCCGACCGCTCGTCGCACAGAATGATTTACAGCGCGCGCGAACACCGTGAAGTGCTCGACGAAACGCGATGAGGCGCCATCAAAACAGCATTTGGGGCAAAAGCACAGCCAAAAATGGGCTAGTCATTTACCTATCAGACCACTACGGTAGGACTTTTCCAGACTGCACTCGCAGATGGGCCTTCGATCTGCAAAGGAAACCGAACATGCGCCTCGCTGCCCTACCGCTATTGCTAGCCCCTCTATTCATCGCCCCGCTGGCCTCTGCCGCCAGCAATTTGAGCGTCTGCACCGAGGCCAGCCCCGAAGGGTTCGATGTGGTGCAATACAACTCGCTGACCACCACCAACGCCTCGGCCGATGTGCTGATGAACCGCTTGGTGGACTATGACGCGACCAGCGGCAAACTGGTGCCCAGCCTGGCAGACAGTTGGGACGTCTCGCCGGATGGCCTGACCTATACCTTCAAGCTGCACCCGGATGTGAAATTCCATCGCACCGATTACTTCACCCCAAGCCGCACCCTGACCGCCGAAGACGTGCGCTTCAGCTTCGAGCGCATGCTCGACCCGGCCAACCCATGGCACAAGATCGCCCAGAGTGGCTTCCCCCACGCGCAGTCGCTGCAACTGCCGACGCTGGTGAAGAAAATCGACGCCCTCGACCCGCTCACCGTGCGCTTCACCCTGGACCATGCCGACTCCACCTTCCTCGCCGCCCTGAGCATGGGTTTTGCCTCGATCTACCCGGCGGAATACGCCGATAAACTGCTCAAGGCTGGCACGCCGGAAAAGCTCAACAGCCAACCGATCGGCACCGGTCCGTTCATCTTCAGCCGTTTCCAGAAAGACGCCGTGGTGCGCTACAAAGCCAACCCGGACTACTTCGCCGGCAAACCGGCTGTGGATAACTTGATCTTCGCCATCACCCCGGACGCCAACGTGCGCCTGCAGAAGCTGCACCGTGATGAATGCCAGATTGCCCTGTCGCCCAAGCCGCTGGACGTGGGCGAGGCCGAAAAAGACCCGGCGCTCAAGGTCGAGAAAACCGCTGCCTTCATGACCGCCTTCGTGGCCATCAACAGCCAGCACCCGCCCCTGGACAAACCTGAAGTGCGCCAGGCGATCAACCTGGCCTTCGACAAGGGCAGCTACCTCAAAGCCGTGTTTGAAGGGACCGCCGAGGCCGCCAATGGCCCTTACCCGCCCAACACCTGGAGCTACGCCAAGGACTTGCCCGGTTACCCGCAGGACCTTGCCAAGGCCAAGGCACTGCTGGACCGCGCCGGTCTGAAGGAGGGTTTCAAGACCACCCTCTGGACCCGCCCCACCGGCAGCCTGCTGAACCCCAACCCGAACCTCGGTGCCCAACTGCTGCAGGCTGACCTGGCCAAGGTCGGCATCCAGGCCGAGATCCGTGTGATCGAATGGGGCGAGCTGATCCGCCGCGCCAAAGCCGGCGAACACGACCTGCTGTTCATGGGCTGGGCCGGCGACAACGGTGACCCGGATAACTTCCTGACCCCGCAGTTCTCGTGCGCGGCAGTGAAATCCGGCACCAACTTCGCCCGCTACTGCGACCCAACGCTGGACAAGCTGATCAGCGCCGGCAAGACCACCAGCGAGCAAGGGGTGCGCAGCAAGCTCTACCAGCAGGCCCAGGCGCAGATCCAGCAGCAGGCACTGTGGCTGCCGCTCGCGCACCCTACGGCGTTTGCCCTGGCTCGGAAGAATGTCGAGGGCTACCAGGTGAGCCCATTCGGGCGCCAGGATTTCTCGAAGGTCAGCGTCAAGCCCTAAGCTGCACGCTGCAAGCCCACTTGAGGCTTGCAGCTTCACCCGTTCATTTGCTGCCTCTACAGCCACCCATATTCCGCCATCGACAACGGGTCGCCGTCCCCTACGATGATGTGATCGAGGACTCGCACATCCACCACTTCCAAGGCCTTTTGCAGCAACTTGGTCAATTTTCGATCAGCTGCGCTCGGCTCAAGGCTGCCGGAAGGATGGTTATGGCAAAGGATCAGCGCCGCCGCATTATAGGCCAGGGCGCGCTTGACCACCTGCCGGGGGTAAACCATCGCCGCGTCGATGGTGCCTTGGGACAAGGCCTCGAAACCCAGCACCCTGTGCCTTGAATCAAGGAACAGACAGCCGAAGATTTCGTGGGGCTCGTGCCGCAGCATGGCTTTGAGGTAATCGCGCACGGCCTTCGGGCTCTCCAGCACCGAGTCATGTCGCAGGCGTTCGGCCATGTGCCGCTTGGCCATTTCCAGTACCGCCTGCAACTGGGCAAACTTCGCCGGCCCCAAGCCCAATTGTTGGTTGAACAGTGCCTGACTGGCCTCCAACAACGGGCGCAAGCCGCCGAATTGCGCCAACAGATGGCGCGCCAGGTCCACTGCGCTCCTGCCGGAAACCCCTGTACGCAAGAAGATCGCCAGCAGCTCGGCATCCGACAGACTCGCCGCGCCCCATTCCAAAAGCTTTTCTCGCGGCCGCTCCGCCGCCGGCCAATCGCGAATACTCATCCCTGCTCCCTCTCCCTATACGCCATGTGCACCGCTGTTGACTCGCGGACGCTGTGTTATCGTAGGCCCTCTTTTTTGCATGTGATTTCCCCTGGGGAGGGGGCATCGCAGGCGTCACTGAACTGGCATCACTGAACTGGAAAGGCAAACCAATGCAGCGTCTGTATCGGAAACGCATCGTTCTCGGCGTTGGCGGCGGCATTGCCGCCTACAAGAGCGCAGAGCTGGTCCGCAGGCTCCTGGACCAGGGCGCCGAAGTGCGCGTGGTCATGACGCGCGGCGGCAGTGAGTTTATTACTCCACTGACCATGCAGGCGTTGTCCGGGCACCCGGTTCACCTGGACCTGCTGGACCCCGCGGCCGAAGCCGCCATGGGCCATATCGAGCTGGCCAAATGGGCCGACCTGGTGCTGATCGCCCCCGCCACCGCCGACCTGATCGCGCGACTGGCCCAAGGCATTGCCGATGACCTGCTGACCACCCTGGTACTGGCCACCGACGCCACCGTCGCCATCGCCCCGGCCATGAACCAGGCCATGTGGCGCGACCCGGCCACCCAGGCCAACACTCAACTCCTGCAAAGCCGTGGCCTCAAGGTGTTCGGCCCGGCGTCCGGCAGCCAAGCCTGCGGCGACGTCGGCATGGGCCGGATGCTCGAAGCCACCGACCTGGCGCTGTGCGCCGCCGAGTGCTTCCAGCACCTGGCCCTGACCGGCAAGCACGTGCTGATTACGGCTGGCCCGACCCAGGAAAACATCGACCCGGTGCGCTACATCACCAACCATAGCTCAGGAAAAATGGGCTTCGCCTTGGCCGAAGCGGCGGTCGAGGCAGGCGCACGTGTCACCTTGATCACCGGCCCGGTGCATTTGCCGACCCCTGATCGGGTCACGCGAATCGACGTAGTCAGCGCCCGCGACATGCTGGCGGCCTGTGAGGCCGCTATTCCGTGCGACCTGTTTATCGCCTCGGCAGCGGTTGCGGACTACCGCCCGGAAGTCGTCGCCCCGCAAAAACTCAAGAAAGACCCTACAAGCGGTGATGGCCTGCTCCTGCAAATGGTGCGCAACCCAGACATCCTGGCCACCATCGCCACGCGTCCGGACCGTCCGTTCAGCGTCGGCTTCGCCGCCGAGACCGAGCATTTGCTGGATTACGCCGCACGCAAATTGAAAGACAAAAACCTCGACCTGATCGTGGCCAATGATGTCGCCAACCCGAGCATCGGCTTCAACAGCGAGGAAAACGCCTGCAGCGTGATCGACCGCGAGCTGCACGCCACCCTTTTCGCCCAGACCAGCAAGGGCAAGATTGCCCGCCAACTGATCTCTTTTATCGCCCAACGGCTGAACCAGGTTTAATTTCCATGCACGCTTTGCAAGCCAAGATCCTCGATCCACGCATCGGCAACGAATTCCCACTGCCGGCCTACGCCACACCGGGCTCCGCCGGCCTCGACCTGCGCGCCATGCTCAAGGAAGACACCGTGCTTGAGCCGGGCCAGACCCTCCTGATCCCGACCGGCCTGTCGATCTACGTCGGCGACCCTGGCCTGGCGGCGCTGATCCTGCCGCGCTCCGGCCTGGGCCACAAACACGGCATCGTGCTGGGCAACCTGGTGGGCCTGATCGACTCGGACTACCAGGGCGAGCTGATGGTGTCGTGCTGGAACCGTGGCCAGACCGCGTTCAACATCGCCGTCGGCGAGCGAATCGCCCAGCTGGTACTGGTACCGGTGGTGCAGGCGCACTTTGAACTGGTAGAAGAGTTTGATGAGACCCAGCGTGGCGCAGGCGGCTTTGGGCATTCCGGCAGTCACTGACTAAGCTGAATCTGGCCGGGCGTCGTTGCCCGGCCCGACGCCACCGCAAGGCTTTTCAGGACGAAGAATGCGCGGACTTTATCAGCGAGATTTCCCCATAGAAATCAATGAATTACGTAAAAATCAGGACAAAGCCAGCACGCTGCTGGCACTTTTGCACCACGAACTCTCTGCCGAAAACACCGTCATACCCTTCAGTTTGAGCCTGCCGGTCAGCCACATTAAGGCCAGCCTTGCCCCCTTCAGATGGAGTTTCCCCCCGCGATGAGTACCGCAGCCCGAGTAGCCCCGACATTCCCCGACAGCATCTTTCGCGCCTACGACATCCGTGGCGTGGTGCCTAAGACGCTGACTGCCGAAACCGCCTACTGGATTGGCCGCGCCATCGGCTCACAGAGCCTGGCCCAGGATGAGCCCAATGTGTCGGTCGGCCGTGACGGTCGCCTGTCCGGCCCGGAGTTGGTGGAACAACTGATCCAGGGCCTGGCCGACAGCGGTTGCCATGTGAGTGATGTCGGCCTGGTGCCGACCCCAGCGCTGTACTACGCAGCCAACGTACTGGCCGGCAAGTCCGGGGTGATGCTCACGGGCAGCCATAACCCGTCGGACTACAACGGTTTCAAGATCGTCATCGCTGGCGACACCCTGGCCAACGAACAGATCCAGGCCCTGCACAACCGCCTGAAAACCAACGACCTGACCAGCGGTAAGGGCACCATCACCAAAGTCGACATCTTGCAGCGCTACTCTGACGAAACCACCCGTGACGTCAAACTTGAGCGCCGCCTGAAAGTGGTGGTGGACTGCGGCAACGGCGCGGCCGGCGTGATCGCCCCGCAGCTGCTCGAAGCCCTAAACTGCGAAGTGATCCCCTTGTTCTGCGAGGTCGACGGCAACTTCCCCAACCACCACCCGGATCCGGGCAAGCCTGAAAACCTGGTTGACCTGATCGCCAAGGTCAAGGAAACCGGGGCTGACGTCGGCCTGGCCTTTGACGGCGACGGCGACCGCGTGGGGGTGGTGACTGAAACCGGTGAAATCGTATTCCCGGACCGCCTGCTGATGCTGTTTGCCCGCGACGTGGTAGCGCGTAACCCAGGCGCCGAGATCATCTTCGACGTGAAGTGCACCCGCCGCCTCACGCCGCTGATCAAGGAATACGGTGGTCGCCCGCTAATGTGGAAGACCGGTCACTCGTTGATCAAAAAGAAAATGAAAGAAACCGGCGCGCTGTTGGCCGGCGAAATGAGTGGTCACGTGTTCTTCAAGGAGCGCTGGTTCGGCTTTGACGACGGCATTTACAGTGCCGCACGCTTGCTGGAGATCCTCAGCAAGGAAAAATCCACCGCCGAAGAGCTGTTCCAGACCTTCCCGAACGATATTTCTACGCCAGAGATCAATATCCATGTGACCGAGGAGAGCAAATTCAGCATCATTGACGCACTGCACGATGCGCAATGGGGCGAAGGCGCCAACCTGACCACCATTGATGGTGTGCGAGTCGATTACGCCAAAGGCTGGGGCCTGGTTCGCGCGTCCAACACCACACCGGTGCTGGTCCTGCGTTTCGAGGCGGATACCGAGGCTGAGTTGCAGCGCATCAAGGACGTGTTCCACGCCCAGTTGAAACGTGTTGCCCCTGATCTCCAATTACCGTTCTGATTTTTTACCGGAGCCCTGAATGACCCTCGAACGCGAAGCCGCTGCCAATACCGCCAAGGTCCTTTCCGAAGCGTTGCCTTACATTCGACGCTACGTCGGCAAGACGCTGGTGATCAAGTACGGCGGCAATGCCATGGAAAGCGACGAGCTGAAAACCGGCTTTGCCCGCGACATCGTGTTGATGAAAGCCGTGGGGATCAACCCAGTAGTGGTCCACGGTGGCGGCCCGCAAATCGGCGACCTGCTCAAGCGTTTGTCGATCGAGAGTCACTTCATCGATGGCATGCGCGTCACTGACGCGCAGACCATGGACGTGGTGGAGATGGTCCTCGGTGGCCAGGTCAACAAGGACATCGTCAACCTGATCAACCGCCACGGCGGCAGCGCCATCGGCCTGACCGGCAAGGATGCGGAGCTGATCCGTGCGAAAAAACTGACCGTGACCCGTCAGACGCCGGAAATGACCCAGCCGGAAATCATCGACATCGGCCAGGTAGGCGAAGTGATCGGTATCAATACCGACCTGCTGAACCTGCTGGTCAAGGGCGACTTCATTCCCGTGATCGCACCGATCGGCGTGGGCGCCAATGGCGAGTCCTACAACATTAACGCCGACTTGGTGGCCGGCAAGGTGGCTGAAGCGCTGAAGGCTGAAAAGCTGATGCTGCTGACCAACATCGCCGGCTTGATGGACAAGGAAGGCAAGGTATTGACCGGCCTGACGACCCAACAGGTCGACGAGCTGATCGCCGACGGCACCATCTACGGTGGCATGCTGCCGAAGATCCGTTGCGCGCTGGAAGCGGTGCAAGGCGGCGTGGGCAGCTCGCTGATCCTCGACGGCCGGGTGCCGAATGCGATCCTGCTGGAAATCTTCACCGATACCGGTGTGGGCACCCTGATCAGTAACCGCAAGCGTCCTTAAACGCCACACACAAAAAGGCCCTGCTCAATCTGATTGAGCAGGGCTTTTTTATACAGGCGATTAACTTGAGCCTTGCGGTGATCCAAATGTGGGAGGGGGCTTGCTCCCGATAGCGGTGGGTCAGTGCTGAAAAATACCAACTGATACACCGCCATCGGGAGCAAGCCCCCTCCCACACTAGCCCTCACACACAAGGGGGCTCTGTGTCAGACGCCGAACTGCTCGCGGTATGCACGCACCGCCGGCAAATGCTGCTTGAGCTGCGGGTCATCTTCCAGGAACTGCAGCACCTGGTTCAGCGACACGATGCTCACCACCGGAATACCGAAATCACGCTCCACTTCCTGGATCGCCGACAACTCACCGTTGCCACGTTCCTGGCGGTTCAGCGCGATCAACACGCCGGCAGCTTTGGCGCCGTCCTGGGAGGCGATGATCTGCATCACCTCACGGATGGCGGTGCCAGCGGTGATCACGTCGTCGATGATCAGCACGTCGCCGGTCAGCGGTGCGCCCACCAGGCTCCCGCCTTCGCCATGGGCCTTGGCCTCCTTGCGGTTGAAGCACCACGGCAGGTCCTGCCCGTGATGTTCAGCCAGGGCCACGGCTGTCGCGGCGGCCAGGGGAATGCCCTTGTAGGCTGGGCCAAACAACACATCAAAGGAAATACCGCTTTCAACGATGGCTGCCGCATAGAAACGACCCAGCTGAGCCAGGGCCGAACCGGAGTTGAACAAGCCCGCATTGAAGAAGTACGGGCTGGTGCGCCCGGACTTGAGGGTGAACTCACCGAAGCGCAAAACGCCGCGATCGATGGCAAAACGAATGAAATCGCGTTGATACGCCTGCATGAAAAAAGCCTCAGATACCACGGATTTAGCTAATTAGGTAGACGGCGTGTATCATACACGCACGCGATTTTTGGGGCCATTTATGCGGATCATCAGTGTGAACGTTAATGGTATTCAGGCTGCAGTCGAGCGTGGTTTGCTCAGTTGGCTGCAAGCCCAGAATGCCGACGTCATCTGCCTGCAGGATACCCGCGCCTCCGCCTTTGAACTGGACGACCCAGCCTTCCAACTGGATGGCTACTTCCTTTATGCCTGCGATGCCGAAGTGCCCACCCAAGGTGGCGTGGCTTTGTATTCGCGGTTGCAACCCAAGGCGGTCATCAGCGGCCTCGGCTTCGAGACAGCCGACCGCTACGGGCGCTACCTGCAAGCCGATTTCGATAAGGTCAGCATCGCGACCTTGCTGCTCCCTTCGGGGCAGAACGGCGATGAAGACTTGAACCAGAAGTTCAAGCTAATGGACGATTTCGCCCGTTATCTGGACAAACAGCGGCGCAAACGTCGCGAGTACATTTATTGTGGCTCGCTGTACGTGGCGCAACAGAAGCTGGATATCAAGAACTGGCGCGACAGCCAGCAATCTCCAGGCTTCCTGGCGCCGGAACGCGCCTGGATGGACGAGATTGTCGGCAACATGGGCTATGTCGACGCGCTGCGCGAAGTCAGCCGCGAAGGCGACCAGTACAGCTGGTGGCCGGATAACGAACAGGCTGAGATGCTCAACCTGGGCTGGCGTTTCGACTACCAGTTGCTGACCCCCGGCCTGCGCCGGTTCGTTCGCAGCGCACGCCTGCCGCGCCAGCCACGCTTCTCGCAGCACGCGCCGCTGATCGTGGACTACGACTGGACATTGACCATCTGAGGTCTTTTTCCAGGCACAAAAAAACCGACATCGCTGTCGGTTTTTTTGTGCCTGTTCATTATTTGATCACGCGCCAAGTCAGCGGATAGCGATAGGCGATCCCCTTGTTGGCCTTGATGCTACCAATGATGGTCAGCACCACCGTGGCGATCGCCAGGGCGAACATCAGGAAAAAGCCAATCACCGCGAAGGCCAGCACGATGCAAGCTATCCAGGCGATGGCCACGGTGATCTGGAAGTTCAGGGCTTCCTTGCCCTGATCATCAATGAACGGGTCCACTTCTTTCTTCATCTGCCACAGGATCAGCGGCCCCACGACACTGCCGAAGGGGAACACAAACCCCAGAAACGCCGCGAGATGGCACAACATTGCCCCCTGGCGCACTTCGTAGGAAGGCGTAGGCACTGGCATCTGGTTGTCATTCATGGCGTTTCTCCTTGAGGCCGACTCAGTCAGCCAGGGCGGCGTTCTGCAGTTCGAAAATCTCGGTCATGCCTTTCTGGGCCAGGGCCAGCATGGCGTTCAGGTCGGCCGGCTGGAATGGCGCACCTTCGGCAGTGCCCTGCACTTCGATGAAACCACCGGTGCTGGTCATGACCACGTTCAGGTCGGTCTCGGCGGCCGAGTCTTCCAGGTAGTCCAGGTCCAGCACTGGCTCGCCCTGGTACATGCCTACCGATACGGCAGCGATCATCTGCTTGAGCGGGTCGCCCGCTTTCAGGCCGCCGCGCTTCTTGATCACTTTCAGTGCGTCGACCAAGGCCACCATGGCGCCGGTGATGGACGCGGTACGGGTGCCGCCGTCGGCCTGGATCACATCGCAGTCGACGTAGAGGGTCACGTCGCCCAGCTTGGACATGTCCAGGGCTGCGCGCAGGGAACGGCCGATCAAACGCTGGATTTCCAGGGTGCGACCGCCTTGCTTGCCACGGCTGGCTTCACGCTGGTTACGCTCGCCGGTGGCGCGCGGCAGCATGCCGTACTCGGCGGTCAACCAACCCTGGCCCTGGCCTTTAAGGAACCGCGGTACGCCGTTTTCAACGCTGACAGTGCAGATAACCTTGGTATCGCCAAACTCGACCAGTACAGACCCCTCGGCGTGTTTGGTGTAGTTGCGGGTGATGCGGATCGAGCGGAGCTGATCGGCAGCGCGACCACTTGGACGTTTCATAGGGAGACACCTGTACTGAGGACGAAAAACTGCCGAGCATTATAGAGCCGTGAAACGGTTCGGGGCACTGCTAAAAAATCCGGTTACGAATGCTCGGTTTGGGCGCGCTCCTCCCACTGCGCTACAATCCTGCGCCTTCTTAACCATCAGCCCGTGTTTGCGGGACTGCAACGCGAGGTACCTCCATGGTGCACAGCATGACCGCCTTCGCCCGCGTCGAAAAAGCCGGCGTACAAGGCACCCTGAGCTGGGAACTGCGCTCGGTCAACAGCCGCTACCTGGAGCCGCACCTGCGCCTGCCGGAGTCATTCCGCGACCTCGAAGGCGCCGTGCGTGAAGCGCTGCGCCAGGGCATTTCCCGCGGCAAGCTGGAATGCACCCTGCGCTTTACCGAAGAAACCACCGGCAAGCCGCTGCAGGTCGACCGTGATCGTGCCGCGCAACTGGTGGCCGCCGCCGAAACCATCGCCGGCCTGATCAAGCAGCCGGCCGCGCTCAACCCCCTGGAAGTGCTGGCCTGGCCCGGTGTACTGGTGGCCGACGCCACCGACCCGCAGACACTCAATGCCGAAGCCCTGGCCCTGTTCAACCAGGGCCTCAAGGAGCTCAAGGCCGGCCGCGAGCGCGAAGGCGCCGAGCTGGCACGCCTGATCAACGAGCGCCTGACCTCCATCGAAGAAGACGTGGTCACCCTGCGTGAGCTGGTCCCGCAGATGCTTGCCACCCAGCGCCAGAAGGTGCTCGACCGCTTCGCCGACATGAAGGCCGACCTTGACCCGACACGCCTGGAGCAGGAAATGGTCCTGCTGGCGCAGAAGAGCGACGTCGCCGAAGAACTCGACCGCCTGAGCACCCACATCCTTGAAGTGCGCCGCGTGCTCAAGTCCGGCGGTGCCGCCGGTCGGCGCCTGGACTTCCTGATGCAGGAACTCAACCGCGAAGCCAATACACTGGGCTCCAAGGCTTTCGATCCGCGCAGCACCACGGCGGCGGTCAACCTCAAAGTGTTGATCGAGCAGATGCGCGAACAAGTACAGAATATTGAGTAAGGCAACCTCCATGACCCACAGCACCGGCACCCTTTACATCATTTCCGCCCCTTCGGGCGCGGGCAAGAGCAGCCTGGTCAAGGCCCTGACCGACGCTGACGAGCAGATCCGCATCTCGGTCTCCCACACCACTCGCGCCATGCGCCCGGGTGAGGTGAACGGCGTGCACTATCACTTCGTCGAGCGCACCGAGTTCGTCAAGATGATCGAACATGGCGACTTCCTCGAGCGCGCCGAAGTGTTCGGCAACCTCTACGGCACGTCGCAGAGCCACTTGCAGCAGACTCTGGACGAAGGCCACGACCTGATCCTGGAAATCGACTGGCAGGGCGCCGAACAAGTGCGCCAGTTGATGCCCAAGGCGCGTTCGATCTTCATCCTGCCGCCGTCCCTGGAGGCGTTGCACCAGCGCTTGACCAACCGTGGCCAGGACAGTGACGAGATCATCGAAGGCCGCATGCGTGAAGCCGTCAGCGAAATGAGCCACTACGTCGACTACGACTACCTGATCATCAACGACGATTTTGCCCATGCACTGGATGATTTGAAGGCGATTTTCCGCACCAATCAGCTCCAGCAAAAACGCCAACAGCAGCGTTTCGGCAAATTACTCGCCGAATTGCTCGGCTGATTGGCTCTTCCCAAAACCGCTGCAAGGGCTTTACATTGGCGCTTGTAGCGGTTTTGCGAGGGCCTGCGAAAAATCAGCGCTTCCCTAAACGCTGGTGATTTTTTAAACTGTTTAGTCCGCTCGCCCAACCGGGCAGCGCGCATCTTGCATTCGCTCCGAGGAATACCATGGCCCGCGTAACCGTTGAAGACTGCCTAGAACACGTGGATAACCGCTTTGAGCTGGTCATGCTCTCTACCAAGCGTGCCCGTCAACTGGCCACTGGCGGCAAAGAGCCGTTGGTCCAGTGGGAAAACGACAAGCCTACCGTTGTAGCCCTGCGTGAAATCGCTGAAGGCCTGATGAGCTACGAGTTCATCGCCAACGCTGAAATCGTTGAAGACGAACCGCTGTTTGCAGCGTTCGAGGACGAGTCCAACGAGGCCGTCTAAGCCTATGTCTGGTCGACGTAGCACGGCGCGGGGTCACAGCCAACGGCAGGAGTTCATCCTTTGCCGAGCATAGACGCCCTCGCCGATCGCTTATCGACCTACCTCGGCCCAGACCAGGTTAACCTGGTCCGCCGAGCGTATTTCTACGCCGAACAAGCCCACGACGGCCAACGCCGCCGCAGTGGCGAGGCGTATGTCACCCACCCTCTTGCGGTGGCAAATATTCTGGCCGACATGCACATGGACCATCAGAGCCTGATGGCCGCGATGCTGCATGACGTGATCGAAGACACCGGCATCGCCAAGGAAGCGCTCAGCGCGCAATTTGGCGAAACCGTGGCCGAACTGGTCGACGGGGTCAGCAAACTGACCCAGATGAACTTCGAGACCAAGGCCGAAGCCCAGGCGGAAAACTTCCAGAAGATGGCCATGGCCATGGCACGCGACATCCGCGTGATCCTTGTCAAGCTGGCCGACCGGCTGCACAACATGCGCACGCTGGAAGTGCTGTCCGGCGAAAAACGTCGGCGCATCGCCAAGGAAACCCTGGAAATCTACGCGCCCATCGCCAACCGGCTGGGCATGCACGCCATTCGTATCGAATTCGAAGACCTCGGTTTCAAGGCCATGCACCCGATGCGTTCGGCGCGCATCTACCAGGCGGTCAAGCGCGCACGGGGCAACCGCAAGGAAATCGTCAACAAGATCGAAGAGTCGCTGAGCCATTGCCTGGCGATCGACGAGATCGAGGGCGAAGTCAGCGGCCGACAAAAACACATCTACGGCATCTACAAAAAGATGCGCGGCAAGCGCCGGGCCTTCAACGAGATCATGGACGTGTACGCGTTCCGGATCATCGTCGACAAGGTCGACACCTGCTACCGTGTGCTGGGCGCTGTGCATAATTTGTACAAACCCCTGCCGGGCCGCTTTAAGGACTACATCGCGATTCCCAAGGCCAACGGCTACCAGTCGCTGCATACCACGCTGTTCGGTATGCACGGGGTGCCGATCGAGATCCAGATCCGCACCCGCGAAATGGAAGAGATGGCCAACAACGGCATCGCCGCCCATTGGCTGTACAAATCCAGCGGCGACGAGCAGCCCAAGGGCACTCATGCTCGCGCCCGCCAGTGGGTCAAGGGCGTGCTGGAAATGCAGCAACGTGCCGGCAATTCCCTGGAATTCATCGAAAGCGTGAAGATCGACCTGTTCCCGGACGAGGTCTACGTGTTCACGCCCAAAGGTCGGATCATGGAGCTGCCCAAAGGCTCCACCGCTGTCGACTTTGCCTACGCCGTGCACACCGACGTGGGCAACAGCTGCATCGCCTGTCGGATCAATCGCCGTCTCGCACCGCTGTCCGAACCGCTGCAAAGCGGCTCCACGGTCGAGATCGTCAGCGCTCCAGGCGCTCGCCCGAACCCGGCGTGGCTCAACTTTGTGGTTACCGGCAAGGCGCGCACGCACATCCGTCACGCCTTGAAACTGCAGCGCCGTTCCGAGTCCATCAGCCTGGGCGAACGCCTGCTGAACAAGGTGCTCAACGGTTTCGACAGTGCGTTGGACAAGATCCCGCAAGAGCGCGTGCAAGCGATGCTCCACGAGTACCGCCAGGAAACCATCGAAGACCTGCTGGAAGATATCGGCCTGGGCAACCGCATGGCTTATGTCGTCGCACGCCGCCTGCTCGGCGAAGGCGAACAGCTGCCAAGCCCGGAAGGCCCGCTGGCGATTCGCGGCACCGAGGGCCTGGTGCTCAGCTACGCCAAGTGCTGCACGCCGATCCCAGGCGACCCGATTGTCGGCCACTTGTCGGCGGGCAAAGGCATGGTGGTGCACCTGGACAACTGCCGCAACATCACCGAAATCCGTCACAACCCGGAAAAATGCATCCAGCTGTCCTGGGCCAAGGACGTCACCGGCGAATTCAACGTCGAGCTGCGGGTGGAGCTCGAACACCAGCGCGGCCTGATCGCCCTGCTCGCCAGCAGCGTCAATGCGGCCGACGGCAATATCGAGAAAATCAGCATGGACGAGCGCGATGGCCGTATCAGCGTGGTCCAGCTTGTGGTCAGCGTCCACGACCGCGTGCACCTGGCCCGCGTGATCAAGAAACTGCGTGCCTTGACCGGGGTCATCCGCATCACCCGCATGCGCGCATAGCGCTTCAGCGAGCCCACTTATTACAAGGAGTCATTCATGACCAAGACTGTTATCACCAGCGACAAAGCCCCTGCTGCCATCGGCACTTACTCCCAGGCGATCAAGGCGGGCAACACCGTCTACATGTCCGGCCAGATCCCATTGGACCCAAAGACCATGGAACTGGTGGAAGGCTTCGAAGCACAGACCGTACAGGTCTTCGAAAACCTCAAGTCGGTTGCTGAAGCCGCTGGCGGTTCGTTCAAAGACATCGTCAAGCTGAACATCTTCCTCACCGACCTGAGCCACTTCGCCAAGGTCAACGAGATCATGGGCAAGTACTTCGAACAGCCCTACCCAGCCCGCGCCGCCATCGGTGTTGCCGCCCTGCCCAAGGGTGCACAGGTTGAGATGGACGCCATTCTGGTCATCGAGTAAAACACCCGGCGCAGCCCGCACAGGCTGCGCCGACTTCGTTTCGAAAGGATTTCATGATGCGCAAAGCGCTTGTAGCCTCATCAATGCTCGCCCTGTTGCTTAGCGGCTGCGCCAGCAACCCTGCGGACCTGGATGTGAGCGGCACCTGGATCAACCAGGCCGCCATCGATGCGGCAGCCAAGGGCGGCCCTTTGCGTGAAGCCTTGCAGAGCTTTGGCCCGAACCTCGAGTGGGAGGTCAATTCCAAGGCCTCGCAAGCGCGCTATTACAACGGTTTTGAAGTGGCCGAAGGCAAGTTGCTGGGTGAAAAATCCGGCGCCTGGAGCGTGGACTTCTACGGCAGTTCCGCCACCGAACTCAAGCGCAAAGGCAAGCAACTGCTGCAAGTGGCCAACGACAACGAGCCTGAACAGCTGTTTGCCCGCGCCAAAGAGCCCGCGCCGGACGGTGCGCCCATTGGCGCCAACTTCGAACGCGCGCTGTACGCGGCCTACATGGGCGGCGACTGGAAGATCGCCGACGGCTTCGGCAGCGGCGCCATCGTACAGTTCCAGGCCGACGGCAAGGTCGCGGGCCTGCCGAATGTCGATCGGTACTCGCTGTGCCTGGCGGGTGACTGCGCCTCAATGAGCGGCGGCTACGACAGTATCTGGCTGCAACTGAATGGCCAGGGCAACCCGTGGATTTTCGTGCGCAAAGGCAAGCAACTGGAGATTTTCCAGGCGGTGAATACCGCGCAGGCCGACGAAGTACCGCAGTTCACCCCCGGCCCCCGTCAATGGCTGCTGGTAAAACAATAGCCGCCATGCCGCAAATCCAAATGTGGGAGGGGGCTTGCCCCCGATTGCAGTACATCAGCTAATACAACTGTGGCTGACACTCCGCTATCGGGGGCAAGCCCCCTCCCACATTTTTTGACTGCGTTTCAGCCCTTGAGGATCGCAGCATAGCCTTCGCGATAAGTCGGGTAGGTCGGCGTCCAACCCAACGCTTTCGCCCGGGCATTGCTGCACTGCTTGCTGCCCGCCCGCCGCACACTGGCGTCCTCAGCCCACTCGGTCACCCCAAGGAATTCGCGCAACCAGCCCACCACTTCGGCCAGTGGCGCGGGCGCATCATCAACGCCGATGTAGACCTTGTCCAACGCGCCGCCGCTTTCCACGTGCCGCAACAAAAACGCCAGCAAACCCGCTGCGTCCTCCGCGTGAATGCGGTTGCCATATAAAGGTGGGTCGACTGCTACACGGTAGCCTTGGCGGACCTGGGTCAGCAGCCATTCGCGGCCCGGACCGTAGATGCCGGTCAGGCGGACAATGCTGGCCGGGATGCCGCTGTTAAGCGCCACTTGCTCGGCCTCCAACATCACTTGCCCGGAATACCCCTTCGCCTGAGTCTCCGACGTTTCGTCGACCCACTCGCCATTCTGCTGCCCGTAGACGCTGCTGCTGGAGACAAACAGCAGGTGCTTGGGCTCCTGGCCATAGTCGCCCAACCACTCCAGTACATGTTTCAGCCCTTGTACGTAAGCGGCGCGATAACCGGCTTCGTCGTGATCCGTCGCGGCGGCGCAGTACACCAGGTAATCCACCCCGCCGATCGGCCAGGTGTCAGGGCAATCTTTCTTGAACAGGTCGCCGGCGATGCCAATCACGCCGTCGGGAAGCCGCGAAACATCGCGGCGCAGGCCATGCACCTCCCATCCGGAGGCGAGCAACTGGCTGGCCAGCCGACTCCCCACATCGCCACAACCCGCAATCACAACCGAAGGCGCTGACATCACAAAACTCCCTACTGAAAGGTCTAGGTTAGCCTTCGCAGATGACCGTCGGCCAGAAAAAGGGCAAATAAAGTTACTGTATTACTTCTGTTAACAAGAATTACTTGCAATAATAACCGCCCATTTGTCCTCGACCCCTGGGTCTGGAAGGACGATCACTCATTTTTTTACTCAGGTCCGGCCAGCATGACACGTAATACAACCCCCGCTTCGCCAACCAAGCGTCACAGCCCATCCCGCGCCTGGCGCGCGATTGCTGCGCTGCTGTTCAGCGTACTGCTGGCACCGACCGCCGCCTTCGCTGATGCCACCGCCCCCGCTACCCCGCCTGCAGCCGCAGCACCGGCAGCGCCTGCTACAGCGCCCGCTGCCACCGACCCGGCCCAGGCTGCTGATCCAGCCTCCGCCGACGACACCGGTGTGGTGCTGGAAGAAGACAACACCCTGGGCATGGCCCACGACCTGTCGCCATGGGGCATGTACCAGAACGCTGACGTGGTGGTGAAAGCCGTCATGATCGGCCTGGCCATCGCCTCGATCATCACCTGGACCATCTGGATCGCCAAAGGCTTCGAGCTGCTGGGCGCCAAACGCCGTCTGCGTAACGAAATCGTCCACCTGAAAAAGGCCACCACCCTCAAGGAAGCCAGCGAAAGCGCGACCAAGAAAGGCACCCTGGCCAACACGCTGGTGCACGACGCGCTGGAAGAAATGCGCCTGTCGGCCAACGCCCGCGAAAAAGAAGGCATCAAGGAACGTGTGGCCTTCCGCCTGGAGCGCCTGGTGGCGGCCTGCGGTCGTAACATGAGCAGCGGCACCGGCGTGCTGGCGACCATTGGTTCCACTGCGCCCTTCGTCGGCCTGTTCGGTACCGTGTGGGGCATCATGAACAGCTTCATCGGCATCGCTAAAACCCAGACCACCAACCTCGCCGTCGTTGCCCCCGGCATCGCCGAAGCCCTGCTGGCGACCGCCCTGGGCCTGGTTGCCGCGATTCCTGCGGTGGTGATCTACAACGTCTTTGCCCGTTCGATTGCCGGCTATAAGGCCCAGGTATCGGACGCGTCGGCGGAAGTCCTGCTGCTGGTCAGCCGCGACCTCGATCACCTGCCTACCGAGCGCAGCTCGCAACCGCACATGGTGAAAGTGGGGTAATCGGCCATGGGCCTGCATTTGAATCAAGGCGACGACGAACTCGTCGAGAACCACGAAATCAACGTCACACCGTTTATCGACGTGATGCTGGTGCTGCTGATCATCTTCATGGTGGCGGCACCGTTGGCCACCGTGGACATCAAGGTTGACCTGCCCGCGTCCAGCGCCAAGCCGGCACCGCGACCAGAGAAACCGATCTTCCTCAGCGTCAAGGCGGACCAACGCCTGTTCCTGGGCGAAGAGGAGGTCAAGGCTGAAACCTTGGGGCCGGTGCTCGACGCCAAGACCCAAGGCAAAAAAGACACGACGATCTTCTTCCAGGCCGACAAGGGCGTGGACTACGGCGACCTGATGAGCGTGATGGATGCCCTGCGGGCAGCCGGCTACCTCAAGGTAGGCCTGGTCGGACTTGAGACGGCAGCCAAGAAATGATCACGACGCGCCACAAACTGACGCGTTATGGCACCAGCCTCGCCGTCGTACTGGGCGTGCATGCCATCGCGATTGCTATCGCGCTTCATTGGTCGGCGCCGCGCACGGTGCAGTTGCCACCGGCCGCCATGGTCATCGACCTGGCCCCGATGCCAGCGCCACCACCGCCGGCACCGCCCAAAGTGGTAACGCCGCCGCAACCGCCTGCACCGGTAGAAGAGCTGCCCCTGCCGAAACTGGCCGAGGCCCCCAAGCCGACAATCCAGGTGCCCAAGCCGGTCAAGCCCAAGCCTAAACCGCAGCCGCCCAAGCCGGTGGAGAAGAAGATCGAGCCGCCCAAGGAGAAACCCTCCGAGGACCCGCCGAGCGACGCTCCGCCGACCCAAGCGCCGGCTGAAAAATCGGCCCAACCGGTACCTGGCCCGTCGCCACAACAGATCGCCGCCAAAGCGTCCTGGGAAGGCACCCTGCTGGCACACTTGCAGAAGTACAAGAAATACCCGCCAGGTGCCCAGGCCCGTGGCAAGGAAGGCTTGAACCGCCTGAAGTTCGTGGTGGATGCCGACGGTAACGTGCTGTCCTACGAGTTGGTGGGCCGCTCCGGCAACGCCGACCTGGACCGTGCCACGCTGGACATGATCCGTCGTGCCCAGCCGCTGCCCAAGCCGCCGGCGGACATGCTCAAAGGTGGCAGCATCGAGATCGTTGCACCGTTCGTGTACAACATCGAGAAACGCCGCCGCTAAAGGCACACAGGAAGCAATGTGGGAAGGGGCTTGCCCCTCCCACATTTTGGTTGCATCGCACAAGAAAATTCCCGACTACTCCCCGCTCAATCCCTACCAAACTTCTGATAACGTGCGTCTATCGATTGCAGCCGGTATGCTTGGCCCGCAACCTCATGGACGCCCGCTATGACTCTTACAGAATTACGCTACATCGTTACCCTCGCCCAAGAGCAGCATTTCGGCCACGCGGCCGAGCGTTGCCACGTCAGCCAGCCGACGCTGTCGGTGGGCGTGAAAAAGCTTGAAGACGAACTCGGTGTGCTGATTTTCGAGCGCAGCAAGAGCGCCGTGCGCCTCACCCCGGTGGGTGAAGGTATTGTGGCCCAGGCACAGAAGGTGCTGGAGCAAGCACAGAGTATTCGCGAGCTGGCTCAGGCGGGCAAGAACCAGCTGACCGCACCGCTGAAAGTCGGCGCCATCTACACCGTCGGCCCGTACCTGTTCCCGCACCTGATTCCGCAACTGCACCGCGTCGCGCCGCAGATGCCGCTGTATATCGAAGAAAACTTCACCCACGTGCTGCGCGACAAACTGCGCAACGGCGAGCTGGACGCAATCATCATCGCCCTGCCGTTCAATGAAGCCGACGTGCTGACCCTGCCGCTCTACGACGAGCCGTTCTACGTGCTGATGCCGGCCTCCCACCCGTGGACGCAGAAAGACACCATCGACGCCGGCCTGCTCAACGACAAGAGCCTGCTGCTGCTCGGCGAAGGTCACTGCTTCCGCGACCAGGTCCTCGAAGCCTGCCCGACCCTGACCAAAGGCAACGACGGCGCCAAGCACACCACCGTGGAATCCAGCTCCCTGGAAACCATTCGGCACATGGTCGCGTCGGGCCTGGGCATCTCGATCCTGCCGCTGTCTGCGGTGGACAGCCATCACTACGCCCCCGGCGTGATCGAAGTGCGCCCACTCACGCCGCCAGTGCCGTTCCGCACCGTGGCGATCGCCTGGCGCGCCAGCTTCCCACGGCCAAAAGCCATTGAGATCCTCGCCGACTCGATCCGCCTGTGTTCGGTGGCCAAGCCGCCTGCTGCGAGTTAAGCAAGGGTATGACAGAGCTGTCGCAGGTGTCGGTGACGGCACTCAAGGGTGTCGGTGAAGCCATGGCCGAGAAGCTGGCCAAGGTCGGCCTGGAGAACCTCCAGGACGTGCTGTTCCACCTGCCCTTGCGCTATCAGGACCGCACCCGCGTAGTGCCCATCGGCCAGTTACGCCCTGGGCAGGATGCGGTGGTCGAAGGCACCGTCAGCGGTGCCGACGTGGTCATGGGCAAACGCCGCAGCTTGGTCGTGCGACTTCAGGACGGTACCGGCGGCCTCAGCCTGCGTTTCTACCATTTCAGCAACGCGCAGAAGGAAGGCCTCAAGCGCGGCACCCGCGTGCGCTGCTACGGCGAAGCGCGGCCCGGTGCGTCAGGCCTGGAGATCTATCACCCGGAATACCGCGCCATCACCGGGGATGAACCGCCTCCGGTCGACACCACGCTCACCCCGATCTACCCGCTCACCGAAGGCCTGACCCAGCAACGCCTGCGCCAGCTGTGCATGCAGACGCTGACGATGCTCGGCCCGAAAAGCCTGCCCGACTGGCTGCCTGAGGAACTGGCTCGCGACTATCAATTGGCGCCGCTGGACGATGCGATTCGCTACCTGCATCACCCGCCCGCCGACGCCGATGTCGACGAACTGGCCCTCGGTCATCACTGGGCCCAGCACCGCCTGGCCTTCGAAGAGCTGCTGACCCATCAACTGTCCCAGCAACGCCTGCGCGAAAGCATGCGCTCCCTGCGCGCGCCAGCGATGCCCAAGGCCACGCGGCTGCCCGCGCAGTACCTGGCCAACCTCGGTTTTGCCCCGACCGGCGCCCAGCAGCGCGTGGGTAACGAGATCGCCTATGACCTCAGCCAGAAAGAACCGATGCTGCGCCTGATCCAGGGCGACGTCGGCGCGGGCAAAACCGTGGTCGCCGCCCTCGCCGCGCTGCAAGCGCTGGAAGCCGGTTACCAAGTGGCGCTGATGGCGCCGACCGAGATCCTGGCCGAGCAACACTTCATCACCTTCAAGCGCTGGCTCGAACCGCTGGGCCTGGAAGTCGCCTGGTTGGCCGGCAAGCTCAAAGGCAAGAACCGCGCAGCCGCACTCGAACAGATCGCCGGCGGCGCACCGATGGTGGTGGGCACCCACGCGCTGTTCCAGGACGAGGTGCAGTTCAAGAACCTGGCCCTGGTGATCATCGACGAACAGCACCGCTTCGGCGTGCAGCAGCGCCTGGCCCTGCGCCAGAAAGGCGTGGGCGGGCGCATGAACCCGCACCAGTTGATCATGACCGCCACACCGATCCCGCGCACGCTGGCCATGAGCGCCTACGCCGACCTCGACACCTCGATCCTCGACGAACTGCCGCCTGGCCGTACGCCCGTCAACACCGTACTGGTCACCGACACCCGGCGTGTCGAAGTGATCGAACGCGTGCGCGGCGCCTGTGCCGAAGGTCGCCAGGCCTACTGGGTCTGTACGCTGATCGAAGAGTCCGAAGAGCTGACCTGCCAGGCCGCCGAAACCACCTACGAAGACCTGACCAGCGCCCTCGGCGAGCTTAAGGTCGGGCTGATCCACGGGCGCATGAAGCCTGCGGAAAAGGCTGCGGTAATGGCCGAGTTCAAGGCCGGCAATCTGCAACTGCTGGTGGCCACCACGGTGATCGAAGTAGGCGTGGACGTGCCCAACGCCAGCCTGATGATCATCGAAAACCCCGAGCGCCTCGGCCTGGCGCAGTTGCACCAGTTGCGCGGACGTGTCGGCCGGGGCAGCGCGGCCAGCCATTGTGTGCTGCTCTACCACCCGCCACTGTCGCAGATCGGTCGTCAGCGCCTGGGCATCATGCGCGAAACCAACGACGGTTTTGTCATCGCCGAGAAGGACCTCGAACTGCGTGGGCCCGGCGAAATGCTCGGCACCCGCCAGACCGGCCTGCTGCAATTCAAGGTCGCCGACCTGATGCGCGACGCCGATTTACTGCCCGCCGTACGCGATGCCGCGCAAGCCTTGCTCGAACGTTGGCCGGAGCATGTCAGCCCGTTGCTGAATCGCTGGTTGCGCCATGGGCAGCAATACGGCCAAGTGTGACGCCTGACTCACTTAACCGACCAACATAGGTAGCAAGCTGGTTATACTCCAATGACTGTAAGAAATTGGATCAGGCCATGTCAGAAGTTGCCCTCGCCACAGCCCCACTGACCGCCCCGCCGGTCATTCGGGCTCTGCTCGCAAAACTCGCCATCCCCTATACGGAAGTCGCGGATCTACCGGGCCTGAATCCTGCGCGAAAGGTCCAGGCTGTGTTGCTGGAAGATGCGGTGGGCGCACTGATGGTGCTGTTCCCGCAGAACCAGTTGCTCGACCTCAACCGCCTCACCGAACTGACCGGTCGCCGCCTCATTGCCGTGTCGCCGGAGCGTGTCGCGCGCATGCTGGGCAAGCATGACCTGAGCCTGCTGCCAGGCCTGCCGCCCCTCACCAGCTCACCGTGCCTGTACGAAGGCAGCCTGCTCAATGAGCCGAACCTGCTGGTGCATTCGGGCGAAGCCGGGCTGCTGCTGGAAATCGCCAGCGACGACTTCAAGACCATGCTGACCAAGGCCAGCGCCGCTCAATTCGGCGAGCCGCTGAGCAACATTCGCCCGAACCTCGACCGCCCAAACGACGACCGCGAGGAAATCACCCAGGCGATGCAAGCGTTCACCGCGCGCCGCATCCAGCAACGCCTGGAAGCGACCATCGAGATTCCACCGCTGGCCGACACCGCGCAGAAGATCATCAAGTTGCGCGTCGACCCCAATGCCACCATCGATGACATCACCGGCGTGGTCGAGACCGACCCGTCCCTGGCCGCGCAAGTGGTGAGCTGGGCCGCGTCGCCCTACTACGCGTCGCCGGGCAAGATCCGCTCCGTGGAAGATGCCATCGTACGCGTGCTGGGCTTTGACCTGGTGATCAACCTGGCGCTGGGCCTGGCCCTGGGCAAAACCCTGAGCCTGCCCAAGGACCACCCACACCAGGCCACGCCATACTGGCACCAGTCCATCTACACCGCCGCCGTGATCGAAGGCCTGACCCGCGCCATGCCCCGCGCCCAGCGCCCGGAAGCCGGCCTGACCTACCTGGCTGGTCTGCTGCACAACTTCGGTTACCTGCTGCTGGCCCACGTGTTCCCGCCGCACTTCTCGCTGATCTGCCGCCACCTGGAGGTCAACCCGCACCTGTGCCACAGCTA